>NZ_CP031425.1:324376-648752 GCF_003367705.1 Microbacterium foliorum | reverse complement strand
TCAGCTCTCCGGCTCCGTCCAGACGTGCCGCCTCGATCAGCGAGTCCGGGATGGACATCATGAACTGGCGCATGAGGAAGACTCCCAGCGGCGTGACGAGGAACGGGAGGAACAGCGCGGGCAGCGTGTTGACGAGTCCCATCTGGCTGATCAACACGAACAGCGGCACGAACGTGACGACGCCGGGGACCATCAGGGTGACGAGCACCAGTGCGAGGAGAACCCGCTTTCCCGCGAAGTCCATCTTCGCCAGGGCATAGCCGACGAGCGAGCAGAAGATCAGGTTGCCGGCGACGGTGATGACGGACACCACCGCGCTGTTGAAGAAGAAGCCGCCGATGTTCAGCTCTCCGAACCAGGAGCCGTAGTTCTCGAACGTGATGTTCTCGGGCCACCAGGTGATCGGTCGCTGGGCGAGTTCGGCCTGGGTCTTGAATGAGCCGAGCAGCATCCACACGAACGGCAGCAGGATCAACGCAAGGGCGATGCAGAGGCTGACGTGCAGCGCCGTCGAGCTCAGAATCCGCCGAGTGCGAAGGGACGATCGAGCGGGGGCGTGCGTGGGCGAGAGCGGTGCGGGTGTGATCGTCATCGTCAGTCCTTGCTGCGGAGAAGTCGGAACTGCACGACGCTTATCACGGCGATGATCACGAACAGGATGTAGCTCGCGGCAGAGGCGGTACCGTAGTTGCCGAATCCGAACTGGTTGAAGGTGTAGTAGCTGATCGACAGGGTGCTGCCGAGCGGGCCGCCCTGCGTCATCACGTAGGACTCCTCGAAGAACTGCAGGAACCCGACCGAGAGCAGGATGGCTCCGAGCAGGAGCGTGGGTCGCAGGATGGGGATGACGATGCTGAAGAAGCTGCGCACCTTGCCTGCGCCGTCCATCGACGCTGCTTCCATGACGTCCTCCGGCACGGTTTGCAGCCCGGCGAGGAAGATGATCATCAGTGTCCCGAGGTTGCGCCAGACGGCCATCAGGATGAGCGAGGGCAGAGCCCAAGCCGGGTCTGTGAGCCAGCTGGGCCCCTCTATACCCAAGCCAGCGAGAGCGACGTTCAGCAGGCCGTCGGGCTGGAGGATGAACCGCCAGACGATGGCGACAGCGACGATGCTCGTCACGACCGGAGTGTAGAAGCCCACACGGAACACCGAGCGGAACTTCACGATCTTACTGTTGAGCGCGACGGCCAGAACCAGCGCGATCACCATCGTCAGCGGGATGCCGACGACGACGAAGTAGCCCGTGACGAGAAGGGATTTCAGGAACTCGGGGTTGCCGAGAAGGTTGACGTACTGATCGACGCCCACGAAGTTCACGTTGAAGGGCGAACGGATGTCGCTGCTGCGGAAATCGGTGAAGGACATCGCCAGGGACTGCACGATGGGCGCGACCATGAACGTCGCGAAGACGAGAACGAAGGGAAGAGCGAACAACCACGCCGTGAGGGTCCGCTTCCGGCGCGCCCGACCCGAAAGGGTGCGGGCGCGCCGGCCGAGGGCGACGGTCATGTCGGTCAGCGTCCTGTTCCGAGTCCGTCGGCGAACGTCTGGAGCTCGGCCAGAGCATCGTCCACACTCGACTGACCACGAGCGATCTGCTCCAGCAGCTGGTCACCCTTCGACGAGATCTGGGCCCAGGTGGTGAGGTTTGGGGTGATCTCCGCGGCCTTCAGCTGCTCACCGAACACCGCCAGGCGAGGGTCGCTGGTGAGTGCGTCGTCCTGCCATGTCGACTGCGTGGCCGGGAGGTCCCCGGTGGCCTTGAAGAACGCGAGCTGAGTCGAGGGCTCGGCCAGGTACTGCAGCACCTTCCACGACGCCTCCGGATTCTTCGACTCCTTGAAGACAGTCATCAGCGCACCGCCGAGGAACGACGTCGAGCTCTTGTCCTTCGGCACCGTCATGACGCCCCACTTGTCGTTGAATTCGTCACCGGCGATGCTCGTCATGTACGGGCCGAAGAAGGGGGCGTTCATGATGACCGGCGTCTTGCCAGAGATGAACTCGTTCGCCATCACGGTGACATCGCTGCTGGCTCCGGCCGGATCCGCGATCCCCTTGTCGAAGAAGCTCTTGTAGTACTCGAAACCCCGATTCATGGCGGGAGAATCGAGCGTCCACTCGGTCTGGTCAGCGTTCATGATGTCTCCTCCGGCGGACCAGGGGAGGGCCATGTTGCCGGAAAAGCTCAGCGTCTGATTCGTCGTCAGCCCGATACCCCACTGCGAGCCCGCCTTGGACTGCATGTCTTGCGTGAAAGTCTGGAATCCCTCCCAGTCGGTCGGCGGGGTGTCGTAGCCGGCTGCTTGCGCCAGATCGGTGCGGTAGTAGACGACACGGGTGTCGAGGTACAGCGGGACGCCGATCGACACGCCATCAACCTTCGCGGCTTCGAGTGCCGAAGGGAACATGTCGGAAGTGTCCAGTCCTTCGGGTACGGCCTGCAGAGCCTGCGGGTAGTTCGCGATCCACGTCGTGCCCAGCATGCCGATGTCGGGGGTCGTGTTCCCCGCGACAGACGTCTGGTACTTGCTCTCTGCAGAAGCCCAGGCCAGCTCCGTGACGTCGACCGTGAGGTCCGGGTTCTCCTTGAGGAACGGGGCGAGCACCTCGGGAAGCTTCTGCGCTTCCACGCCCTGCGCCCAAATCGTCACGTGTCCTGTGGCGGGGCCGGAAGTGAGGTCGACCGACTCAGCTTCGTCCGGTGCAGCAGCACCACGGCTGCAGCCGGAAAGGGCGAGGAGGGCAGCCAGGGGAAGGGCACTGGCGGCCCACATACGACGTGATCGGATCATCTTTGTTCCTGTCTCTAAGCACCATGTGTGCTCCTGCATGTTATGCGCGTAACAACTGGAGCGCAACCCTGCAGAATTCCAGCCTTCGCTGCACCGACGGATGCGAGAACCTGAGTGGCCATCGCAACGTTCACCGTGAGGGAAGCACCGTTGGCGCGCATCTCTCTCGGTCTCGGTCTCGGTCTCCGTCCCGGTCTCCGACTCCGTCTCCGTCTCCGTCTCCGTCTCCGTCTCCGTCTCGCGGGCATATTGGTATCGTCGAGGTGTGGTCGGGCGCCCCCTCGTGCTCCGTCTGACACGGATGGGAGGATCACAGTGAGCAAGCGGCCCACCGTTTATGACGTAGCGGCTCTGGCGAATGTATCGACTGCCACGGTCTCCTTCACCTACCGCAAGCCGGAACGCGTCAAAGCGACGACGCGACAGCTGGTGCACGACGCCGCGCACCAGCTGGGTTACGTTCCCAGCGGCAGCGCCCGCGGTCTCGCCGGCGGACGCACCGGCGTGCTCGGGCTCTACTCATTCGACCTCATTCTCGACGCCGAGCAGCAGACTTCAACGGACGAGGACGGCTTCGAGCTCTTCCCGCTCTACGCTGACGAGGTCCAGCACGGATTCGAGCTCGAATGCCGGTCCCGTGGCTACGCCACCATGCTCGGCGGGGTCATCGGAGCACGGTCGGAATCGATCGTCGATATCGCCGGCCGTGTTGACGGCGTCGCAGTCATGACGCATTACACCAGTACCGAGCAGCTCACGAATATAGCCCGTCGACTTCCTGTAGCGCTCATTTCGCAACCACCGAATGGTGGCCTCGATCGCATTTACACTGACAACGCAAGCGGCATGCACCAGCTCGTCCAGCACATGGTGGAGATCCATCACAGCTCCGATTTCGTTTTCGTCGGCAACGACGAGAACCTGGAGATCGCGGAACGCTACGCCGCTTTCCGAGCAGAACTCGCCCGATGGGACCTCTCAGAATCTCGTGCTCGCCCCCGCATCACCGTGATGGCGAATGACCCGCACCTGCGGACCGCTCTACACGAGTACATCGCGACCACCGGCCTGCCGCAGGTCTTCGTCTGTGCGCAGGACCAGCTCGCCCTTGCACTGTTGCGTACCCTCCACGATCGCGGCATCCGCGTTCCCCAGGACACGACGCTCACCGGTTACGACGGAGTCGTCGCCAGTCAACTGAGCCAACCTCCGCTCACCACCGTTCGTCAGCCCATGCAGCAGCTTGGCCGTGAGGCCGCACGCGCGCTGATCCATCGGCTCGAAAGCCCCGACGCGGCTCCGATAGATCTGCAACTGCCTTCGCGCCTGAGGATACGCCGCAGTTGCGGCTGTGATTGACCGGGACGCGTGCCGCAACAGCTGCCTTCGAGTGCTGTCCTGGTGTTCCCGCGTTTCCTGTAGGGCTTGTTCATGGCTGCGAAGCTCTGCGCATCGCATCGGGGGGGTATCGTGCCGATCCAGATCGGCTGATCATGCCAGCCCGCCCGAGGTGCCGCTCAAGGCAGGAGTCAGGTCGATGTCCACGAACGCCCTGAAGAACCTGCTCAACTCTTCCGCCATATCGACGACATCAGGATTCAAGAGCCACTGCACCTGCAGACCGTCCATCATGGCGAGGGTGGCGACAGCAGCCCCTTGCGACGTGACCCCCGGCCGCATGCGGCCCTGTCGCTGCAGATCCTCAAAGGCCCTGCGCAGATTGGTACGAGCGACGTCGTAGCGAGTGACGAAGTACTCGTGCGCCGGGTGCCCCGGCTTCGTCCCTTCCGCAGAGAGGATGCAGTAGAGCTCAACGATCCCGGGGACAGTGGAGTTCCGAACCGCCGTCGTGACGAGCCCACTCAGGGTCACCTCGCCGTTGCCCTCGGCCATACGCACCCACTCCAACGTGTGCTGATCGCGGCGATCGAGCACTGCCGCCAGAAGCGCGGGCTTGTTCGGGAAGTGGTGCAGCAGGCCCGCCTCACTCATGCCGACCCGCTCAGCCACATCCCGAAGAGAACCCGAATGATAGCCGGAGTCGGCGAACACGTCGAGCGCGGCGTCGAGGATAGCCGCGCGTTTCGCGCGTGTCTTCGCGTACTCTCCGCGGGGCTTCCGCATACGCGAATCAGCCATGGTCTCCGTCACTCGATCCGAAGGTCGACATCGGTCATCCACTCTATTGTGCCGTTCGGGACGCGGGCCTGCAGCACTCAGCATGACTCGAGGTGACTAAAACCTAGTGAATACTCATTTTCAGTGCTACCTTTCCTTGAAGCAATGTGACGCCGCATCTCCCGCACACAGAGGGAGCTCACCGGATCTTCTCCTCAAAGCAAGAGGCCGATGCCCGACCCCGACAAGCAGCAAGCCCGACGGCTCGAACGATGCCCACTGCTGAACGCGGACGACGCCCCCGCATGATCCCGCTTCCCTGTGGGCGCGCGCCGGTGAGCACGTGCTCACCGGGAGTCCAACCGACCTCCCCCACACGACGAAGGGCCCTTCTTTGAGTTCCCCCACCGATCATCTGTTGCCGTTGCTGGCGAAGCTCACCCTCGAAGAGAAGGCTGCGCTCATCCAGGGCGCCGACTTCTGGACGACGATTCCCCTCCCCTCGATCGGGCTGCGCGCGCTGACGCTGTCTGACGGGCCCGCAGGCGTCCGTGGACCCCGTTGGGATGAGCGCGATCCCTCCCTCAACCTGCCCTCCGGATCTGCGCTCGCGGCATCGTGGGATGTCGATCTCGCGTACCGATATGGAGCTGCCGCGGCATCCGAGGCACGACGCAAGGGTGTCGACGTCGTGCTCGGCCCGACCATCAATCTGCAGCGCACGCCTCTCGGCGGTCGCAACTTCGAGTGTTTCAGCGAAGATCCCGAGCTCACCGCCGCGCTTGCGGCGACCTATGTCGCCGGGCTGCAGGACAACGGCGTCGGAGCCTGCCCGAAGCACTACGTCGCGAACGACTCGGAGACCGACAGGTTCACAGTGAACGTCAAGGTCGGCGAGCGCCCGCTGCGTGAGGTCTACCTGGCGCCGTTCGAGCGCGCGGTCGAGGCCGGTGCCTGGAGCATCATGAGCGCGTACAACTCTGTCGACGGGGTGACGATGACCGAGAACGACCTGCTCGAGAGTCCCCTCAATGACGAGTGGGGCTTCGATGGAGTGGTCATCAGCGATTGGACCGCTGTGCGCAGCCTTGCCGCGATCCCCGCGGCGCAGGATCTCGCGATGCCGGGACCCGCCCCCGCGTACGACGACCTTCTCAGCGCGATCAACGACGGTCTCGTGCAGGAGTCGGACCTCGATCGCAAGGTTCTGCGTCTGCTGTTGCTGGCCGAACGGGTCGGGGCTCTCGGCGACGCATCTGCGGCGGTCCCTGCTCCCCTCGACGGAACCGCATTTGCGCGCACCGCCGCAATCCAGGGAAGCGTCCTGCTCGCGAACGACGGCGCTCTCCCCCTCGACGCAGCGGCGCTCTCGCGAATCGCGCTGATCGGCCACAATGCCCGCGAGGCCCGCACCCAGGGCGGCGGCTCGGCGACGGTGCTTCCTGCGCATGTCGTCTCACCTCTGGAAGGTCTTCGCGAGGCGTTGCCGCACGTGCAGATCGACTACGAGATCGGTGCCGTCGTACAGGAGGGCGTGTCCCGCTTCCCCCTGGAGACGATCGCGAATCCGATCACCGGCGAACCAGGCGCCCGTGTCACGTTCTTCGATGCCGACGGCGAGGACCTCTCCCACGAGGACCGACGCTCGACGGAGTTGATCTGGTTCGGCGGAGACAGCGCACTGGCCGGGGCCGACACGCTCGAGATCCGGGCGGCCTACACACCCCAGGCATCGGGAACGATTCTGCTCGGATTCTCGGGCTCCAACCCGGGCAAGATCTTCGTGGATGGGGAGCTCGCTCTGCAGGACGCTCCGGTAGCCCGAGGCAACGATCTGGGTGCGGCGATCACATCACCGGTGTCCGCGACGGTGACGGTGCCGGTCACCGTCGGGATCCCGGTGGATGTGCGGGCCGAGTTCTCTCTCGCCACCGCCGGAACGCTCGCCGGCTCGCTGAGCGTGACGGTGGGGATCGCCCCGGATGACTCCGACCCCGACGGCCTCATCGCTCGTGCGGTGGCCGCCGCGACCGGTGCGGATGTCGCGATCGTGGTCGTCGGCACGAATTCCCGGGTCGAATCCGAGGGGCACGACCGGGAGAACCTTGTTCTTCCCGGCCGCCAGGACGACCTGGTGCGGGCGGTGGCGGCGGTGAATCCACGAACGATCGTGATCGTGAACGCGGGTTCTCCAGTCGCGCTTCCGTGGGCCGGCGAGGTCTCCGCCATCTTGCACGGGTACTTCGGCGGGGAGCAATTCGGTTCGGCCATCGCGAGCATGATGATCGGCACATCGGAGCCGGGCGGCCGCCTCCCGACGACGTGGCCCGCCGCGCTCTCGGACGCACCGACCACGAATGTGGTTCCCGAGAACGGCAGACTGACCTACGACGAGGGCATTCACGTCGGCTACCGCTCCTGGTTGACCTCTGAGGCGGAGCCCGCGTTCCCCTTCGGACACGGTCTCGGATACACGACCTGGAGTTGGGGAGCGGTGACCCGCGTCGATGACACGCTCGAGGTGCTCCTCTCGAACACAGGCTTACGAGCCGGCAAACAGGTTGTTCAGGTGTATGCAGAGCGCCCCGACTCCACCATCGAGCGTCCCGCCCGATGGCTCGTGGGGTTCGCTGTCGTGCACGCGGCGGCAGGAGAGACCGTCACCGTCACCATCCCGATCGACTCGCGTCGGCTCACGCATTGGACCGCTCAGGGCTGGAGCCTCGAGGAGGGGCGTTTCACCCTTCGCGCCGGCGCGTCAGTCCATGATCTCCCCCTTGCCTGCGACTGGGAGCCGCAGCCTGCGATCGGGTGAGTTCCACCGGTCGGACGGACATTCAGCTCCCGCGCGCGGGAACGGGAAGAGCCCGGGGCCGCCCACGACTCGCGACGCATCTCCTCGGGATCCGCCTTCAGATCTCCAGAGCTCCGCTCCATCGGATTCCCGAAGGGTCGTCAGACACAACCGCTCGCCCGCCGGAAACGATGGTTACGGCAAGCTGGACGATCCTGACGGCTTGAACGGCCCCGTCGCGCTCGAGGATCCCCCTGCGGGCAGCCCACGCACGGGCACCTCAGCCCCGCGGGAGGACGGAGGCACCAAGGATGCCCTCGATATCGGCCCACAGTGCGGCACCGATCGTCTCGTCGGAGCTGGTGGGCACCGGCGCGGCGAGATGCGGTGTGCCCGTCGCGACATGTCGGGGGCCGATGTAGGGTCGCACGCCTGGCGTCGTCATCGCTACGGCGGCGACGGCCGACTGCGCAGCGGACTCCTTGCCCTGAACGACCCGCGAGAAGAGCGGCGCGATGACAGGCGCCAGAAGACGCACGGCCGGCGACCGCTGATGCAGCGGCGGCCTGTCGGGGGTGAGCGCATCGATCGCTCCACCTGGATGCGAGACGACGGATCGGATGCGCGAACCCGAGGCGATGAGCCGCCTGTCCAGCTCGAATCCCAAGATCTCGGCGGCGTGCTTCGACATGGCGTACGCGACTCGGGGGCGGTAGGAGGTCTGCGCACGCCAGTTGGCGAGATCGAAGGGGATCGCTTTCGTGAGCATGCTGCCGGTACTGATGACACGCGCGGAGGGTGCGCGGTCGAGAGCGGGCAGCGCGAGGCGCAGGAGCTCCATGTGCGCCACGACATTCACATCGACGGTGGATTCGACCCCGAAGGCGCCGGTCGTGAACGTCGGCGACGCGGCGATGACTCCGGCGTTCATCACCAGCCCGTCGAGCGTGCTCTCTCCGCCGATGAGGGCTCCGGCAGTTCGGATCGATTCCCGGTCGGACAGGTCGAGTTCCAGGTGACGATGTCGGCTCGGTTCGGGCAGCAGATCGATGGCGGCCTCCGCCCTGGTCGTGGAGCGCGCGGCGACGATGAGGCGTGCGCCCCGGCGAGCGAGCCCTTCCGCGATGAAATAGCCGATGCCTCCACTGGCACCGGTGACGAGGATCGTACGTCCGTCGAGTCTCGACAGGTTCATGCGCAGCCTCTCTTTCCCTCGTTTTAATTAAAGACTTGAATCATACTCTCCGATAGTACAGTCCTTGAAGTGAAGACCGATACGCTGAGCGCATGGCCTCTTCGCGAGAACAGCAGCTGTCGAAGGCTCTCTTCGCCGTCTACGATGTCGTCGCACGCACCGACGAGGCTCTTGCGCCCGCCCTGCGCGAGTATGGGATCACCGCGACGACCGCGCATGTGCTCTGGACGATCGACCCCGACGAACCGGCTCCATCCATGCGTACGGTCGCCCGACTGACGCACTGCACTCCCCAGAACGTGACGTTCATGTGTCATCAGCTCGAGGCCAGGGGGCTGGTCGAACGACGGACCTCGCCGTCAGACAAGCGTCAGCGCGTGATCGAGCTCACGGCACGCGGTCGCACGGCACGCGAATCGATCGTGGCGCTCGTCTCGACCCACTCACCTCTCGCCGACAAATCGAGCAGAGACCTCGACGCCATCACCGGGCTGCTGATCGCACAGCCTCACCCGACACCGCAGGGCACGACTCGCACCGACGCCCAGGTTCCGCCGCGCGAGCGTCGGCCGCGCTAGGCCTGCGCAGACAGCGCCAACTCGAACCGACTGTGAACAGCACGCCTTCCACTCTCCTCGTCACGACACGGACCGTCACCGCTGCGGCATCGAGGCCGCACGATCGACGCCCACGGGAAGAATCTCCGTGCGAAGATCGAGGACGACCCGCAGAACCCCGCTCGTCTGGTCACCGTCTACGGGGTCGGATACACGCCGCGCTCAGTCTGAGAGCGCGCTCGTCGGCGGGGTCAGCGAGCGAGGAGAGAGCGTATCGCGTCGACGAATGCCGACGGCGCTTCGAGCGGCACGAAGTGCCCGCTTCCGTCGACGGGTCGGAGGGCGATGTCGGTGAAGTGGTCGCTCAACCGGTCTGCCCACTCGATCGGGAACAGCGGGTCATCCGTCGGCCAGAGCATGAGCGTGGGTGTCTCGATCGTCGGAGGATCGCCTGCATACCCACGGTTCGCGAGGTACCACTGAATGCTTGCAGCGAACGCTCCCGGTCGCGAGTAGGCCTCGATGAGGTGCTCGCGGTGTGGGTGGGCCGTCGGCGCAGCGGGGCCGCTCCAGGCGCTCCAGAGATGGTCGAGATACCGAGCCACCGCGTCGGGGTTGCCGTCGATCAACTGGGCGGCGATCGGCTCGCGATGGAAGTGCTGGTACCAGAACACCGGCGCGAGGGCCGGCGCCGCAGCTCGGTCTCCGATACCCGGATACCCCGGAGTGAGCACGGCACCGTCGAAACGCGACGGGTCGAGGCGGAGGGCCGCCTGAGCGATGCGGCTGCCGATGTCGTATCCGGCGATGACGGTGCGACCACCCGCACCGTCGCTCTCGAGCGCCTCGAGCGCCTCGAGAAGACGACGCGCGTGCGCGTCGGCCGTGGCCTCCGCCAGCGGAAGGTCGCCGTCGAATGCCGCTCCGAATCCGCGGAGATCGGGCACGATGACCGTCGCGGGCTGAAGCGCACCTCTCACCGCGTCATGGTCCGACGCAAGCCCCGGCCACCCGTGCACGAGGATCACCCGATCTTCGCCTCTCGCACCGTTCATCCGCGCTCCCTCCCCCGACGCCCCCCGCCGGAGCAGTCTATCCACGCGCCTCGTCGAGGACGTCGGAGGCGACGAGGCCCGCGAAATCGCCGTTGGCGGCCAAGCGGATCATCGCTTCAGCCGATGGGAGACAGCAGCAGTTCGCAGCACGTTCATCTTCCGTTGACCGAAGCTCCGGAGACCCGAACGACCGTCGCCACCGAATTGATCGAGCGGCGAAGCACCGCACCCCCGCTGTGAGCAAGGAAGCTCCGCGAGCGGTGGATCTCGAGACCTCCGGATAGTGCCCTGGACGGAGGCAGCAGAGCCGTCTACGACCTCGACACCGGTCGGATCAGGAAGTCCCTCTCAGCTGGCCGAACGCGTGCTCGCGACGTACGCCTGCAGGCGTCCGAACATCTCGTGGTCGTACGGACCCCACTCGGGTCGCGGCGTCGACGGACCCCGGTAGGGCTCGTCGTCGTACCGCTGCTGGTACTCGGCGAGCGTGACCTCGAGGTCGGCCTTGATCTGCGCGTACGCCGGATCGGCGGCGACGTTGCGCATCTCCTCGGGATCAGCCTTCAGGTCGTAGAGCTCCCATTCCGGCTCGTAGACCTCGTCCGATGCTCCGGGAACCCCGAGTCCCGCCCCGTAGAAGTAGAGGAGCTTGTACGAATCGGTGCGGATGCCGTAGTGGGCGGGAGCCGCATGGATCGGGTCGTCGTGCTCCCAGTAGCGGTAGTACATCGCGTCGGGCCAATCCGCGACCTCCTCGCCACGCAGAAGCGGAAGGAAGCTGCGCCCCTGCGAGGTGGGCAGCGCCTGTGTCGCATCGACGCCGCAGATGTCGAGGAACGTCGCAGCGAAGTCGACGTTCGTGATGATCGCCTCCGACCGCGACCCCGCCTCGATCACCGCCGGCCAGCGCATCAGCATCGGCATCTGGAGCGACTGGTCGTACATGAGCCGCTTGTCGAACCATCCATGGTCTCCGAGGAAGAAGCCCTGGTCGGAGGTGTAGACGACCAGCGTGTTCTCGGCGAGCCCCTTCTCCTCGAGATGATCGAGGAGGCGCCCGACGTTGTCGTCGATCGACTGGATGCACTGCAGGTAGTCGCGCATGTAGATCTGGTACTTCCAGCGCATCCGCGCCTCACGGTTCTCCGGTCCGCGCAGCTCCTCGGGCATCGCGATCTTGAGATCGTCGCCACCCATGTCGTCGGCGATCGTCATGTGCACGCCGCGGACGGCCTTGCTGCGGCTCGCGTTGTCGTCGAAGAAGGTCTCGGGCTCGGGGATCGTGCCGTCGGCGTAGAGATGCGAGTGCTTCGTGTCGGGCACCCAGGGACGATGCGGCGCCTTGTGATGAACCATCATGCAGAAGGGCTCGTCGTCATCCAGTCCGTCGATCCACTCGAGAGAGAGATCGGTGACGATGTCGGTGGCATAGCCCTCGACGGTCGAGACTCCGTCCTCATCGATCATCTGCGGATCGACGTAGTCCCCCTGTCCGGGGAAGACCTTCCATGCGTCGAACCCCCGCGGGCGCGATACGCCCTCCTCGCCGAGGTGCCATTTGCCGAACATCGCCGTCCTGTATCCGGAATCGTGCAGAACGTCGATGAACGTGGGCACGCGATAGTCCATCTCCGTCCAGATCGACGACACGCCGTTGACGTGGCTGTACGTGCCGGTGAGGATCGACGCCCGCGACGGAGAGCAGATCGAATTGGTGCAGTACACGGCATCCATCCGCATCCCCTGGTCGGCGATCCGGTCGAGGTGCGGAGTGGAGTTGACCCGGCTGCCGTACGCGGAGATCGCGTGAGCGGCATGGTCGTCGGACATGATGAAGATGATGTTGGGTTTCGGCATCCGGTTCCTTCGTCGAGATCGGTCGTTCAGTCGCCTGCCGCACCGGTGCCTGAGGCGCCGGTGTCGAGGGCGGGAGCGAGGAGGACGCACGTCGGCGCATCCTTCGCCGTGCTGGCGTCGATGATGAGACCCGCGCAGGCCTCTCCGGCCGCCGAGAGGGGCAGCCGACTGTATGTGAGGCGCGGCCAGAGACGCGGGTCGAGAGAGCCGCCTGCGAGAGCGGCGACCCTGACGCGAGGACCGTGCTGCACGATCCAGAAGTAGGCCGCCTCGGCGTCCGCACCCCAGGAGCAGACGATCGCCGTGGATTCCGGCTCCTGATCGATCCAGTCGCGAGCGGCATCCAGACGCCCGACGACGCTCGCGGCATATCCGGTGGTGCCGCCCGGGTCACGATCGAACCGAGCGAGGATCTCATCGGTGACTCCGGTGGAGAGCACGATGAGAGCGAGTCCGTTGTCGCGGGCGAGCGCCTCCATCGCCGAATTCCTCGTCCGATCAGCGCGTGATGTCACATCCGGTCGAAGGTGGAGGATCCTCGACACGCCCTCGCCGATCAGATTCTGCACGAGCTGCTCCGCGCCGGCGGCGTAGTCGAAGTCGACGCTCGACCAGATGCCCGGCGTCACTGCGGGCCCGCAGTCGAGCGCGACGAACGGAATCCTGTGCGCCATGACCTCGACCGCCAGCTCGTGTGGCACGTCGAGGTCATCGTGACCGATGAACACCAGTCCGTCGAGCAGCCCGCCGCGAACATCGTCCGTGCACCGCTCCGCCGAGTCACCGTGGAGCAGAGCGAGATGGAACCCCCGTCGAGCCAGTCCCTCACTGAGCCCTTGGGCGATCTCGGCGTATCGAGGCGTCGTCAGAGGCTTGTTCAGCAGAACTCCGATGGTGCGATTCGACCTCGCTTGCAGCGACCGCGCCAAGCCGTTGGGCACGTACCCGAGCTCGTGCGCGATCGTGCGGATGCGGGTCTTCGTCGCCTCTGCCAGAGGCAGACTGCTCTTGTCGTTCAGTGCATACGACACCGTCGAGATCGAGACCCCCGCCCTGCTGGCGATGTCCTTCAGTGTCGGCCTGCCCATGCTCTCATCCCACCACGACTGCGCGTCGGCTGCTCAGCTCGGCGCTGTTCGCCTCGACCGTGCGGCGGTCGAGCGGGAACCAGAACAGCAGGATGAGCGCGACGATCGCGTACAGGACGCCAGGCACGAGTGTGGCGATGGTGTAGATGCCCTGCACGGTGCCTGCCGCCTGTGTGTCGGTGCCGGCCTCGTAGCCGATGATGGCGAGGGCGTAACCTCCGAGGCCGCCGGCGAGCGCGAGCCCGAGCTTGCGTGCCCACGTGTTGATGGCATAGACCGTGCCGTCATCGCGTTGCCCCGTGCGCACTTCCTGATGGTCGACGACGTCGGTGATGATCGCCCACACCAGGAGGTTGAACATGCCCACCCCGAACCCGGCCACGATGCTGAGCACGATGAACACCCATGGCGATGTGATTCCGAGGAAGAAGAGCAACAGATAGATCGCCGCGCTCGCGAAGAGCAGCACCACGAGCATCTCCTTCTTGCCGCAGCGACGACCGAGTGCGGCGGCGAACGGTGCGGCGATGAGCGCGGGAACGACGTTGGCGAGCGCCGCGACACCCGAGAGCGCACCGTTGTTGAAGTAGTTGAGCCAGAGGTAGGCACCCACCGAACCGGTCAACAGCGACGACAGCATCAGCACGAGATTGCCGCCCATGAGCGAAAGGAGAGCGCGGTTGCCTGCCAGCGAACGCAGCAGGGCGGGGAACGACGCCTTCGCACGACCCGGCACCGCTCTCACGCGCTCTCGCACCAGCGAGTAACAGACGATGTAGAAGACGAGCGCGGCGGCCGAGAAGGCCACGCCGGTCGCGAAGAACGCCGGCGGAAGCACCTGCGATACGCCGTCGACGTTCGCATAGATGAACAGAGGCGGCACGAGGGCGACGAAGATCCCCGCGAGGTTCGCCCCCACTCCACGGAAGACCGAGAGGGACGCTCGTTCGGCGGGCTCCTCGCTCATCACCGAGGCGAGGGAACCGTAGGAGATGTTGACCATCGTGTAGAAGACGGACCCCCAGAGGATGTACGTCGCTGTCGCCCAGATCAGCTTGACGGTGTAATCCCAGTCCGCCGCGAACGGCGCATACAACAGGGCGCTCACGACGACGAGGGGGATGGCCGCGCGGATGATCCAGGGACGGAACCGCCCGGCAACCGACGGAATGTGCCGATCGAGGAACTGGCCCCAGCCGACATCGGTGAACGCGTCGAGGAGACGCACCAGCAGGAACAGGGTTCCGACGTGCGCCGGGTTCAGTCCGAGGACGTTCGTGTAGAAGATCAGGAGATAGCTCGACGCCAGGATGAACAGGAAGTCGTTGCCGAAGTCTCCGAACAGGTATCCGACCTTGTCGCGCCAGCCGAACGGCCTCGCGGTGGCGATCGCTTCTGTCGTGCTCGTGTAAGTCATGGTTCTCCTCGTCGAGAGCGGGCGAGAGGACGATAACCAGTTCAAACGTTTGAAGGCAAGCAGGTCCGAAAAAGAAGTTTCGTGGCCGACGCGCCGCGCTCCCGAAGCCGGACGCGGATACGATGTCGGGATGCGCCGCTTCCCCACATCCGTGTACGGCACCGGCGAGGAGCCGGATCCGCGTTTCTCACTCGCGAACGAGCGCACCTTCCTCGCGTGGACGCGCACGGCACTCGCTCTGATCGCCGGCGGCGTGGCACTCGAGGTGCTCGGTCTCGATCTGCATCCCGGCTTCCGACTCGCGGCCTCGCTGGTCCTCATCGTCGCCGGCACGGCAGTCGCGCCGCTCGCATGGTGGGAGTGGAGCAGGACGGAGCGGGCTCTGCGTCGGTCGCTGCCACTGCCCGGTGCGATATCGGCAGTCGTCCTCGGCATCATCGTGCTCGTCGTCGGCCTGCTCGTCATCGCAGGGGTCATCTGGCGATGACAGAGTCGACGCTCTTCGATCCCGGTCTGCAGCCCGAGCGCACCGAGCTCGCCTGGCGCCGCACCGCCCTCGCCATCGCCGTCTGCTCGCTGCTCTCGCTACGGGTCCTCCCCGTGGCACTACCGGCCCCCGCCGCGGCGTTCGGTGTGATACCGGGCCTCCTCGGCCTTCTGGCGGCATGCGCGATCTGGATGGCTGCGCGTCGCCGCCAGACCCGGCTTACCGCGTTCCTGACCGGTACGTCATCGCGCACACCGCATGGCGGTGGCCTACTCATCTCAGTGGCGGTGCTGGCGGTCGCCTTCGGCGCGGCAGCGATCCTCTTCGTGACGATCTCGGTGCTGACGTGACCGCCGCGATGACCCGCATCCCCGCGGGGCGGCTGCTCATGGGCTCCGTCGACTTCTACCCCGAGGAAGGGCCGGTGCACGAACGCGAGATCGAGGCGTTCGATCTGGATCCGTACCCGGTGACGAATGCGGAGTACCTGCGCTTCGTCACCGAGACCGGCTACGTGACGGTCGCCGAGCGCCCCCTCGATCCTCGCGAGTTCCCGGGCGCTGATCCGGCCACGCTCGTTCCCGGTGGGCTGGTGTTCACCCCGACCGACGGCCCCGTGAATCTGAACGAGTGGCAGCGCTGGTGGCGCTGGCAGCCCGGGGCGCACTGGCGTGCGCCCGAAGGGCCAGGATCGGACGTCGACGGACGCCTCGAGCATCCGGTCGTACAGATCGCCTTCGAGGATGCCTCGGCGTACGCCGCCTGGGCGCATAAGCGGCTACCCACCGAAGCAGAGTGGGAGTGGGCGGCTCGAGGAGGGCTCGTCGGCGCGCGCTACGCGTGGGGCGAAGAACTGCGCCCGGACGGAGAGCTCATGGCCAACACCTGGCAGGGAGACTTCCCGTACCGCAACTCCGGAGCCGCCGGCTTCATCGGAACGTCCGCGACCGGGGCGTTCCCTGCCAATGGCTTCGGCGTGCACGACATGATCGGCAACGTCTGGGAATGGACAGCGGATACGTGGAGCGCTCGTCACAGCATGAGCCCGACGATCCAGCCCGGTGAACGCCGCAACCTTCTCGGCGTGGACGCCGGAGGTCCCCCACGTCGGGTGACGAAGGGCGGCTCGCACCTCTGCGCCCCGGAGTACTGCCGGCGCTACAGGCCCGCCGCGCGAAGCTCCCAGACCGAGGACTCCGCGACCACCCATCTGGGTTTCCGCTGCGCGCGATGACGGGCGCCGTGGCGGCGCGAATCGCGGATCAGGTCTGGACGACGCGCACCCATGCCCGATCGACGTCGTCGGCGTCCGTGAGGTTCACCTGCACCACACCGGCGTACGGCAGCCGGTACGAGAACTCACCGGCCGGCGGATCGTCGCAGCGGAATCCCCCTTCGGCGAGCACCCGCCTCTCTCCGTCGGCCGTGACCACCTCGAACCCGACGCGATCGCCCTCGCACTGCCCCTCGACGGTGAACTGTCGATCCGCGACGAGCACAGCGGGCCCTGCGATGATCTCGCCCGACGGATCGCTGCCCTCCTCGTACTTGAGGGCGATGCCGACCTGAGTCGGGTCCGTCTTGTCGGGGTAGGCGAATGCCTCCGCGGGAGGTGCTGACGTCGCCGACGGCGACGGTGCGGATGTCGATTCCGACGCCATCGGCTCGGGAGCGTCGCCCGAGGTGCAGCCGGCGATCACGAAGGCGAGAGCCACCAGCCCGGTGGGCACGATGGCGACGGCGCGAGTGCGATTGCGAGTGTCCATCGATCCACACTATGAACCCTCGATCACCGACCACAATGCCTTGCGGGACGCTGCAGATCTGCTATCTGCTCGATCTGGGAGTCCCGTGGGAATCGACGCGCGACGCTCGTCCCCGCCGATAGCGTCGAAGGATGGATATCGACACGACACGACCTCGGGCTCGCAGTGCACGCATCCTCACACCACTGTTCGGGATGGCCGTGACAGCTGCTCTTCTGGCGGGATGCTCGGCCCCCGTCTCGCCGACGCCGACCGTCACGCAGACGGTGACGGCACCCGCCGATCCCACGCCGAGCGCATCTCCCAGCGCGTCCCCGACCGCGGGCGCCGGCCCGTCGGGCATCGGCGACGTCGAGCTGGGCACTCCCTACGACGAGGCGGTCGCGACAGCGGGTGCGACCCCCGCAGAAGTCTGCCCGTGGCTTGCCACGGTCGAAGCCGACGGATACACACTGACGCTGCAGAGCCCCGAGCTGCCGGAGCAGGATCCGGCAGTGGTCGATCTCGTACAGGTGTCCGCGTCGCCCGCCGATCTCGAAGGCGGGCCGGCCGTCGGCCCGCTGACGGCCGAGGGGATCGGTGTCGGTTCGCGGGTGGACGAGGCGCTGGCCGCCTATCCCGACGCCACAGAGATCGAGAGCGTCGGCGACCGCCGATATCTCGCGATCGAGTCGGAAGCCGGCGTCGGCTCCGTCTTCCTCACCTACACGGCGGGCAGCGACATCATCTGGGCAGTGACGGCGACGACCCTCGAGAAGCCGCCGTACGAGTCCTGCGCCTGAATGCGGACGCCGACGCGCGGACCTATGGCGTCCGCACAGCCGTCCGCCCCGGCGCCGCCTCGCGGACGCGGAACCACATGGTGAGCTCCATCAGGGCCCGACCGATCATGTCGTGGTCACCCATGCGGAGGTCGTCGAAAGAGTCGCGGTAGCCGTCGAGCATCTCGGGCTGGGCAGCGACCAGCGGTCGGTACCCCATGGTCCACTTCTCGAAACGCCGCTCGTGCAGCGGCTCTTCGAGGAGCACGCGGACGTCGCTGTGGCGCCGGTCCCCCGCGATGTCCGCCATGAGCGACTCGACGTCGGCGCGCGTGCCTTCGAGGATCTGGATGAACTCACGCTCGCGGTAGAGCAGCATCCCGGTGATGTTCCGCTCGGCGTTCCTCGCGCGGCTCACTGCGAGAAGGCCAGCCAGCTCGTCGTCGTCGAAGGGGCGGGTCGCGGTGCTGCTGTACACGAGCGAGACGAGAGAGCTGTGCGGTGCCATCAGCGGATCGCTCCCGGGGTCTCGAGCTCGCCGGCAGAGACCGAGACCGCGCCGATCTGCGTCACCGCGGCCATGGCCCGGTGGTGATCGGAGAAGTCGCCGACGGCGCGCGACGCCGCGTCGAATGCCCGCCATGCCCCGTCGTGCTGCCGGTCGACGTATCCGAGAAAGGTCCCGTCCTGGCTGCCGACGTAGAAGCCGTCGGCCACGCTCGCCCACAGGGGGCGGGAGGTGGCCCGCTCAGGATCGCTCATATTCTCAGCGTACCTTCGCCCACCCGCACCGGCTCGGATCCTCCTGCAGACGGATGCCAATACCTCCGTCGCCCGATGCCGGGCCCTCGTCGGGTGGCGATGCTGAGGAGATGCACATACGAACCGCTCTCTTCGTCCCCGCTCTCGTCGCCGTGGGCCTGGTGTCGCTGACCGGATGCTCCGCCGTCGACAGCATCCTCCACAAGCAGTCCACCTCGACGTTCGACGACGTCGGGGCGTTCCGCGACGGCACCGAGCTCGATGCGAGCTGGGCGCCCGCCGATTCCACCGCGATCACCGCACGCACGTCCACCGTCGACGCCGCATCCGATGCCGTGATCCTTCTCACCAGTTCGTCGTCTCTGCCCGGCGAATGCGTCGAGGTGGAGCGCTCTTCGGCACCCGCCTGGGTTCTCGACGACGCGCCTGATCCGTACAAGGCCGAGAGGGTCTTCGCCTGCGGCGAATGGAGCGTCATCTCCGCCGACGACGGCTGGTACGGCTGGACTCCGAATTCGGAAGCGGAGCGCACCGCGGCAGCGGGATGAGCGTTGCGGGAAAACTCGGCGGGACCCGGAGATTCCTCAGCAACCACGAGGGTTTCGGCACGTAGTATTCCGGTATGGGACCTGAATCACCTGTTGTGCCTGGGGCGCAGCACAACCTCGGCGCCGAGGAGCTCTTCCGCCGACTCGCGACCTCGATCGCCGACGGCACGTATGCACCGGGCGCGAAGCTGAGCGACAAGGCGATCGCCGAGGACCTCGGCGTGACGCGCACCCCCGTCCGCGAGGCCGTCCAGCGACTCGCGCGTGCAGGACTCATGGAGGTGCACGCGAACCGCTACTCGATGGTCACCGACATCACCGACGAGCGCTCGCGGATCACTCGCGAGTTCGCCGCATCTCAGGGTGGCGAGATCATCCGCGAAGCCGCGCTCGCGCTCTCCGAGCAGGATCTCGTGATCGCCTGCGAGCTGATCCACGACGCGATCGAGTCCGTCGAGTCCGGAGAGGGCTGGATCGAGACGCACGTCGAACTGTTCGAGTTCCTGACAGACCGTGCGCTCAACGACCTCTACCGGCTGATGCTGAGTGACTTCTGGTACCTGGTCTTCCGCGACCTGTACCTCGGCGAGCCCAGAGTCGACACGAAGGAGTCGCTCGAGGAGCTCGAATCGGCGATGCGGGCCCGCAGTGCGAACGCCGGCGTACGCGCCGTGCAGCAGATGCTCCGCCTCAAGTAGCCGGTCGCACGCGCAGGAGATTGGTTCCGGTCCTCCCGCGCCCGAACGGGGAGGACCGGAGCAGTCGATGAGAAGGTCCGCACGCGCACCCACCCCCCGATGGGCGCTCGAGACCGAGAGAGATCGAGGGCACCGTCTGGTTCGACCGACGCAGAGCGCCATAGGCGGCTCGTCGTGATATCAGCGTAGGACGGACCGCCGGCGGACACCCACTTTCGGCCGTCCGTTGACGCGGGGTGGCAGTGACTGGTATGCGCCGGGAACGCCGTCGTGGCGACGACGCGATCGCGCCACGGTTACGCTCGGAGGATGATCGAGACGCTCACCGGATTCGCCGTCGTGGGAGTCGCGATCGCCCTGGGCTGGCTGCTCGGGCGCATCGACCTTCTGGGGCCGCACGCGCGACATGTGCTCGGCCGGCTGATCTTCTTCGTACTGTCGCCCTTCCTGCTCTTCACGGTGCTCGCGCACGCGGACGCGAAGATGCTCTTCTCCTCGCTGCTGCCGGTGTCGGCGATCGCCGCGGTCACGATCATCGCGATCTACACGCTCGTCGCACGGCTGTGGTGGAAGCGTCCTGTCGGCGAGACGCTGATCGGCGCCCTGTCCGCGGGCCAGGTGAACTCGAACAACATCGGCATCCCGCTGTCGCTCTACCTGCTGGGCAGTGCCGCGTACCCCGCGCCGGTCGTGCTGATGCAGCTGCTGGTGTTCACCCCCATCTCGCTGACGATCCTCGATGCGGTGACGAGCGACCGGGTCTCGCTGCGCAAGACGCTCGTGCGCACGGCGACGAACCCGATCATCATCGGCTCGATCCTCGGCACGCTCGTCTCGGTGCTCGACATCACGGTCCCGCCGATCGTGATGCAGCCCGCTCAGCTGATCGCCGATGCCGCAGTGCCCGTTCTGCTCATCAGCTACGGCATCTCCCTGCACGGTCAGCGCGTGCTGGGCGCCCCGGGCCATCGACGCGACATCATCGTCGCGACCGCGCTGAAGCTGCTCGCGATGCCGCTGATCGCCTGGGTCGTGGCGGAGTTCGTCTTCGGGCTCTCCTCGCCCGAGGTGCTGATCGTGGTGATCCTCGCAGCGCTGCCGACCGCGCAGAACGTCTTCAACTACTCGCAGCGGTATGACATCGGCGAGACGATCTCCCGCGACACCGTCTTCCTCACCACGCTCGGCTGCCTGCCGGTACTCATCGGCATCATGCTCCTGCTGGGCTGATTCCCCCGCGGCCGACTCCTACGGCGATCGGCTCGGTGCGGTCGACACGGGCGTCCGACAGCAGGAGCGGAAGGTCGCGCATCACGACGACGCTGTCGAACACGGCCGCGCCGTCGGGCAGCGCATCGAAGAACGACGACCGGAGGCGATGCAGTCGCGCCGTCTCGACCTTCCACCCGTCGGCCGCGAGCGCGACGGGTTCGACGCTCTGCCCGTCGCGCGCCAGGGACCAGCCCACCCGGCCGGAGCGGTAGAACGCCGATGCGTCCTCGATCGTCGGGAAGAGCGTGCTCGACCACTCCCCTGTGACCTCGACGTCGGCATCGACGCTGTGCGCGCCCGCCGCCATCGTGACGGCGAAGCGATCCTCCGATTCCGCGATCCGGAATCGCGCCCTGCGATGCACTCCGGGGAACAGGCGTCCGCCGAAGAGCACGGGATGCCACGCCGAGCTGTGGCGCTCGAAGATGAACACACCGGTCTCGACTCCGTCCGGCCCGTCCCATTCGACGGCGATCCGGTGCGCGGCGTTCTCCGAACGAAGTCCGATCCGACGACGGACCACCCGCGGGCGGATGTCCTCGAGACCGAGGACGCAGACGCCGGCGACCGCGGAGCCGTCGACGAGCTGCGGGCGGAACCCCTTCGGGAGCAGCGCCGCGGCTGCCGCCGGGTCGACGCGATAGCTGATCAGGAGCCGACGACGCAGCTGCGCGCGGACCTGTCGGATGATCCTCATGATGCGAACATAGCACTGTAGCTAAATTCCTCCAAGGACTGTCGACGGGCGCCCCTAGGGTTGTCTCGTGGACAATCCGCTCATCTTCGTCGCCGTGATCGTCGCACTCATCGTGCTCGCGATGCTGCTGCCGCGATGGGTGCGGGGGGCCGCGGGAGCCGCCGGACGCAAGGCCCAGCGCAGACTCGCCGATGCGCAGCTCGCGCCGATCCTCGACGAGCTCGCCACCACCGTCGTCCTGCACGCACCCGAGACCACGGTGCGTGAGATCGTCGACGGCCTCGTCGTGCAGCAGCCGCGACGCTTCGCGATGCTCGACGGGGGCCGCTACGGCATCCGCTTCGTCGAGCCCGACGACGCGGTCATCCGCCTCGTCGCCGAGGTGCAGGGGACGAGGATGCAGGTCGAGGGGTTCCGAGAGCACCTCGGACGACCCAACACCGCCGAGGCCTGGGCCGACCTGCGCACCCGTACGGCGTCGGCGGCGCGAGCCAGAGGGATCGAGGCGCATCCCGGCCCCCCTCTGTCGCACCGACGAGGAGACGACGGATCATGGGCGGGGTCCGACGGGAGCGCGTGAGTCGCCGGACGCGGATGCCCTGTGCATCTCACAGCCGTCGCAACTAGGCTGTGGTACTGCCGACGGCGCTTTGCGCTGTGCTGCAGTCGGACTGCGACGGCACCTCTTCTCATCACAGATCCCGTGCCTGTGACCTGCGCCGGAAAGGCTGATCAATGAGTGAATCCCCCGACAACAACCGGACTCCCGACTTCTTCGACAAGCTGATCGAAGACAATCCTCGTGAGCAGTCCGGGTTCACCGCCTCGTTCCGCGGCTACGACAAGGCCGAGGTCGACTCCGCGCTCAGCACCCTGCGCAACCAGCTGCAGCAGGCGAAGGCCGATCTCGCCGCCGCCGAGGCACGGCACGAAGACGACGTCGAGTCGCTCCGCGAGCAGGAGCGGATCGCGCGCGAGGATCTGGAGGCCGAGCTCCTCACCGCGAAGGCCAAGGCCGCCGAGACCGAACAGCAGGTCGCGACGCTGACCAACGAGCTCGTCGACACCCCGCGTGCCGATGGGCAGGAGGCGCCCTCTCGCGAGCAGTTCGAAGCCATTCTGCGGGTCGCCGAGGAGCAGGCCAACGTGCTCATCCAGAACGCAGCCGTGCAGGCCGACCGCCTCATGGCCGCCGCCCGCGAAGAGGTCACCACTCAGCGCGCGGATGCCGACGCCGACGTCGAGCGCATCATCGCGCAGGCCCAGCACGACGCCGATCAGGTGCGCCTCAAGATCGACACCGAGTACACCGCCCACGAGGCGACGATCGAGCGCGAGGCGGCGCACGCCGCCGAGAAGGTGCACCAGGCGACGCAGGAGGCCACCGCGATCCGCACCGAGGCGGAGAAGGGCGCCGCGGCTCTGCGCGCGCTCGTCACCCGCGAGACCACGCAACTGCGTGCGGATGCCGAGCGCGAGGTGCGGGAGATGAACGCCCGCGTGCTGGAGTTCGAGGAGACGCTCACCCGCCGCCAGGACGACGCGCAGCAGGAGTTCCTGGTGCTGCACAACCAGGCCGTCGCCCACGCCGAGCGCATCACCACCGACGCGAACGAGCAGGTCGCGGCATCACTGGAGCACGCGCAGCGCATCTCCGGCAAGGCCGACGACTACGAGCGTCTGATGCGCGCACAGGCGCAGACGATCGAAGCCGACGCGCAGGTGCGGGCGCGCGACACGCTCGACCGCGCCAGGGTGAAGTCGCAGAAGATCGTCGACTCCGTCACGAGCCACACCTCCTCGGTGCTGCGCGACGCCGAGGACCATGCGCGTCAGCTGCGCTGGCAGCAGCAGCAGCTCGCCAGCTTCATGGCCGAGGTGCGCGAGCTGATCCGCCCCGACGGCATCTTCAGCGACGAGGCCGGCAAGACCGCGGCATCCTCGACCGCCGCGACGAGCGGTGCCGGTGCCGGTTCGGGCACGGCTCAGGAGGCCGACGACGAGGCCCTCGAGGCGGAGCTGATCGACGACGGTGACGTCGAGATCGACGACGCGCCCGTCTCGGAGTTCCGCGGCGACGAGGCTCTCGACGACGAGTACCTCGACGACGAGGCCGAGACCATCGACGGGAAGATCACGATCGAGGTCGTCGAGTCCGACGACACGGCTCGCTGAGCCCGCTCCACCGACACCTTCGGGGCGCATGCGGATGATCCGCGTGCGCCCCGCGTCGTGATCCCGACATCCTCCGATCGGTGGATGCCGGGCTCCGCCGCTCCACGGCTACCGCTCGGCGGCGCCGAAGGCCACGCTGGAGTCATGACAGACAGCGTGATCGAGGTCCGCGACCTCCGCAAGGAGTACGGCGGCCACGCCGCCGTCGACGGCATCAGCTTCGACATCCGCCGCGGTGAGACGTTCGCGCTGCTCGGACCCAACGGCGCGGGCAAGTCGACGACCATCGAGATCCTCGAGGGATATCGGCACCGCACCTCCGGCGAGGTGCGGGTGCTCGGCGTGGATCCGCAGCGGGGAGGGCTGGACTGGAAGGCGCGCCTCGGCATCGTTCTGCAGTCCACGGGCGAGGCGGGGTCTTTCACCGTCCGTGAGCTGCTCACCGAGTTCGCGGGCTACTACCCCGCTCCCCGCGAGGTCGACGAGGTGATCGCGGCTGTCGGGCTCGAGCAGAAGCAGCGTACGCGCGCGAGCCGACTCTCCGGTGGGCAACAGCGACGTCTCGACGTGGCGCTGGGGATCATCGGACACCCCGAGCTGCTGTTCCTCGACGAACCGACCACCGGGTTCGACCCCGAGGCGCGACGGCAGTTCTGGGGACTCATCCGAACGCTCAAGGCCGAGGGCACCAGCATCCTGCTCACCACGCACTACCTCGACGAAGCGGCGCAGCTCGGCGACCGCGCCGCCGTCATCGTGGGCGGACGCATCGCGGCGATAGGAGCCATCGACGAGATCGGCGGCGAGGACGCCCGCACCCCGATGGTCCGCTGGATCGACTCGACCGGCGCACGCCGCGAGGAGCGCACGTCGTCGCCCGGGGCTCTGGTCGCCGAGCTTCAGCGCACGCACGGCGAGCCCGATGCCCTCGAGATCGTCCGACCGACGCTCGAGGACATCTACCTCGATCTCATCCGCCGGCACGATGCCGCAGCCGCATCCCTTCCCCTCACGACTGCATCCGCCACCGCAGAGGAGCCCGCATGACCGCCGTCACCGCATCCCCGGGATTCACCGCCGCCCGCACGGTGCGGCTCGGCATCCGGCGCATCGGCTTCGAGCTGCGCCAGTACTTCCGGGCCGGCGACCAGGTGTTCTTCACCTTCCTCTTCCCGACGGTGATGTACCTGATCTTCGCCACCATCTTCACCGGTGACGTGGGGCAGGGCCCCGACAGCGTCAGCATGGCCACCTATTACCTGCCAGGGCTGGTCGCCGGCGGCATCTTCCTCTCCGGCGTGCAGGGGCTGTCGATCGAGATCGCCGTCGAGAAGAGCGACGGCACGCTCAAGCGCCTCGGCAGCACGCCGATCTCTCCCGCCACGTACTTCATCGGCAAGATCGGCGAGGTCTTCGTGACCGCGATCCTGCAGATCGCGCTGCTCCTGACCGTCGCGGTGGTGCTCTACGGGGTGCAGCTGCCCGCCGATGCCGAGTCGTGGGGACGCTTCGCGTGGGTCTTCGTGCTCGGCCTCCTCGCGTGCGCGCTTCTGGGGATCGCCCTCTCGTCCGTCCCCCGATCCGGCAAGACGGCATCGGCCGTCGTCATTCCGGTCGTGCTCCTGCTGCAGTTCATCTCGGGCGTCTACATCGCCTTCACCACGCTGCCGGAGTGGCTGCAGAACGTGGCGTCGGTGTTCCCGCTCAAATGGATCGCGCAGGGCATGCGCGCGGCGATCCTGCCGGAGTCCTTCGGGGCGGCGGAGCCGAACGGCAGCTGGGAGCTCGGACTCGTGGCGATCGCGCTCGCGCTGTGGCTCGTCGCCGGGGTGATTCTGAGCCGCGCCACGTTCCGCTGGATCCGACGAAACGGATGACGCGCACGACGGCGCCGGAGATCCGCGCATTCGCAGGGGTGGGAGAGTGGAGGACATGAGCCTCACCATCCGCCGCGAGCGCCTCGGATGGGATCTCGCCGCCACCGCGCTGCTCATCGCGGTCGTCGCTCTCATCTTCGCCGACGGCGAGAGCTTCGCGGGATCCCGTTGGATGCTGATCGGCGTCGCCCTCGCGGTCTACCTGCTCTACGCGCTCGGCGCTCGCCCCTATGTCGGCATCCACGAGGGAGTCGACGATCCCTCCCCTCTGGCCTCCGCGCTCCTGCAGATCGGGCTGGTCGCCGCGCTGGCCGTGGGTACCGCGCTCGAGCCGAGCATGCTCCTGCTGCAGACGCTCGTGCTGCCGCTCATCTGGATGACGTCGCGCTCGACCACCCAGGCCGTGCTCGTCACCATCGGCAACGGCATGGTCCTCGCCCTCGCCTACGCGTACGCCGGCGACTTCGATGCGGATGCCGTGATCGCCGGTGTCATGACCACCGCCCTCTCCGCCGCTTTCAGCCTGGCACTGGGTCTGTGGATCACTCGCATCGCGCAGTGGGGCGTGCAGCGGCAGACCCTGCTGACCGAGCTCACCGCCGCACAGGCGGGCCTCGAGACCGCCAGTCGGGAGGCCGGGGCGCTCGAGGAGCGTGCCCGCCTCGCACGCGACGTGCACGACACGATCGCGCAGAGCCTGACGAGCATCGTGATGCTCGCCGAGCGCGCCCGCGTCGACGGCTCGCCCGCTGCGCTCGAGCTGATCGAGGGCGCGGCACGCGAGGCGTTGCTGGAGGCGAGGACGCTCGTCGCGGTGTCCTCCCCCGCCCCGTCCGCCGATTCTCTGGGCGATGCCCTCCAGCGTCTGGGCGACCGCTTCACCCGTGAGACCGGGGTGCAGGTCGACGTCGCGGTGTCGGATGCCGTGCTGGCGCGGGAGATCGAGGTCGTTCTGCTCCGCTGCGCCCAGGAGGGCCTCGCCAACGTGCGCAAGCACTCCGGGGCGGCTTCCGCGCGCGTGACTCTGATCGTCGGAGACGCCGCCGAGCTCACCGTCCGCGACGACGGCCGCGGCCTGGGCGGGGTGACCATCGACGACGACCGAGGATTCGGACTCGCCGGCATGCGCGACCGGGTCGCCCTCGTCGGCGGCACGCTCACCGTGCAGGACGCACGCGACGACACCGGGGGCGCCGCGGGCACCCGCCTCGCCGTCCGCATCCCCCTGCTTCCGAACGAGGAGACCGCATGATCCGTGTCATCGTCGCCGACGACCATCCCATCGTGCGCTCCGGGATCGTGGGGCTCATCGACCTCGACCCCTCCCTCGAGGTGGTCGGACAGGCGGCGAGCGGGCCCGAGGCTGTCGAGCTCGCGGCGCGACTGCATCCCGATGTCGTGCTCATGGATCTGCGCATGCCGGCTGGATCCGGCATCGAGGCCACCGCGCGCCTCGCGGCCGCGCAGCCGACCGCGCGCGTGCTCGTGCTGACCACCTACGAGAGCGACGACGACATCATCGGCGCGATCGAGGCGGGTGCCAGCGGCTACCTGCTCAAGGCCGCACCGCACGAGGAGATCCTCGCCGGCATCCGCGCGGTCGCCGAGGGGCACACCGTCCTCGCGCCCCGCATCGCCACGACTCTCGTGTCGCGCATGCGCAGCGATCGCCCGAGCAGGCCGCCGCTGAGCCCCCGGGAGCGCGAGGTGCTGCGCCTCGTCGCGGCCGGCCGGAGCAACCCCGAGATCGCCCGCGAACTGCTCATCGGCGAGGCGACCGTGAAGACGCATCTGCTGCATGTCTTCGAGAAGCTCGAGGTCTCGGATCGCACGCGCGCCGTGACCCTCGCCCTGGAACTCGGCCTGCTCTAGACGCCGTATACGCGAAAGGCCCCATCCCGGAGGATGGGGCCCTTCGATCCGACCGCCGTGCGGACGTGGTGATCAGGCGCGACCGAACTGCGCGACTGCGGGGCAGTCGAACGGGTCCGCACCGGCGGCGAGGCCGACGCGGTTCAGGTACTGGATGACGATCGCGTAGGACCGGCCGAGGCTCGTCTCCGTGTACGGCACGTCGTTCGCGGCGCAGTAGTCGCGAACGATCTCGCGAGCCTTCGACAGGTGCGGACGCGGCATGTTGGGGAAGAGGTGGTGCTCGACCTGGTAGTTCAGGCCGCCCATGAGCCAGGTCGCCCACCATCCGCCGCGGATGTTGCGGGAGGTGCGCACCTGCTTCGAGAAGAAGTCGAGGCGGGCGCTCGGGTCGATGATCGGCATGCCCTTGTGGTTCGGCGCGAACGATGCGCCCATGTACACGCCGAAGACGGCGAGCTGCACGCCCATGAAGGCGAACGCCATGCCGAGCGGGAGCATCAGGAACACGGGGACGAGCACGATCGCGAAGCGGAGGGCGATGAGGCCCAGCTCGATCCAGCGGCCCTTGGCCTTCTTGCTCGTGACCAGGTGCTTGACGCCCAGGTAGTGAAGGTTGAGCCCCTCGAGAGTGAGCAGCGGGAAGAACAGCCACCCCTGCTTGCGGGTGATCAGACGGACCAGACCACGGGACTTCGCGGCATCGGTCTCGAGGAACGAGACCGTGTCGACCTCGATGTCGGGGTCCTTGCCCACCTGGTTCGGGTTGCCGTGGTGCTTGGTGTGCTTCGAGTCCCACCAGGAGTAGCTGATGCCGACGACTCCGGCGGCGAGGATGCGGGCGAGACGGAAGTTCGCCGGGCCCGAGGAGAGGATCTGCCGGTGCGCCGCCTCGTGAGCGAGGAAGGCGACCTGCGTGAGGATGATGCCGAGCGCGCCGGCCATCAGGAGCTGGAGCCAGCTGTCACCGAGGAGGATGAAACCCGTCACCACGCCGCCGAGGGCGATGGCGAGGGCGGTTCCGACGAAGATGTAGAACCAGCCTGCGCGTCTCAGCAGTCCGGTTTCCTTGACGACCTGCGACACCTGCTTGTAGGCCTGTGCCATCGGGGGGAACTCTGCGTTGCCGGAGTACGTCTGACGTACGGGTCCGAGCTGGCCTGCGGTCTTTTCGACCTGCGAAATGGAGATGTTGCTCTCCTGTCGATTGGAGCCCTTGGGCTGTGAAAGCCCAAGGCAGATCGCCCAACGCTTACCTCAGGCTAGCCCGCACCGCATGCGCCTTGGGGAATACGTCGGCATCCCCGGAATATTCACAGAACCCGGAGGGGAACCGGTCAGCTTCACCCGTTCCGGGGTCAGGCGCGGGCGCGGCGCGGACGGCGCCGCAGCGCGCGAGGAAGCGAGACGGTGAAGCTCCACGGGCGGCTTTCGACGGGGATCTGTTCTTCGAGAGCGTCGCGCGCATCGCCGAGTGAGGCGAACGAGCCGAGGTCGATGCCGCGGTTGTCGCGAGCGAGGTAGGCGGTGCCGTCGAACTCGACGAAGCCGGCGAACTCCCCGGCGCGGGTCGCGACGTGCACGTCGGTGTCGGCCTGTTTCCAGGTCAAAGGATCGGAGGGCGGAAAAGTGGTCATGGTCATGCTGGTACTCATTGCTGTGCGGCGGGCGCGCGATGTCGCGACCCGCAAGATGTGAGATCGTGGGCGGATGCCGAGCGCATCGATGCGCGTGGTCCGTGATGGCCCTGATCAGTGGCTGCGCGGTGGCCGAGAGGGCGGCCAGAACACACGAAGCTCATCAATCATAGCAGAGTCGACCTCCGGCTGCGACGTCTCGATCCTCGGAGCCGGATGTCGACACCACGACCGCGAGCGACGAGCAGCGCGGTCAGCCGGCCGGCGGCGTGCCCCCGCCCGGGCCTCTGCCGCCCGTTCCGCCATCGCCGCCCGACGGCGCGGATCCCGCGGAGGGCGCCGTGTCGGTGTCGACCCCGACGGTCAGCGTCGCCGCGTACCCGCGGGTCACGTCCCCTGTGAGGGTGGGCAGCTGGAGGGCGGCGGAGTCGTCGCCGAAGACGTTGTCGCCGGCGAGGCTCGTCTGCGACAGGTTCCGCGAGGAGCCGTCGTAGCGCGAGTCCGCGTAGACGGCACTGCAGGCGTCTTCCGGCAGCGCCAGCTGCGAGGTCGCGATCGCGGAGGTCGAGTCGCTGATCGAATCGACATCCGGATAGACCTCGAAATGGATGTGCGGCCACCGGCCGGAGTAGCACCCGGGGAAGATCGATGCGAAGGACACCTTCCCGTGGGCGTCCGCGACCTGCACACCGCGCAGGTAGGTGACGTCCTCGAGGCCGGAGGAGTACATCGAGTACTCCCCCTGGGCGGTGCAGTGCCACGCGTAGACGGCCACGCCCGCGAACGGCACTCCGCCGTTCGCCAGGTCGAGCACCTGGAAGTCGAAGGTGAGGGGGATGCCGTCGGCGGTGGCCGAGCCGTCGATCGAGGTCGTGATGTCCTGACGCACGATGCCCGACTCCTCGAGCACGTCCGGGCCGTTGGACCCGTCGCCCGGATAGGGGCCGGCGGTCTCGTCGGGGATCTCGCCCGCCGCGGTCACGGTGCCGGTCGGTGTGCCTGCGTCGCTGCTCGCCGTCGGGCCGCTGCCGCTGGTGCTCGATGTGCCGGTCGCGATGGGGGCACAGGCGGCGAGGACGAATGCTCCGACGCCGAGACCTGCGAGACCAAGCGCTCCGCGACGGGTCACGAGGGTGCGGATGTCGAAGGCTGCGCCCTGATCGACGACCTCCTCATCCGCCCGGTCGAGCAGGCGCCCTTCATAGGTGGGGCCCTCAGGGGTCTGGACGGGTTCGGGGATGCGGCTCATGATCGTGCTCCTCTCGATGAGTTCGGGATATCGATGTCGATGTCGATGTCGATGTCGATGTCGATGTCGATGTCGATGTCGATGTCGATGTACCCAGGGTCACGGAGGAGGCGATCAGGAGACCATGCGCCGTCTATGTGAAAGCTATGGCCTCTTGTCGACGGGTGGATGCAGCACGAGCACCGCGACGATCGCGACGAGTACCAGCGCGGTGATCGCCACCGGGATCGGCAGGATCGGATCGAGGAGCACGACCAGCGCGCCGAGCGGGACCACGGTGTTGACCAGGCGGTCGGCGTTGGCACGGATGGCGACGACCCAGATGCCGAGCAGGAACACGGCGATCGGGATCGTGACGGTGAAGGACGCCGCGACGTTCGACAGGTGGCTCTCGCCGGTGAGGACGTCGAGCTCGACCTCGATCCCCGCGGAGAACGCCGCAGCGGCGCCGAACACGACATAGTGCGTGTATCCGTACCGGAGCGAACTGCCGAAGCTGGTGATGGCGCGGTGATGCGGCGCCCAGAAGTAGATCCACCACAGCGACGCCGTGACGACCAGCGTCAGCACGGAGATGGAGATGAGGGGCACCAGCGATTCCAGCTCATGGCTGGCGTCGATGATGGCATTCGCCGAGGCCAGCAGGCTCTCGCCGAGCACGATCAGCGTGAACAGCCCATAGCGCTCGGTGATGTGATGCGGATGCCACGGCGTCTGCCTGCGGTACTCGGCGAACACGGGCACGCTGACCTCGATCAGGGCGAACACCACGAAGGCGATCAGCTGGAGCGGTCCCGCCGGGATCAGGAGGAAGAGCACCCAGAGCACCTGCACGGCCGCGATGCCGGCCGCGTAGCGTCTCGTCGCCGCGCGGAGCTCGCCCGCGCCGCGAGAGGCACGCAGCCACTGCGCGACCATCGCGATGCGCATCACGATGTAGCCGAGCACGGAGAGGGTGAAGTCGCCGCGCTCGAACGCCGCAGGGATTCCCGCTGCGAAGACGAGCACACCACCCATCTGCACGATCGTCATGACCCGATAGAGCCAGTCGTCGGTGTCGAACGACGTGGCGAACCAGGTGAAGTTCATCCATGCCCACCACACCGCGAAGAAGACCATCGCGTACGACGTGATGCCGTGCACGAAGTCGCCGTGGCTGAGGGCGTGGTGCAGCTCGGCCGAGGCGATGCTGACGGCGACGACGAAGACGAGATCGAAGAACAGCTCGAGCGTGCTGGCGGTGCGATGCGGCTGCGCAGGATCACGGGGCAGCATGCGCTGCAGCCGGAAACGCGGCTCGGAGGGGGTGGTCACGCGGTCAGAATATCGGCGTCGCGCGACCCGCTGAAACGCGTACCGGAATCTTGGTTCGTCCACTCGCGCGAATTACCTTCCGTTGGACGCCCGCTTCCGCTACAGTGTTCGATGTCTGCAGTTCCTGCTGCCAGAACCACCGTGTGGGACGGTGAGTGCAACCCGTGATGTGGGATCACGAGTGCAGCAGGACCCGAGGGGTCGGGTATGCGGACAATCACCATGGACGTGGGGTCCGTGGTCTGGGGAAAATCTGGGGATTACATGTTGCACTGCGGAATTCTGCGTACATTCGTGACGCACGAGGCACGAGTATGACCTCCGTCGAGGATGCGATGAGCATCACGCGCACGGGTTCGGTCTTCACACCGGTCGCCGCGCCGCGGGCGACGAGATCCGTCATCCAGACCGTCGTCACGCCACGCGTGTCGGCCACGCTGGAGCGACGCAGGCAGTGGGAGCGACGCTACCGGCGACGCCTGGGCGTCACGGATGCCAGCGTCATCCTGCTCGCCGTGGGAGCGACCGCCGCAGTGCAGCTGCTGACCGGCGTGATGGGGGAAGAGGCCCTGCGCAACGGTCTGCTGCTGTCGTTGGCGTGGATCGTCGCGCTGTCCGCGCTGGGCACCAGGGCGGGCACGATCCTCGGATCCGGTGCGACCGAGTACCGCCGTGTCGCTCATGCCGCAGGCCTGGCCTTCGGCGCGATCGCGATCCTCGGCGTTCTCCTGGAGCTGGAAGGACTGCAGCCGCTGTTCTTCATCGCTCTCCCGGTGGGCACGCTGGGACTGCTGTTCGGACGGTGGAGCTGGCGTCGCTGGCTGCAGCACCGCCGTCTGCGCGGCGAGTACGCATCGAGGACCCTGGTCGTCGGCGCGGTAGACGATGTCGAGTACGTGATCAACTCTCTCCAGAAGGGTGGAGAGAACGGGTACAACGTCGTGGGGACGACGCTGTTCGATCGCGAAGCCGGCACGTTGACGCTCGGGGAGAGCACCTACCCGAGCGTGGGCAACCTGAACACCGTCGCTGGGGCGGCGGTGGAACTCGGGGCGGACACCATCATCGTGGCGAGCCGCCCCGAGGGGGACCCCGAATTCGTCAAGCACCTGAGCTGGCAGCTCGAGGGCACCGCTGCGGAGCTCGTGCTCTCCAGTCGCCTGACCGACGTCGCAGGACCGCGTGTCTCGCTGCGTCAGGTCGACGGGCTGCCGCTCATCCAGGTGAAGATCCCGACGTACGAGGGCGGTGTCCACGTGCTCAAGCGCGCACTCGACATCTTCGTCGCTGCCGTCGCGCTGATCCCGATCGCGCTGATCACCCCCGTGCTCGCCGTGCTCGTGAAGCTCGACTCGCCGGGTCCCCTGTTCTTCTCTCAGGAGCGCGTGGGGCGCGACGGGCGGACGTTCAGGATCATGAAGTTCCGCTCGATGAAGACCGACGCCGAGCAGCAGCTCAGTGTCCTCAAGGAGCAGAACCAGGGCGCCGGACTGCTGTTCAAGATGAAGGACGACCCTCGCGTGACCCGCGTCGGTCGGATCCTGCGCAAGCTGTCGCTCGACGAGCTGCCGCAGTTCTGGAACGTCCTCATCGGAGACATGAGCGTCGTCGGCCCGCGTCCTCCGCTGCCTTCGGAGGTCACCTCGTACGACGGCACCGTCTTCCGCCGCCTGTACATCAAGCCGGGCATCACCGGACTGTGGCAGGTCTCCGGCCGCAGTGACCTCTCGTGGGACGAGAGCGTTCGCCTCGACCTGCGCTATGTCGAGAACTGGTCGGTCATGAACGACCTGCAGATCATGTGGCGCACAGCCAAGGTCATGGTGCAGCCCAGCGGGGCATACTGAAAAGTATGAACAAGGGGAACGCCCTCACCATTGCGATGGTGGGGACACGGGGGGTGCCCGCAGCCTATGGCGGATTCGAGACGGCAGTCGAGGAGGTGGGCAGGCGGCTCGCAGAGCGCGGTCACGACGTGGTCGTGTACACACGCGGCTCCGAGAGCCGCGCCACCGAGCACCTCGGCATGCGGGTGGTGCATCTGCCCGCCGTGCCGGTGAAGCAGGTCGAGACGCTGAGCCACACCGGACTCTCGACGCTGCACCTGATGGTGCGCCGCCGTCCTGATGCGGCGTTCGTGTTCAATGCGGCGAACTCGCCATTCCTGCCCTTGCTGCGGCTGCGTCGCGTGCCGACCGCGCTGCATATGGACGGTCTGGAATGGCGTCGATCCAAATGGGGCCCACGCGGCAAGGCGTACTACCGCTGGGCGGAGCAGTTCGGGGTGCGGATGGGCGACGCGCTCATCGCCGACGCCCCGGGCATCGCCGACTACTACTCGCACCAGTTCCAGGTGCCGACAGAGATGATCCGCTACGGCGCGCCCATCCTCGACGACGTCGCCGACGGTCGCATCGAGGAGCTCGGTCTGAAGCCTGAGGGCTATCACCTGGTCGTCGCGCGATTCGAGCCCGAGAACCATGTGCTCGAGATCGTCGAGGGGTACCGCCGGAGCAGCGCGACGCGTCCGCTCGTCGTCGTCGGATCCGCCCCCTACAGCAGCGACTACACGCAGCGGATCCACCACGCAGCGGCGGGAGACGAGCGCATCCGCCTCGTCGGTGGCGTGTACGACCAGGAACTGCTCGACGCGCTGTACTTCCACGCTCTCACCTACGATCACGGCCACTCGGTCGGCGGCACGAACCCCTCGTTGCTGCGCGCGATGGGCGCAGGCACCGCAGTCATCGCCTTCGACGTGCCGTTCAACCGCGAGGTGCTCGACGGGAACGGGTGGTTCTTCTCGACTCCGGCCGACGTCACCACCGCGTTCGAGACCGCGGAGGAAGATGCCGCGGCTGCACGCGAATCCGGCCGTCGTGGCCAGGAGCGTGCACGCGTGGCGTTCCGGTGGGACGACGTCGCCGATGCCTATGAAGACCTCGCCCGACGGCTCGCCGCCGGAGACAGCGTGCACCGCATCGCGCGACGGGCGCGCCGCCAGGCGGAGGAGTGGTGAACCCGCCGAGAAGGACCGTGCTGGTCGCGCATCCGGGTGCCGAGATGTTCGGCTCCGATCGGATGCTCCTCGAGAGCGTGATCGGTTTCGTCGAGTCGGGGGCGCGTGTGGTCGTCGCCCTGCCCAGCCGGGGACTGCTCGACGTCGCGCTCCGCGAAGCCGGCGCCGAGGTCGTCATCATCCCCATGCTGGTGCTCCGCAAGGTCCTGCTCACACCGCGGGGGCTCCCCCGGCTGTTCCGCGACATGTTCCGAGGTCTGGGAGCGGCGTGGCGCCTCATCGGCAGCATCCGCCCCGATGCCGTCTACGTCTCGACCATCATCATCCCTCAGTGGCCGATCATCGCGCGTCTGCGCCGTACGCGCTCGGTGAGCCATGTGCACGAGGCCGAGGCATCCGGCTCTCGAATCGTGAACGCCCTGCTGTACCTGCCGCATCTCGCTTCTCAGCGCACGCTGGTGAACAGTCGGTTCAGCCTCGAGACTCTCGACCGCGCGCTTCCCGCTCTCGCCCGACGCGCCACCGTGGCGTACAACGGCGTGGGCTCCCCCGAGAGTCCGCGTCCCCCGCGATCCGCGATCGACGGACCGTTGCGCGTGCTGTACATCGGTCGACTCTCACCGCGCAAAGGCCCTGACCTCATCGTCGACGCCGCATCGGCACTCAGGACGCAGGGCGTCGAGGTCTCCGTCACCCTGCTCGGCGCCGTCTTCGACGGATACGAGTGGTACGAGCAGCAGCTGCGCGAACAGGCCGAACGCGCGGGAGTGGACGTGGAGTTCGCGGGGTTCGAACCCGATGTCTGGCCATTCCTGGCCGACGCCGACGTACTGGTCGTGCCCTCGCGCATCGACGAACCCTTCGGGAACACCGCCGTAGAGGGGATCCTCGCGCTGCGTCCGGTGATCGCGAGCGACAGCAGCGGTCTCCGTGAGGCGGCCGGCGGTTATGCCACGGCCCAGCTCGTGGCTGCAGGCGATGCCGACGCGATCGCCGCTGGTCTGATCCACGTGCGCGATACATGGAACCGTGTGGTCGACGACACCGAGGACGCGCGTTCCGAGGCCCTGCGGCGCCATGGCCCGGCGATCTATCGGTCCGTGGTGGCCGAGGCCGTCACACCCCTCTGACACAAGAGCATCACGGCTCGGCAGCACCCGCCGGCATGAGTCGAGCGGCCTCCCCGCACGGGGAAGGCCGCTCGACTCACGAGGGCACCCGAACTCAGCGCGGCTGGGCTCCCAGCACCTTCGCGCCGGACGCGAGGTGCGTCTCTGCCGCGATGCTCGACGGAATCGACTGCGCGATCGTCGAGACGCTCCGCAGGGTACCGGCAGCACGGTCGATCGATCCGTCGCTCACCACCCGGTATGAATCGTCGACGACCGACCGGCCCTCGACGAGCACGGAGTTCGCATCCTGCTTCGTCGCCCCAGTGAACTCCGAAAGCGTGTTCGTGACGGCGGGGTTGCCGCCCGAGCCCCGCGACCAGACGCCGAACCACACGGGCGAGGCGGCCGATACCCGCGAATAGAGATTGCCGTCACTGCGGGACACGAGCTGCGCCCCGGTGAACTCCTTCGAGAAGTCCTCCACACAGATCAGGCAGTTGCCGACCGCATCGCCGATGACGTTGTTGACGATCACGGTCTTGCGTGTGACCCATGGCATGGTGGGGTCCGGGAGCTGCTGGCGCGGATCATGTCCTGCCGCGCTCTTGTCCGACGCTCGACGTTTGTCCTGCACGATCGCGATGTTCCGCTGATTGCCGACCGCGGTGTTGTTCCAGATCTGGACGTTGCCGGTTCCGATGACGTAGATGCCGTTCAGAGCGTTGTCGGACACGATGTTGTCGGCGATGATCGCCTTCTCGGAAAGCTCGAGAACGAGTCCGTTGCCGGTGTTGCCGACCACATCGTTTCCGGTGAAGGTGATGTCGTAGACGGACTCGTCGAACCACGGCCCCTGGCCCAGGTTGTCGAGGAACGCACTGTCTTTCACCTCGACATCGCGCGATCTGGTCACCTTGAACGCGCCGGAGACCGGAGCGCGGTTGAACCGCTGGGCGTTGTTGCCCGTCGACAACAGATGGCTCACCCGGAGACCGTCTGCTGTCGACGCGCCCGCGCCGAGCAGGCCGTTGTCGATCACCGAGACACGGGTGAACGTCGTCCGCAGAGCCCAGGAATACAGACCTGTGGTCGAGTTGTCACGCACCGTGACGTCAGCGACGGTGACGTCGGGGGCCGCCACCACGACCGTGCCCATCTGCGGGACGCTCGTGGCGTAGCGGCGTACGCCGATGCCCTGGAGCACCGATCCCGCCGAACGGATCGAGAGCGCCTGCGTCAACGTGCTGGCTTCCACGGACTTGCCGGACGGGTCCGACCCCATGACCAGCTGCGACCGGGAGCCGTCGACATAGAACGTGTTGGGCGTGACCTGATCCCGTCGCGCGACCTCGGTGAGCTGCACGCCGCCGACCCAGAGCTGATCGGGGTGGGCGGCCATCGGGAACTCGGGGTTCACGAACTGCCAGCCCGCGGATCCGCCGTCGGACGCGCCCTTCGTGTACGTGGGGCTCGAGTCCAGCGCGAGATTCCACCCGTCCTTGACCCACACGCCCGCTTCTGCGCGCCAGCCGGTCACGGCCTCGGCGCCGTCGAGCCAGACCTCGTCGCCGGGAGCCGGCTGGATCGTGACGCGCTTCTGGGGCGGCACCACGATCTCCTCGTGGTACGACCCCTCGTGGACGACGATGGTTCCGCCGCTGGGCACCTTGCGCAGCGCCGCAGTGATGGTCTGCACCGGCTGAGCGGCCGTGCCGCCGGCGGCGTCCGACCCCGTGCGGGCGACGTGCACCGCGGTCGTCGGTGCGGAGTACGAGAAGGATCCGGGTGCTGCAGCGCCGGCACCGCCGCGCGGGAACTCCTGATCCGGGTTCGGGACCGTCGGCTCGGTCGGCTCGGTCGGCTCGGTCGGCTCCGTCGGCTCCGTCGGCTCCGTCGGCTCCGTCGGCTCCGTCGGCTCCGTCGGCTCGGTCGGCTCGGTCGGCTCCTCGGGGGCTTGTGCGGCGCGGGCGGCGATCGCCTCGATCGCGACCTGCGGCGTGTTACCGCCGTTCGCCGAATACAGGGCCACACCGATGCGTCCTGCGTCTGCGATGCGCTCCTTCGACGCGTCGGTCGCAGAGACGGTCCACTCCGCAGGCTCCGTGCCACTGGGCTCCCAGAGCTTGGCGGCGAGTGCCACGGTCTTCGTCCCCGTGGTCTCGAAGGCGATGCGCACCTCGTCTCCGGCGTCGACCGTGCTCGCCAGACGGACGGAACCGAGGATGTCGGCGCTCGTCAGATTCTTGAGCCGAACCAGCTGGAGCTCGGACACTCCGTCGGGCATGACCCTCAGCCGCACGGCATAGGAGGAGTCGCCCACGACACGGGTCGCGATGCTCAGGTAGATGCCCGAGCCCGCCGTCGGCAGAGTGCGGATCCCGATGTCCGTGGTCACACGGGCGTCGGCGGGCACGGCCGCTGCCAGCACAGCGGTCGAGGATCGTCCGGCCGCAGGACTGGAGATGACGCCCGCGGATCCGTCGACCGTGAGCACGGCGGCGCCGGATCCTGTCCACGCCCCACCCCGATCGGCAGCGCCCCAGACGGTGTCGGTGCTGCGATCGAACTGATCGCAGGCGATGTCACCGTCGGCGCACGCCTGGGTCGGGTTCTCCTCAGAGAGCACGCCGGGCGTCGCCGACACGTCCTCGATCAGGACGGGGGCGACGGAACCGCCCGTGGAGGCATACGCGCTCCACGCCAGGCCGCCCGCTCTGGTGATGCGCTCCGCTCCCGCGTCCGACGCCTTCACCTGCCAGTCCGGGCGGGTCTCCCCTGTTGCCCACACGCGGGCTCGCAGCTGAACCGGATCCGATCCGACAGCCACGACCTCCACGGAGAACCCGCTGCCGACGGCCGCACCGAGGTCGACGCCCTGCGCTGAGAGCACGGTGGCCGTGAACCCGGTGAAGGAGACCAGCTCGAGATCCGTGCGGCCGTCGCCGAGAAGCCTGAGTCGTGCAGCATACGATCGGTCGCCGGTCTCGCGCACGTGGGTGCTCAGGTACACACCGCTCGAGGCGGGGAGATCGGGCACCGATGCCGTCGTGACCAGATCGACATCGCCGGTCTGGGCGCCGTTCCAGCTCACCTTCGCCGTGCGTCCCGGTCCCGGTGCCGCCAGAGCTGCCGCTCCGTCGGTCACGCTCGTCACTGCCGAGGGCGACGAAGCGTAGGCACCGCCGACCGGCGGCGCTCCCCACCCGGATGCCGATGTGCGATCCATGGTGTCCGTGAGGATCGCGTCGGTGTCCGCATCGGCGCGGGACACACCCGTCAGCATCGCTGCGAGAGCGCTGAGCACGACGAGGAAGGCGAGGAATCCGCGCGAGGCGCGATCACCGAGGAGTCTGAATGGGATGGGAGTCACGTATGAGCCGTTCTGTATGCAACAAGACACACCCATCGCGAGAACGGATGCCCCCATCCGCAGATCAGAGTAGCAGGACTAACCCGGGGAGTCCTCCTGCGTGTAGTACGTGGTGCGTCCACGGGCGAGTCGCACCTTGTTCAGGACGATGCCGATGATCGGCGCGCCGGCCCCTTCGAGCGTGCGGATCGTCGCAGCCAGCTGCGGACGGCTGGTCTTCGAGGCATCGACGACGATGACGACGCCGTCGACGAGCGGCGCGACGAGATTCGTGTCGGCGACGGTCAGAACCGGCGGCGAATCGATCACCACGACATCGTGCCCCTCGCTCGCGGCTCCCAGCACCTCGGCGAACGCATGCGAGGTCAGCACGGATGCCGAGTTGGGCGGAACCTCACCGGAGAGCAGCAGATCGGGTCCTCCCTCACGCCACGGGATCACCGCCTCCGTGAGGGCGGCGGAACCCAGGACGACCGAGGTCAGCCCGACAGAGGCGTCCAATCCGAAGATCTCGCCGATGCGCGGACGGCGGAGGTCGGCATCGATGAGGAGTGTGTTCTCGCCGAGATCGGCCAGGGTCACGGCGAGGTTCGCCGAGAACGTGGACTTGCCCTCGGCCGGTGACGCCGATGTGATCAGGAGGCGCCGCGACTGCCCGTCGATGTTCGCGAAAGCGAGAGCCGACTGCACACGCCGGAAGTCTTCTGCGATGTGGCTGCGCGGTTCGCGCACCACGATCAGCCCGGCAGTCACTCCCCGCTTGGTGCGGGTGATGGATCCGAGATACGGCAGATCCGTGACGCGGGCGAGGGCAGCTTCGTTGCGCACCCGGTTGTCGGCGACGGTCGCGACGAACGCGACGAGTACGCCGAGGATGAGTCCGAGGACCGCGGCGAGGCCGGCATCCTTGGTCTTGTTCGGCAGCGACTGGAACTGAGGGACGACCGCCTCGTCGATGACGGAGGGGATGATCGTCGGCTTCTGATCGACGCCCTTCGCGACGATCTCCTCGACGGCGCTGGACAGCTCCTCGGAGATCGCATTCGCGATGTCGGTCGCGCGCGCCGCGCTGGTCGAGGTCACTTCGACGCCGAGGATCGTGGTGTCCTGCGGGATCGTGATGGCGATGTTCCGGGTCAGCTCCTTGGGCGTCAGCGCGAGGTCGAGGTCCTCGATGACCGGTGCCAGGACACGCGAAGACGTCGCGAGCTGAGCGAAGGAGAGCATCTGCGACTGGGTGTACGTCGAGCCCTGGTTGAGATCAGTGCCCGTCGTGCCCTGGTTCATCGCGAAGTACAGCGTCGCCGTCGACTGGTACTGCGGCGGCGTCGCCGCCGAGACCCCGTACCCGACAGCGCCTCCGATGAGAGCCATGCCCAGGATCACGAACCAGAACTTGCGAACCGCTCCCCATGCGCTGGCGAGAGACCATCCCGTCGCGTCGGCTTTCATCCGTGCCCCCTCCAGTGCCGGCAAGCGTCGCCTCCCCGCGTGACGACATCGCCGATCGAACGCGGCGCGCTCTCATGGTAGCCGACCGTGCACGCCAACCCTGAGCAAAGGGAGGGCGTGATGCTAGGATGAGGCTGCTCAGCCGTATCCTCGAACGACGCGCTGGGCATTCATCTGGGGAGATGTGCGGTCATCTGGACCGCGTCTGAAGGGCAGCGGCTCGATCGTGTACGGGGCACGACGGAGTCGAGGGGGTTTCACGTGCGCGTTCTCATTGCTTGGGCGAACGATTCCAGCGTCAATCTCGGGGTCCGCGCGCTCGCGCGCGGTTCCGAAGACCTGGTCAGATCGGTCTGGCCCGATGCGGAATTCACCTATCTCAACTACGGCCGACGGCAGCCGGAGGTCCCGTGGACTCCGCGCGCCCTGGTGCGCGAGCGGGTCACCGGTCGTCTCGGTATGCAGCGCTGGCTCAGCGGCTTCGATCTCGTCTGGGACACCCGCTCGGGCGACAGCTTCGCCGACATCTACGGCCTCACACGACACACTACGATGTCGCTGCTGCACGAGTTCGCGACCCAGGCGGGGGTCCCCTCCGTCATGGCACCGCAGACGATCGGCCCGTTCCACACCCGCCGCGGACGCGCGCTGGCCCGACGCAACCTGCGTCGCAGCAGCCTGGTCTTCGCCCGCGACATCGTCAGTGCGACAGCCTCGGCCGAGTTGGGACGTCCGGTCGCCGCCGTCACGAGCGACCTCGTGTTCGGCATCGACCAGCCGACGCCCTCGACGGTGAAGCGCGACGTGCTGCTGAACGTGTCCGGTCTGCTCTGGAACGAGAATCCGCATGTCGACGCCGCCCGCTACCGCGAAGCAATCCGCCGCATCATCGACGAGCTGCTGACGTCGGGCCGGTCGGTCACGATCTTCCCGCACGTGCTCGACTCGCAGAGCCACGACAACGACGTGCCCGTGAGCCGCGACCTCGCCGACGAGTACGACGCACGGGTCGACCTGGTCGTCCCCGCCGACCTCGAGGATGCGCGGTCGATCATCGCGGCGAGCGCGCTCGTGATCGGGGCGCGCATGCACGCGTGCCTCAATGCGCTCTCGACCGGCACCCCCGCGATCGCCATGGCCTACTCCCGCAAGTTCGCACCGCTGATGGATGCCGTCGGATGGACCAGGGTCGTCTCGATCACCGAGAGCGGCGACTGGGCGGGCCAGGTTCTCGCGCACGCCGCGGCACCCGACCTGCGCAGCGGCGCAGAGGACGCACGCGACAAGGGTCGCGCTCTGCTCGAGCCCCTGGTGGCCGGCCTGAAGCAGTCGCTGTGACCGCGCTGCAGGAGCGCATCGCCGACGTGCTCGATCGCGACGCGTGCTCCGGCTGCGGACTGTGCCCCCGCCTCGACCCCGGCGTGACCATGCGCCTCGACGACCGCGGCTACCTGCGGCCCGTCCAGGAAGGAGCGTCGACGCCGATCGACGGAGCGGTCGATGTCTTCGACCGCTCGTGCCCAGGCATGCGCATCACCGCTCCGGCTGCGCCCGAAGGAGCCGAGCACGATCCACTGCTCGGACCGAACGTCGGTCTCTGGCAGGCCTGGGCGACCGACGACGAGATCCGTCGTGCGGGCAGCAGCGGTGGTGCGCTGACCGCGCTGCACACCTGGCTGCTCGCCACGGGGCGCGCCGCCCGCATCACCGGCGCCGCCGCAGAACGCACCTCGCCGCGACGCACGGTGCCGGTGACGATCACGACGCGGGAGCAGGCCCTCGCTGCCGCGGGCTCGCGCTACGCCCCCGTCGGCGCGCTCGAGAACCCCGATGCCTTCCGCAGCGACAGCGCGGTGGCGGCCAAACCCTGCGAGGTGGCGGCGCTCCGCGCGTCGGCACCGCAGCTGGTCGACGGAGAAGCTCCGTTGCTGCTCTCGTTCTTCTGCGCAGGCACACCGAGCCAGCACGCGACCGAATCGCTGCTCACGGAGCTCGGCATCTCGGCCGAGCAGCGTGTCGACGCACTCCGTTATCGCGGCAACGGATGGCCGGGCCGCTTCACCGCGCGCAGCGGCGAGCTCGAGGTCTCCGCCGACTACGACGAGTCCTGGGGCAGAGTCCTCGGTCCTACCACTCAGTGGCGCTGCAAGATATGCCCGGACGGCGTCGGACAGGCCGCCGACATCGTGTGCGCCGACTCCTGGGAGACCGACGATCGCGGGTATCCGACCTTCGCCGAAGGAGACGGCTTCAGCGCACTCGTCGCCCGCACCCCGCGAGGGCGGGAGGTGATCCTCGCCGCGATCGACGCCGGCGTGATCGCCGTGCGACCGCTCCAGGGTGCGCACCTGCGTGACGCCCAACCATTGCAGACGGCCCGACGCCGGTTTCTCTTCGCGCGGCTCCTCGGCTCTCGTCTCGCCGGCCGCCGTCCTCCCCGCTACCGCGGTTTCGCCCTGATCCGACTGACCGCGGCCGCGCCGCGCGAAGCCATCAGGGTGCTGCGCGGAACGTTCCGCCGGGTCCGTGCGGCGCAGAGGCGCTGATGGCCTCCTCTCTCGCGCACTCCGCAGCCCGCGGCGCGTACTTCACCCTCGCCGCACAGGCAGCGAGAATCCTCCTGCAGCTGCTGTCGGTCGTCGTCCTCGCGCGGATACTGTCTCCGCACGACTACGGACTCCTGGCGATCGTCCTGGTCGTCGTCGGGCTCGGCGAGATCTTCCGCGACTTCGGACTCACCTCGGCATCCATCCAGGCACCCGAGCTGTCCACGGGCCAGCGCGACAACCTATTCTGGATCAACGCCGCGATCGGGGTGCTGCTCACAGCGATCATGTACTCGCTGTCGTGGGCCATCGGCGCCGTCACCGGCGAGCCGGATCTCGTGGGCATCTCGCAATGGCTCGCGTTGACCTTCCTGCTCAACGGACTCGCCACCCAGCACAGAGCCAACCTGATGCGCGACCTCAAACTGCGACCGCTCGCGGTCATCGACGTCGCATCGTCGGCCATCGCCCTCGCGGTCGCGATCATCGCCGCGGTGGCCGGCATGGGGTACTGGGCGCTGGTGATCCAGCAGCTCGTGACCGGAGCGATCCTGCTCGTCGGCGTCGTCGCGGCCGGGCGCTGGTGGCCGCGCCGGTACTCCCGCGCGCACCCGGTCAAGCAGCTCGTGAACTTCGGGTGGACCCTCGTGGCCACGAACCTGATCGGCTACGCCTCCCGTCAGATCGACACCGTGCTGATCAGCTTCCGGTTCGGGACCGCTCCCCTGGGGCTCTACAACCGCGCCTTCCAGCTGATCATGACGCCGCTGACCCAGGTGCGCTCACCGCTCCAGTCCGTCGCGCTTCCCGTGTTGTCGCGCGTGCAGCAGGATCAGCCCCGATTCGAGGCGTACGTCACCGCAGCACAGCTCGCGCTGGGATTCCTTTTCGGCATCCCGGTCGCGATCGTGGCGGGCCTCGCCGAACCGGCCGTCGACATCATGCTCGGCAGTCGATGGGCGGAGGCGGCACCGATGCTGCGCATGTTCGCGATCGCCGGCATCCTGACCACCGTCTCCTTCGTGGGGTACTGGGTGTATCTCGCGCGCGGTCTGGGCGCCGACCTGCTGCGCTACTCGATTGTCACAGCCCTCATCAAGGTGGTCTGCGTCGTGATCGGTTCCTTCTTCGGGGTCCTGGGTGTCGCGATCGCCTTCGCGGTGCACCCCGCCATCGCCTGGCCCATCTCGCTCGCGTGGCTCTCGCGGATCACGCCGATGCCGCGCCGACAGCTGTACCAGGGTGCGGGGCGGATCATCGCGGTCTCCGCAGCCGCCGGTCTCGCAGCCTGGGGCGTCGCTCAGGCTCTCGCGGCGACGGACGCCTGGGTGCAGCTCGGCGTCGGGCTCGCGGCGGGCCTCGCAGTCTCCGCCGTCGCTCTGACGATCCCCGTCTACCGGCGTGATGCGAAGACGCTGGCGTCGTTCGTGCGGCTCATGCTGAAGAGAGACGGCCGCTCCGACTGATCGGCAGCCGCATCGGCGTCGTGCCCCCGCTGCGCCCAGGCGACCGCGAGGCCGGCGAGGAACCACAGGTACGAACCCGCCTGGGTGATCAGCGCGACGGCGAAGATCGCCGGCAGCTGCGACGCCACCGCGATCGAGGGCGGTGACACCGTGGCGCGGCGGAGGATGTAGGTCGCGGCGAGCACGAGAACGGCGACCAGGAGCAGAGACGGGATCCAGCCGAACCGCAGCGCGAAGACGAGGAACGCGTTGTCGACCGACTTCGCGTAGGCGCCGAGGTACTCGCCCCCGACGGTGAGTCCGCTCCAATCGCCCGCGCTGCCGAACAGCTGCACCTGGGAGACCAACGAGAACAGTCCGGACCGGTAGTCGGCACTGCCGCCCGCCTCGTCGCCCGCCTCGAGGAACACCTCGCCGAGGAACGGGATGATGACGAGCATCGCGACCACCGCGAGCACGGCGACCGACCAGCGCATGGCTTTGGCGAGTCCGGGGAGGAGCAGGACGGAGAGCACGACGCTGAAGGCGAGCGTGAGGATGCCGATACGGCTGATGGTGGTCACCGTCGCGGCGGTGATCAGGCCGAGCGCGACCAGCCGCACGGCCACAGGCCAGCGAGCCGCGACGACGAAGACCGAGGACATCGCGAACGCGGCGCCCATCGCGATCGAGTGGCCCCAGGCGCCCTCCACCCGCAAGCGATCAGCACGAACCTGCAACGGTCCCCAGGTGGCGTAGAGGTCTGCGCCCATGGCGGGCAGCGAGACGAAGAAGTTCGTCCCGCTCGCGAACTCCACGAGGCCGAGCACCGCTGCCGCCGTCACGACGGCGGCGATGACCGCCGTGACGAACGAGCGCGTCACACGCGCGAGCACCAGTCGTCCCCAGACGTACGGCAGGACCCACTCGAGCAGCGCGATCACGGTCGCCGACAGTCCGGTCATCTTCAACGCGAACTGGGTGGCCGCCATCAACGCGAACACCGCCATCAGCAGGTCGATCCCGTTGAGCCGGATGTCGGAGATGTTGGTCACCACCGCCACGAGGGTGAGCAGGGTGATCGCCGACCAGAAGAACCCGACGTTGACGCCGATCCACACGGGAACGAAGAACAGCACGAGAGCCCAGACCACGAAAGTGAGGCGCGGGCTGGCTCGGAACAGCAGGATGCCGATCACGCCCGCGCCGGCGGCGATCGCCGCGAGCAGGATGGTGCTCCCGTTCACGGCGATCGGCGCTTCGACTGTATGGACATCAGCACGAGCCTATGGCACGTGCCATGGGAATCACCCGTTGTCTGTGACCCGGAAATTGTCCACCTTCACGACGACCGGGCCGGTGGCGGAACTCGTACGATTCGCGTGCGCGCCGACGGCGCCGGCCGCGTCGATCCCCGTGGTGTCGACGAACGATGTCTGCCACGCGGCGGGCTCGGCGGTTCCCTGCTTCCACAGCTTCGCCGAGATCGTCGTCGAGGCTCCACCCGCCACGTCGACCTTCAGAGTGAAGGCGTCGCCGGCACCGCGGGTGATGCCCGGAACCACGTATGTGGAGAGCACCGCGGATCCCTGCTGGGTCACGATCGAGACGGTGCCGTTGGCATTCAGCCAGGCCCGCACCAGATAGTTGTCCGTCGCACTCGATCGAGCGATCAGCCCGACGTACGCCTGCCCCGTCGACGGCGCGGCATCCGCACTGAAGTCCATGGACATCGTGACGTTCTTCGCCGACACCGAGTTGAGCAGCATGTTGCGCGTGCTGCCTGCGGCGAGCGTGAGCACACCGGTGCCGTCCGCCACGGATGCCGCGGAGGCCGCACCGCCGGCGAGCGTCCACGCCCCGCCGACACCTGCCGTGGACCAGCCACCGGTCGCCGTCCGTGCGAAGTCGTCGCTGGCGACGACAGCGCCGGGCTGCGGTTCCACGGGCGGTGACGTCGCGACCACCTGGCGCGTGGCGGTTCCGGTGGCGCCATCGTCGTCCGTGACCGTCAGGGTGACGGTGTACGTGCCCGCTGCGGCATACGTGTGCGTCGCGGCCGCCCCGGTGCCCGCGGGGGTGCCGTCTCCCCAGTTCCAGGAGTGTCCGACGACGGTGCCGTCGCTGTCAGACGAGGTCGACCCATCCACCGCGACACCGAGGTTCGTCACCGTGCTGGTGAATGCCGCCGTCGGCGCCACGTTCGGCACGGGCCCGACCGGCGCCTTGAGGTCGGTGACCCGCAGCGAGTCGAACGAGAAGACCGCGGTCGATGTCGCGCTGCCGGCGCGGTTCGCATGCACGCTCGTCCAGCCACTGCCCTGCAGGCTCGCGGTCGCATCGGTCGTCGAGAGCTGCCAGTCGGCGGGCTCCGCGGTGCCGTCCTTCCAGGTCTTCGCCTGGATGGTGGTCGGCGACGCACCCGAGACCTTGACCGAGAGGCGGAACACATCGCCCGCCGCCCACGTGGTCGTCAGCGCCTTGGAGACCAGGACGGTGCTGTCGCGCTGGATCACCAGCCACAGCTTGCCGTCGTTGCGCATCCACACACGAGTGAGGTACTCGGACGACGCCGACTTGCGCGCACTCACCCCCACATAGGAGCCGCCGGTGGCGGGTCCCTGATCAGACGAGTACATCAGCGTCGTGAGAGTGTCGGCGAGCGACGTGCTCTGCAGGGCCACATTGCGCGTCTGCCCCGCAGCGAGCGTCAGCTTCGCCGCGCCACCGGAGACGGATGCCGCGGATGCGGCCCCGTTCATCACGGTGTAGGCGCCGCCGAGCTCGGCGGATCCCCATCCGGAGGCAGTGGTGCGCTCGAAGTCATCCCTGATCGCGAAGGCCTGATCGGCCACCGTGACGGCGCGAGTGGCCGTGGCGGTCGCGCCGACGCTGTCGGTCAACGTGAGGGTGATCGTGAAGTCGCCGGCGGTCGCGTACACGTGCGAGGCGGTGCCGCCGCTGCCCGCGGGGCTGCCGTCTCCCCAGTTCCACGAGTACGCCAGTGTCGCGGCATCCGATGCGGTCGACGCCGCTCCATCGACCGAGACCGTGAGCGCGTTGGCCGTGGCCGTGAAGCTCGCCACCGGCGCCGCGTGGGTCACGATGACGTTCGCGGTCTTGGTCGCCTGCCCGCCGCGATCGTCGGTCACCGTCAGCGTCACCGCGTACGTGCCCGGCGCTGCATAGGCGTGCGTCGCCGTGGCGCCCGTGCCCGCCGCGGAGCCGTCGCCCCAGTTCCAGGAATACGCCGCGATCGTGCCGTCGGAGTCGACCGACGTCGTGCCGTTCACCGACGCGGTGAGACCGGAGGCCGTCGACGTGAAGTCCGCGGTAGGCAGAGCGTTGGGGCCGGTGACGGTGACCGGGTGGCTGACCGTGCCGGTGAGGCCGCGGCTGTCGGTGACGTTCAGCACGACGTCGTACGTGCCGGAGGCGCTGTAGACGTGGGTCGGGGTCGCCCCTGTTCCGGTATGGCCGTCGCCGAAGTCCCACGAGTAGCCGGTGAGCGTCTGCCCCGCATCGACCGTGCTGGCGGTCGCGTCGAACGCCACCGTCAGGTTCGTCGGGGTCGCATCGAACGCGGCCGTCGGGGCATGGATGCCGGCTCCCACCGCGTAGTGCGTGGCGACCTGAGCCGCACTCAGAGCGCTCGGGTAGACCGCGAACTCGTCGACGGTGCCGTCGAACTCCCAGCGCGCCGGGCCGTCGGGCCAGCCACCGAGGCTGTCTCCGCCCACCCGCCAATAGCCGTTGTAGCCTTGCGCATCGGTGACCGCGGCATCCTGCGCGACGAGCACGCCGTCGACGTAGAGCTCCATGCCGGCCGAGCCCAACGATGCCACCGCGTGGTGCCATCTGCCGTCGTTGTACGACGTGGTCGAGCTCACGGTGCGGACCGCCCCGGGGTACACCCCGAACGTGAGTCGGCCGTTGTTCTGCATATACAGATGGCGGTCGTAACTGCCCGAGAAGCTCGTCTGCTGATCACCGAAGCCGAAGATCTTGCCACCGTTGTCGGTGGTCGTCTTGAACCACGTCTCGGCCGAGAAGTCGGTCGGTCCACTGACAGCCGCCCCCGAGGAGATGAGCCCCGAGGTGGTGCCGTCGAGCTTCGACGCCGTCGTGCCCGTTGCTCCCTCGACGGCTCCGGGGGAGGCCACGCTCACACCGCTGCCGTACGACGGGGATGCCCCGCCTGCCCAGTTGGTCGTGGTGCTGCCGAGCGGATAGTAGAGCTGGGCTCCGTCATCGAGCACGGCGTTGGCGTAGTCCGACGTCACGCCGCTGGTAGCGGTGGCCGTGACGGGCTGACTGGTCGTCGCGTTGCCGTTCCCGTCGACCGCTCGCACCGTATAGGTGTAGGTCGCCCCAGGAGTGACCGTCTTGTCGGTGAGAGAGGCCTGCGCCGTGCTCCACCATCCGGACGACACGACCTTCTGGTCGATCACGCCGGCCGTACCGGTGCGCAGAAGCTGGTAGGTGAGGTCGCGGTCATCCCGATCCCAGTTCACGGGGATCGATACTCGCACGCGTCCTGGCGAAGCGGTGGTCGCGGTCGGGGCGCTCCAACTCGCGCCGGTGAGCCGTGGCCCCTGTTTCGCGCCGCCGCTCGGCGTGGTCGAGAATCGCACGATGCCCTGATAGCGCTGTCCGTTCACGCTCGTGAACTCGCCGGCCACGGAGATGTAGTCGCCCGCACCGGTGATCGAGAGGCCGGCCTGGCCGAGCCCCGATGCCGTTCCGACGGTGAAGTCGGGGTACCAGGCGTACGCGGACGGGGAGGGCGTGCCGCTCCAGTCCTTGTAGATGGAGCCGACCGACGCCGAACGGCTCAGGGTTCCCTCCGCCGTCGTGGTGAAGGCCTCCATGTAGCGGTACTGACGCACCGACTGCTCTGGCCAGAGACTCACGGTCTCGCACTGATGGGTGTGGCTCGTGGCGTACACGACCTTGCCCGTGGAGTACACGCCGTAGTGGTCTCCGTGGCAGTCGGCCACCCAGCGGATGGCACCGCTTCCGGCATCCGCGGCGAAGACACCCTCGAGGTTTCCCGTCGCGACATCGGCGAAGACCCACCCGGTGCCGTAGACGCCGGTGGCGTCGGTGGAGAGGGCGAAGATGCCGGCCTTTCCGGATGTCGCGCCGTTCATGACGGTGCTGTTCGCCTGCCACCCGGTGTTCACGATGCCCGAGACCGGGTCGATGGCCGAGAGGCCGCGTTGCGTGGCGAGGCCGTTGACCATCGAGAACCGTCCGCCCGCGATGACCTGCGAGCCGTCAGGGTCGGTGACGAGTGCGTCGACCTGCAGATCGGACGTCGGAGCCCAGCTCCGCAGCGCCCCGTTCGACGTCGCGAACGCGGCGAAGTTCTTGCGCGCGGTTCCGTTGGCCTGAGTGAAGTTGCCGGCGACGTAGACCGAGTCGCCGAGCAGCGTGATGCCGAATACACCGACACCTCCGACCGACGGGGCGAAGCCTGCGATCAGCTGCCCCGTCTGCGCGTCGAGCGCGGCGAAGTTGAACCGCGCCGTGCCGTTGACCTGAGTGAACGACCCTCCGATGTAGATGCGCGAACCGTCGTTCGAGCGCGCGATCGACTTGATCACGCCATTGACCGTGGGGGCGAAGGGAAGGAGGTTACCGGTCGCGATGTCGTACGCGAGGATGTTGCTGCGGGGAGTCAGGCTCGTACCGGGAGACGCGAGCGCGGCCCGGGCGTTCGAGAAGCTGCCCGCCGCATACACGGTGTTGCCCACCGTCGTCTGGGCCCAGACATACCCGGAGTCGATCTGCACCGTCGGCAGGGCGTCAGCCGTCGCGACGTCGGCGGTTCGCTGGAGGAAGGGCGCCTTGGCGGCCGGGACGGCAGCGGATGCCGCGACAGGAGCGACCAGCGCTGCACTGAACACGAGGACGACGCCGACGATCGCGGCGAATGCCGCGCGCCAGCGTGGGGACCTGCGACTCACAACCTGAATGCTCATCAGGTGACCTTTCCAAAGTTTGCTGCCGCGGACTCCCCGACGGCATGACTGACGGAGGCTGTGGCGGAAAGGCCAGACGCAGAGATTGCAGGCTGCGCCGAGATGCTTTCTCGACGCATGCACCGATGACTGTTCACGTGATCCCCAGTTCCCCAATACTGCGATCACTCCCCCAGTGGCCGCAGCAATATACTACCTCTCCCCACGCGCTGCGTCGAGAGCTTTTTTGCCTGATCCGAGCGTATTTCGCGCGCGAAAACGGTCACGTCGCGCGGACGGTGTCCGCGCAACGTGACCGCCTCTCGGCCGCGGGATCCGCTTCGGCGTCAGCCGTTGTCGAGCACCCGGAAGTTGTCGACGGCGATGACCGCCGGAGCAGTCGCCGAGCTCACCCGGTTGCCGTGCACTCCGACAGCGCCCGCGGCGTCGATTCCGGTGGTGTCGACGAACGAGGTCTGCCAGGTGGCAGGCTCTGCCGTGCCCTGACGCCACAGCTTCGCCGAGATCGTCGTGGACGCTCCGCCGGAGACATCGACCTTGAGCGTGAAGGCATCGCCGGCACCGCGAGTGATTCCCGGAACCACAGACGACGAGAGCACCGCGGATCCCTGCTGGATCACGATCGACACCGTACCGTTGGCGTTCAGCCACGCGCGCACCAGATAATTGTCCGTCGCGCTCGACCGGGCGATCAGGCCGACGTAGGCCGCCCCCGTGGACGGCGCCGCATCGACGCTGAAGTCAGCCGACATCGTGACGTTCTTCACCGATGACGCGTTCAGGAGCATGTTGCGCGTTCCGCCCGCCGCGAGAGTGAGCCTGCCGACGCCGTCCGCCACCGATGCGGCCGACGCCGCGCCTCCTGCGAGAGTCCACGCCCCTCCCAGGTCGGAGGATCCCCACCCCGATGTCGCGGTGCGCGCGAACGCGTCACGAGCAATGGCCGGGTCGACGACCGGCGGGTCCGTGGCGACGACCTGATGGGTGACCGCACTCGAGGCGCCATCGTCGTCCGTGATGGTCAGGGTGACGTCATAGGTGCCTGCCGCCGCGTAGGCGTGGGTCGCAGTCGCCCCCGTGCCCGCGGCTGTGCCGTCTCCCCAGTTCCAGGAGTATCCGGCGACCGCGCCATCGCTGTCCGTCGACGTGGAACCGTCCACCGCGACATCGCGGTTCGACACGGTGCTGGTGAACACCGCTGTCGGGGCCACGTTCGGCGGCGGCGCCTTGAGGTCGGTGACCCGCAGCGAGTCGAACGAGAAGACCGCGGTCGAGGTCGCCGTGGAGCCGCGAGAAGCGTGCACGCTGCTCCACCCCGCACCCTGGAGGTCGGTCGTCGCATCGGTCACGGTCAGCTGCCAGTCGGTCGGTTCGATCGCACCGTCCTTCCAGGTCTTGACCTGGATGGTCGTCGGCGACGCGCCACTGACGTTCACCGCGAGACGGAACACGTCTCCTGCGGCCCACGTCGTGGTGAGCGCCTGCGTGGCGATGACGGTGCTGCCGCGCTGGACGGTGAGCCACAGCTTGCCGTCGGTGCGCATCCAGACGCGGGCCAGATACTCATTCGTCGCAGATTTGCGAGCGCTCACTCCGACATAGGAGCCGCCGGTGGTGGGCGCCTGATCGAGCGAATACGAGAGTGTCGTGAGCGTGTCGGCGAGTGCCGTGCCCTGCAGAGCCAGGTTGCGGGTCTGGCCGGTCGCGAGCGTCAGCAGTCCGCGCCCACCCGACACGGATGCCGCCGCTGCCGAGCCGTTCATCACGGAGTAGGCGCCGCCGGTCTCCGCCGAACCCCACCCCGAGGCCGAGGAGCGATCGAAGTCGTCACGGATCGCAAACGGCTTGTCGGCCACGGTCGCGGTGCGCGCCGTCGTAGCGGTCGCTCCGAGGCTGTCTGTGACCGTGAGGGTGACCGTGTAGTTTCCGGCCGCGGCGTAGTGGTGCGATGCGGTCACGCCGCTGCCCGCTGCAGAGGAGTCCCCCCAGTTCCAGGAGTACGTCAGGGTCGCGGCATCCGATGCGGTCGACGCCGAGGCGTTCACGTTCACATCGAGCACGTTGGTGCTCGCCTCGAACGCTGCCACCGGTGCTGCGTGGGTCACGACGACATCGGCCGTCGTGGTCGCCTGCCCGCCGCGGTCATCGGTCGCCGTGAGCGTCACGGTGTAGGTTCCGGCGGCGCCGTACAGGTGGCTGGCGGTGACTCCGCTGCCCGCCGCGGTGCCGTCGCCCCAGTTCCAGGAATATCCGGTGATCGTGCCGTCGGCGTCGGTCGACGTCATGCCGTTCACCGCGGCGGTGAGGCCGGAGGCGGTCGAGGTGAAGGCTGCCGTCGGAACGACGTTCGGGGCGAGGGCGGTGACCTGCTGCGTCGATACGCCGATGATGCCTCGACTGTCCGTCGCGGTGAGAGTGACGGTGTAGGTACCCGACGCGGCGTACTCATGCACGGGCGTCGCACCGGTGGCGGATTGGCCGTCGCCGAAGTTCCACGAGTACCCGACGATGCTCTGGCCGGTGTCGGCGATCGCCGTGCCGGTGAAGGCCACCGAGAGATCGGTCGCGGCGCTCGTGAACGACGCCGTCGGAGCCTTGAACCCCATGCCGGTCGCGTAGTGCTGCGCGACCTGCGCCGCGCTCAGGGCGTCGGGATACACGGCGAACTCGTCGATGCCGCCCGCGAAGGAGGCCGATGTCGGAGCGTTGGGCCAGCCACTCAGGCTGTCGTATCCCACCCGCCAATATCCGAGGTAGTTGTCCTGCGCAGAGACGACCGAGGCGTCCTGCGCGACGACCTTCCCGTCGACGTAGAGCACCATCCCGCCCGGGCTCAGCGTCGAGACGACATGATGCCACTTGTTGTCGTTGTACGACCCCGTCGTGGTCACGGTCTTGGTCGAACCGGGGTACACCCCGTACGTCAGGCGCCCGTTGTTCAGCATGTAGACGTTGCGATCGTTGGTTCCGGAACCGCTGGTCTGGGCGCTGCCGTAGCCGAAGATCTTCCCGCCCCTGGTGGTGCTGGTCTTGAACCAGGCCTCAGCGGCGTAATTGTCGTCGCCCTTCGCCGACGCGGCCGACGACACACGCCCGGAGGTCGATCCGCTGAAGGTGGAGGCGCTGGCACCCGTGGTGCCCTGCACGGCCCCCGGCGAGGTGTTGCTCACGCCACTGCCGACGACCGGATTCGCCCCGCCCGCCCAGTTGCCCCCGAGGCTGCCGAGCGGGTAGTACAGCTCGGCACGGTCGCCGAGAACCATGTTCGCGTAGTCGGAGCCGGTGCCGCCGGCCGCGGTCACCGAGACCGGCTGACTCGACGCGGAGTTTCCATCGGAATCGACGGCTCTGACGGTATAGGTGTAGTTCGTGCCGGGCACGGCCGTCGCGTCGTTGAGCACGACAGCACCGGTCTGCCACCACACGGACTGCGTGGTCACCTGGTCGATCGGCGCGGCGGAGTCGGAGCGGATCAGCTGGTAGGTGAGATCGCGGTTGTCGCGGTCCCAGTTGGTCGTCGTCGTCACTCGCACACGGCCGGACTGGGTCGACGTCGCCGTCGGAGCCGTCCAGTCCGTGCCGGACAGGCGCGGGCCCTGCTTGGCGCCGCCCGCGGGCTTGGTCGAGAAACGCACGATGCCCTGGAACTGCTTGTTGTTGACGCTGGTGAACTCGCCCGCCACAGCGACGTAGTCGCCCGCACCGGTGATCGAGAGCCCGGCCTGGCCGAGACCGGTCGCGGTTCCGACCGTGTAGTCGGGTGTCACCGCATACGCGGAAGGCGACGGAGTGCCGTTCCAGTCGGCGTAGGTGGAACCCGCCGTGAGGCTGCGCGTGAGCGATCCCTCGGCTGTCGCCGTGAACGCGAGCATGTAGCGCCACGTGCGCGTGCTCTGCTCGGGCCACAGATTGGCCGTCTCGCACGCGTGGGTGTGGCTCGTGGTGTAGACGACCTTGCCGGTCGAGTAGACGCCGTAGTTGTCGCCGTGGCAGTCGGCGACCCAGCGGATCGCTCCGCTGCCTGCCTCGGCCGCGAACGCGCCTTCGAGGTTGCCGGATGCCGCGTTCGCGAACACCCAACCGGTTCCGTAGACACCTGTCTGGTCGACCGAGAGTCCGAAGATGCCGGTCTTGCCCGCATAGCTCGAGCCCAGCGCAGCGCCGTTCTTCACGGTGTTGGGCGCGGCCCACCCGGTGTCGATGCCGCCCGTCGTCGGGTCGAGAGCGACGAGGCCCCGCTGGACGGCACTGTTGATCAGGTAGAAGCGGCCTCCGGCGATCACGCGCTGTCCGCCGGGTTCCATCACCAGCGCATCGACCTGCTGGTCGGAGGTCGGAGCCCACTCGCGCAGCGCGCCGTTGGAGGTCGCGAAGGCAGCGAAGTTCTTGCGTGCGACGGTGTTCGCCTGGGTGAAGTTGCCCGCGACGTAGACCGAGTCGGCGCTCACCGCGATGCCGTAGACGCCCGCACCTCCGACAGACGGGGCGACGCCGGCGATCAGCTGCCCGGTCTGCGCGTCGAGCGCGGCGAAGTTGTAGCGTGCGGTGCCGTTGACCTGAGTGAACGAGCCGCCGATGTAGATGCGCGTGCCGTCGGGAGACGCCGCGACTGCTTTGATCACACCGTTGACGGCCGGGGCGAAGCCCTGCAGCTCACCGGTGGTGATGTCATATGCCAATATATTGTTACGAGGCGTGAGACTCGTCCCCGCGGCAGCGAGCGAAGCCCGAGCATTCGAGAAACTCCCCGCGGCGTAGACGATGTTTCCGATGGTGGCCTGAGCCCACACGTATCCCGAATCGATCTGCACCGTCGGCAACGGGTCGGATGTGATCACATCGGCCGTGCGCTCGAGCAGCGGGGCCTTGGCCGCGGGCACGGCTGCGGACGCGCCGAGCGGAACGGCGACGATGGCGGCCGAGGCGAGCGCGAGACAGACCGCGAGACCGAGGGTCGCGCGCAGACGGGAACGGGAGGATCCCCCGCGAACGCCCATCAGGAGATCTTCCCGGTGAAGATCGCGACGGGTTCGCCTGCCGCGTAGTTGACCGACACCGACACGTCACGGCCTGCGGCTGATCCGAGCATGAAGACGTAGCGTCCGGTGGCGCTCTTTCCCGGCTCGAGCGAACCGGCCAAGGGAGCAGGGTCGCCGGCAGTGGTTCCGATGCCGACCTCGCCGTCTTGCGCGTCGAGGGTGACGACGGCCGAGTCGAGGCTCTGCGTGTCGGCGGTGCCGTTGTCGGCCGCCACCGTGACGACCACGGCGGATCCGGAGACCTCGCCCGGCGTCTGCGCCTCGACGTCGATGACCTCCACCTTCTCGATCTTCACGGAGATGCCCGTGTCGAAGGCGACGGCCTCACCGATCGTCGCCTCCTGCGTCGGAAGCGGCGCCGCAGTCTGCGGACCCTCTCCGGCATCCGGCGCAGCGGTCGCGTCGGGCGGCAGAATCTGAGTCGCACTCGGCGACGGTGCGGGCGATGGCGACGCCGCGGCACTGCCCGACTCGGCAGGCGCGCAGGCGGCGAGGGTGAGCATCGTCGCGATGACGACGGCTCCCCCGAGAGTTTTTGACAGCGCCGAATGTCCATCTCGACGCGCGCACCAATGAAGGTTCACGTTTCCCCAGTTTCCCCAAAAAAGCGACATCCCCTGAAGTCGCCTGAAATGCGGCTTCCCAAGCCGCACAGGGGCACTCTACTCGACCTTGCCGTCGCTTGTCGAGAGGCAATCTCGTGCTCGTGCTCCGGAGGCGCAGCAGCCCGTTCCGCTTCTGCGCCCCCGCACCAGGGACTCAGCCGTTGTCGATGACGCGGAACGCGTCGACGGAGACGACGCCCGTGCCCGAGGCCGAAGCCGCGCGACTGCCGTGCACGCCGACCGCCCCCGCGCTGTCGATGCCGTTGGCGTCGGTGAACGACGTCTGCCAGTCGGCCGGCTCCGGCGAGCCCTTCTTCCAGAGCTTCGCCGAGATCTTCGTCGACGCATCACCCGACACATCCACCTTCAGGGTGAACGCGTCGCCTGCGCCCCTCGTGATGCCCGGAACCTGATAGCTGGAGAGCACGGTCGTCCCTCGCTGGATGACGATCGACACTCTCCCGTTGGCGTTGAGCCACGCGCGGGTCGTGTAGTTTCCGGACGCACTCGACCTCGCGATGAGACCGGCGTACGTGGAACCCTGCGCGGGCGGGGTGTCGAGGCTGAAGTCCATCGACATCGTCACGTTCTTCGCCGACACCGCGTTCACCGTCAGGTTGCGCGTGCTCCCTGCGCCGAGCGTCAGCGTGCCGGCTCCGCCGGAGACGGCCGCCGCCGAGGCCGCGCCGCCCGCCAGAGTCCAGGCTCCGCCGATGTCGGCGGCACCCCACCCGGACGTCGCCGTGCGCTCGAAGGCGTCCTCGGCGAGCGCTGCCGCTGCTGCCACCGTCACATCGGCGGCCTTCGTCGCAGCGCCACCGCGGTCATCCGTGATGGTGAGCGTGATCCGATAGGTACCGGCCGCCGCGTAGGTGTGCGTCGCCGCTGCTCCGCTCCCTGCCGCCGTGCCGTCGCCCCACTCCCACGAATACGCCGCGATCGTGCCGTCGGCATCCGTCGATCCGGCGGCGTCGACCGACGCGGTCAGCTCGGAGACCGACGACGCGAAGTCCGCCACGGGAGCGACGTTGGGTGCCGTGACGACAGCCTGCTTCTTCACGGTTCCGGTGAGTCCTCGACTGTCGGTCACCGTGAGGGTCACGGTATAGGTCCCGGCTGCGGTGTAGGTGTGCGTGGCCGTCGGCAGCCCGGTCCCTGTCGAGCCGTCACCGAAGTCCCACGCGGCGCTGACGATCTTCTGCCCGGCGTCCACGAAGGTCGCCTCCCCGGTGAAGGTCATATCCGGACCGGGGCTCGATGTCGACCACGACGCGACCGGAGCCTTGTACCCCTTGCCCGCGGCGTAGTGCCGCATGACCTGATCGGCATTAAGCGCCGAGGGGTACGCGGCGAACTCATCGATGCTGCCCGAGAACGCGTCGGACGCGGGGGCTGAGGGCCAGGAAGAGAGGCGTCCGTCCCAGCCGAGACGCCAGAAGCCGTTGTAGCTCTTCTGCGCCGCCGTCATGGATTCGTCCGCTGCCGCGGCTTTGCCATCGACGTAGATCGTCGTCCCCCGGGGACTCATGGTCGCGACGACATGATGCCATTGACCGTCGTTGTACGCCGAGGTGGTGGCGACAGACCTGACGGGGCTCCCCGCGTACGGATACACGCCGAACCGCAGCCGCCCGTCGTTCTGCATGTAGAGATCACGGTCGTTGCTGGCGGAGCTCCCCGTCTGCGACGAACCGGCCCCGAAGATCTTCCCGCCCTGACGAGTGGTCGTCTTGAACCAGACCTCTGCCGAGAAGTTGTCGTCGAGAGCCACCGCCGCGGCGGAGGAGACGCGCCCGTCCGGCGTCCCGTTGAAGACCGATCCTGCGGGTGTCGCTCCCCCCACCGCACCGGAGGCGGTCACCGTGACACCCGGCCCGACGTTGAGGGCGCCGGCGCTGACGTAGTCGGTCCTGGCATTGCCGAGCGGGAAGTACGCATCCGCGCCGTCTCGCCGCACGACCTTCGAATAACCGGCGATGTCGGCTCCCGAGGCCGTCGTGTTCACGGGCAGGCTCACGGCGGAGTTGCCGTCGGCGTCCACCGCTTTCACCGTGTAGGTGTACGTCGCTCCCGCCACCGCGGTCGGGTCTTCCAACGTCACCGTGCCCTTGTCCCACCAGAGCGAGGTGGCGACGGTCTGCGACACGGGCTGCGTCTGGTCGCTACGCATCAGCTGATACGTGAGGTCGCGATTGTCCCGATCCCAGTTCGTCTCGATCGTCACGCGCACGGGGACATCCGATGCCACCTGGGGCGTCGCCCAGGCGGCGTCCTTCCGATAGGGGCCCTGCGCTGCGCCGCCGTCCGGCTTCGTCGAGAAGCGCACGATCCCCTGGAAGCGCCTGTTGTTGACGCTCGTGAATTCCCCGGCGACGGCGATGAAGTCGCCGGAACCGGTGATCGAGAGCCCGGCCTGGCCGAGACCGGTCGCCGTGCCGACAGCGAAGTCAGGCGTGACGGCGTAGGCCGAGGGCGACGGCGTTCCACCCCAGTCGCTGTACGTGCCGTTGGTGAACTGACTCGAAGCGAGCGTTCCTTCCGCCGTGGCGGTGAAAGCGGAGAAGTAGCGCCAGGTGCGCTGCTTCTGCTCGGGCCAGAGGTTGGCGCTCTCGCACGTGTGGGTGTGATTGGTCGTGTACACCGTCTTTCCGGTGGAGTAGACCCCGTAGCTGTCTCCGTGGCAGTCGGCGACCCAGCGGATCGCGCCGCTGCCCACCTCTGCAGCGAATGCGCCTTCGAGGTTGCCACGGGTCGCTGCCGTATCGCCCATCGACCATCCCGTGCCGTATACCGCGGTGGCATCGGCCGTGAGACCGAAGATGCCGGAGTAGCCGTTGCGGTTCACCGCCGCGGGTGTGGAGTTCTTCACGGTCTTCGGCGCCGCCCAGGAGGCGTCCGTGCCTCCGCTGACCGGATCCAACGCGACGAGGCCTCGCTGAATCGCGCCGTTGACGCTGTCGAACCGCCCACCGGCGATCACGCGCGCGGCACCGGGCTCGACGATCATCGAGTCGACCTGCCGGTCGCTGGTGGGCGCCCAGGGAAGCAGCGCCCCGTTCTTGGTCGAGAAGGCCGCGAAGTTCTTGCGAGCCACCGTGTTGGCCTGGGTGAAGAGACCGCCGACGTAGACGGCGTCGGCCGTCGCCGCGACAGCGTAGACGCCGGTGCCGCCGACGGCAGGAGCGAAGCCGGGCACGAGTGCGCCGGTGCGCGCATCGAGCGCGGCGAAGTTGTGGCGCGATGCTCCATTGACCTGTGTGAACGTGCCGCCGATGTAGATCCGACTGCCGTCAGGAGAGGCCGCGACCGCCTTGATGAGGCCGTTCACCTGCGGCGCGAACGGCAGCAGGGCGCCGGTGGTGATGTCGAACGCCAGGATGTTGCTTCGCGGCGTCAGGTTCGTTCCCGGATCGGCGAGAGCCGCGCGGGCATTCGAGAAGCTGCCACCGGCATAGACGGTCGTGCCGACGGTGGCCTGCGACCAGACGTACCCGCTGTCGATCTGCACGGTGGGCAACGGATCGGAGGTCACGACATCGGAAGTGCGCTCCAACAGGGGCGCCTTCGTCTGAGGGACGGCAGCGGACCCGGATGCAGGGAACGCGACGATGGCGGAGGACGCCAGGACGACGCCGATGAGAAACGCGAGTCCGGACCGCTTCCGTCCCGAGCTCTTGCTCTCGGTACCCCCCGACGGTGTGATCCCGCCTGACGGCGGTGACGTCATGTGTGTGCGCGCGCGCCGATTGATCCCCAAAGGTTCCCCCAGTTTTTCCCCAGAATGCGATTCCCCACGAATCGCCTTGGTCACCGTAACCGGCATCCGTTCGTCGATTCATGAATTCACCCGGAATATCACCAAGTGATCGCCGGGGTCACACTCGAACTCGACGGTCAGCGCCGGTCGCCCGCCAAGAAGGGCAGCGTCGGATCCGCGGTCATCGCGCCCACCAGCTGTGAGACCGCCTTCTCGACCTGTGCGACAGCCTCGACATGGGCGTGGTGCCCGCCGGTGTGCCCGTCCGCGATGTCGAACGGATGCGATGCCCGTCGCCAGCGAGACCCGCGCGTCGTCGGAAGCGACTGGAGGCCCCTCCGCGAATCCAGGTGCGCGGTGAAGTCACGCACCAGGTCATCGCCGGCAGCTCCCGTCGAGGGGATGAACCCGGACGCCGACGACACGGCTTCCCGAAGCGTGAAGACGCGACGCCGCGCACTCGGAACCAGGGATACGACCGAGGCGCGCGTGCTGATCGTCGCCGTGAGGATGAGGTCGGCCTCCTCGATCGCCGCGACATCCAACTGTGCGGACTGGTGCTTGCGTGCGCGCGACCTCCACGCCTCATCGTCACGGAGATCCTCGACGAGTCGACAGGCGGAGTGCGCAGGCAGCGCCTGCGCACCGCGGCTCTGCACCTGTATCCCCGCCGCAGCGAGGTGCCGCGAGAACTGCTCCGTGAGCAGGAGCTCGGCGGCGACCGAGCGGCACACGTTCGCGTCGCAGACGGTGAGGATGCCGCTCATCGCGCCTCCGCCTTCCCGCGACTCACGCGGTACCCGTCGCGGATTCCGCGCGCATAGGCACGCCATGGCGCCGCAGACAGCAGTTGACGCCGCCCTCCCTGAAGGAGGATGCCGTAGCCGACGCGCAGCGACGATCGGCGCCAGCGACGGACGTCGCTCCGATTCAGGTGCTTGCGGGCGTACAGCATCCGGTTTCGGATGTTGAAGTAGTAGTACGTCGACGACTTCGCACGATCGCTGGCCACGCCGTCGTGAGTGCCGCCCTCGTCGTGCACGACGATCGCATCGCTCAGGATCAGCGAGCCCCCGGCGTCGAGCACCCGGTGCGAGAGATCGATGTCCTCCCAGTACAGGAAGTAGTCCTCGTCGAGGCCCCCGAGTCGCTGCCAGACGTCGGCGGACAGCGCGAAGCATGCACCCGTCGCCCACTCGCGTCGAGGCCTGCCCTCGTGCCGGGCCCTGGCCGCCCGCCCGGCCGTGGTGCCGTCGTCGAGGTACAGGTCGGCTCCCGCGAACCAGGTCGCGCCCGCGCCGGTGACGATACGAGGCGATACGAGATCACGCGTGCCGTGCGCGGCGTCGACGAGCGTCTGCAGGTCGGCGATCGCGATGCTCGCATCCGGATTGAGCGGCACGATCACCTCGGCCCCGAGCTCGAGGGCCCGTGCCGCTCCGGCATTGGTCCCTCCCCCGTACCCGAGGTTCTCGTCGAGCAGCACGCACTCGGCGCCGAGTTCGCCGGCCACGATGCGGACGGCCTCGCGTTCGGCGGTCGAGCTGAAGCTGTCGACGATGATGAGGCGGCCCTGCGGCGGAAGCGCGAGGCCTCCGAAATTCTCGGCGATCAGCGCACTGGAACCGTAGTTGACCGTGACGACCGCGAACGACGGCGAGACGGCCACGATCTCAGCCGACCTCGCGGTCGAGGGCGCTGATCTCACGGAACCACTTCGCCGCGGCGAGCGCGAGGAAGAGTGCGTTGATCAGGGCGAGCACCGCGTAGACGGCGAGGAAGCCGGCGGTCCACCCCCAGAGGGCGAACACGAGGCACAGCACGCCGAAGTCCGTCGGCAGCAGGATCATCGACCGGAGGAAGGTCCCGCCTCCGCGGGAGTGCGTCGACTGCACGCCCTTCTTCTGCTTCAGCAGGTCGTTGAGCAGCATGCCGAAGAAGGTCACGACGTCGACGACCGAGAAGGCGAGAGGGATGAGCAGCCACGGCGTGCCGGCCAACGGCGTGTGCAGGTGCAGGGCGAGCAGGACGACGAGATGCAGCGAGGCGATCTTGAGGGCGTCGACGAAGTGGTCCAGCCACTCTCCGGCGAGGCTGCCCCCGCCGCGCAGCCGCGCGATCTGACCGTCGGCAGAATCCCAGGCGTAGCCGAGTGCGAGCAGCAGCGCGACGAGGATCCCCGTCCACCAGGCCGCCGGAAGGATGAGCAGCAGCGCGAGGGCGGAGAACGTGTGCAGGGCGCTGATCACGGTCGCCTGGTTCGGCGTGATGCCGACGCGGAAGGCGAAGGCCGCGAGCATCCGCCCGATGCGACGGTTCACGTAGACCGAGTATCCGGGCGCTCCGCGCGCATGCCCCTTCTGCGCCGCTGAGAGCTGCCGATATGCGGCAGCGAAGGATACGGACATGTCGACTCCCCTAGGTCACGACCTCTCGGGCACCCCACATGCCCAGGTCGTTCCCGACCAGTGTAGAGCCCGACTGCTGGCACACTGGACCCATGGGGAACAAATCAGGGGGTTCTGCGCGCCCGATCAGGGTCATGCAGTCGTTCGGGGCGCCGCGCCCCACATCGAATCCGTACGTGCACATGCTCGACGACGCGCTCGCGGCGACGCCGGGGGTGGAGCATGTGCGCTTCGACCGGCGACAGGCGCTGTTCGGTCGGCTGGACGCCATCCAGTTCCATTGGCCGGAGACGCTGTTCGGCGCGGGCACGGGTGCGAAGGCACTTGCACGCCGGGCATTCGCGGTCGCGCTGCGCGCGCGCATCTCTCTGGGCCGCGTCGCGATCATCCGCACCGTGCACAACGTCGAGCTCCCGAACGACGTGGCACCCTGGCAGCGCCGATACCTGGAGTGGGTGGAGCGGCGCACCGACCACCGCATCGTGCTCAACGACCTCACGGAGCTGCCGGAGGGCGCGGAATCCACTCTGATCCCGCACGGCCACTACCGTGAGTGGTTCGCGGACGTCGAGAAGACGGATGCCGCTCCCGGAACGCTCGGTTTCGTCGGCCTCGTGCGGCGCTACAAGGGCGTCGAAGACCTGATCCGCGTCTTCCGGGACACGGCGGATGTCGCCCCCGACCTGCGACTGCACATCGCCGGCAACCCGACGAGCGCGGGGATCGCCGACGAGGTGCGGGAGAGTGCGAAGGCAGACGGCCGCATCGAGCTCGATCTGCGCTACCTGTCCGAGCCGGATTTCGCCCGTGCCGTCATGGGCAGCTCCGGCATCGTGCTGCCGTACCGGTTCATGCACAACTCCGGCACCGTGCTCGCGGCGCTGTCGCTGAATCGCCCGGTGCTGGTTCCCCGCACCGCCGTGAACGACGCCCTGTCGGCCGAGGTCGGCCGCGGCTGGATCACGATGTTCGACGACGAACTCGCCGACTCGGACCTCCTGGCGTTCGCCGAGGCCATCCGCACTCTCCCCGAGGGAGAACCCGATCTGTCGGCGCGCGACTGGGACCGTGCGGGAGTCGCCCACCGCGACGCGTTCCGGCGCGCCATCGCGCACCGCCGGGCGGGGGCGCGGTGACCGAGTCGGTCCTGATCGCCGTGCCGACGTATCGCCGCACGGCCCTGCTGCCGCCTCTGGTCGAGGCGATCCGCGCGCAGACCGAGGGAGTGCGCACACGCATCCTGCTCGTCGACAACGACCCCGGGAGATCGGCGGAGTCCGTCGCGTCCGACCTCGGGGTCGAGTACCTCTCCGAGAAGACACCGGGCATCGCCGCCGTCCGGCAGGCGGCGCTGGACGCGGCGTCCGACGGGGAGCTCACGGTCATGATCGACGACGACGTGTTCCCCGAAGAAGGGTGGCTGCACGGTCTGGTCGCCGTCTGGCGCGAGACCCGCGCTGCCGTCGTGATGGGCTTCGTGCGCTACGTGTGGCCCGAGGGAACCGATCCGTGGATCGCCGCGGGAGGCTTCATGCGCCGCACGCGCTTCCCGAACGGAAAGCGGCTGGAGTCGCTGGCGACGGGCAACGTGCTCATCGACACCGCCCAGGTTCGCGCTCTCGGGGTGCGTTTCGACGTCTCGCTCGGCCTGATCGGCGGCGAGGACAACGTGTTCGGCCGCACGGTCGTCGCCCGGGGCGGCTCGATCGTCGCATCCGCGGATTCCGTGGCCCGCGACGACATCGCGCCGGAACGCGCGACACGGGTGTTCGTGCACCGGCGAGCGATCGCGCACGGACAGGCCCGTGTGCGGCTGCTGATCCGCGAGGCACCGGCGTGGAGGCGTCCGCTCCTCCACCTCGCGCACCTGGCCGGCGGCGCGGTGCGCTGGGTCGCGTTCACCGGCGGCCGTGCGATCTCCGCCCTACGACGAGACACCGCAGCGAACGCCGTCTTCCAGCGCCGGGCGTGGTTCGCCCAGGGTCGGATGCTGGCGGCCCTCGGCATCGTGCGCGGCGAGTACGCCCGGCCGAAGAAGAGCTAGGCGAGCCGCTCGCGACGCCCGCCCGGATGGCGGGCCTGCGCGCACGCGCGCATCGCCTACAGCTCGCCCGGCTTCATCGCCTCGGAGTCGATCGCGCGGATGATGCGGATCGTCGCGGTGTCGGGCTTCGGCTCGGCGTCGGCATCAGTCGAGCGCGGTCTCCGGGGCGCGTAGACGACCAGGGAATGGAAGAGGAACCTCGCGACGAAGGCGACGATGAGCGACAGCCCCGTGGCCAGCACGCTGGAGATGTGCCAGGTCTCGACCATCAGCGCCATCACCGGGATGCGCAGAGCGGCCTCGGCGTTGTTGAAGGCGAACGAGGCCGCGAACCGACCGCCGATGCCGCGCGCGTCGGTGCGCATGTCGGCGAAGACGAAGCGCTCCTGCAGCAGGAAATTGCCGATGATGGTGACTTCGGCGCCGATGATCGCCGCCCAGATGTAGGGCACCCCGGTCAGGGTCAGCAGCCACATGATGCCCAGGTTCGCGATGGCGCCGATCAGACCGATCAGAGCGAACAGCGACATCTTGCCGAAGCGCAGTCTGGCGAGGTGGGCGATGAAGGTGCCGCCCTGGCGCAGGCTCGCCTTCGACGTGCCGTGCCTGCGCTCGCCGAACTCCATCGGCACCTCGGCGATGCGCAGATCCGTGCGCGCGAGGATCTCGAGGAGGATCTTGAATCCCTGCGGCTTGAGCGCCGCCAGGTCGAGCCGGCTCCGATCGACGAGGAAGAACCCGGTCATCGGATCGGTGCTGCGAGCGAGACGGATCGGGAACATGGCTCGGGTCAGCCAGGTCGCCACGCGCGACACGCCGAAGCGCACCGCCGTGCCGAGACCGCTGGTGTCACCGCCGCCCACGTACCGCGAGGCGGCGACGACATCGGCGTCGCCCTCCGCATGACGTTCCAGGAGCACGGAGAGGAGCTCGGGCGGATGCTGCAGGTCGCCGTCCATGACGATGCAGAGGTCGGCGGCGGCGGCCTCGAGCCCGACCAGCACGGCCCCGCCGAGGCCGCCGGTGTTGTGCTCACGGTGGATGACGCGCACGGGCAGCGGGGCGTCGGCCGCGACCCTGGCGATCTCGGACGCGGTGTCGTCGCCGCTGTCGTCGACGAACAGGATCTCCGCGTCGTACGCGGCGAGCGCGGTCGCGGTGCGCGCGACGAGCTCGGCGACGTTGTCGCGCTCGTTGTAGGTCGGCACGATGACCGTGACCGGTGTCGCCACGAGCCTTTCCCTTCCCCCTGTGCAGACCGAGGGGCCCGCGTTGCGGGGTCCATCGTTCCACGGGTTCCTGTGCGGGGCGAAACCGAGACCTGCTACACTCGCTCCGGTGCGGCTGTGGGAGTCGCTGGCGGATGGGGATCCGCTTCTGGGGAATTACTGATCTGGGGAGATCATGGGGACGCGCATCGGCTATGCCGTGGGTGCTTTCGACCTGTTTCACGTCGGGCATCTCAACCTTCTTCGTCACGCGAAGCAGCACTGCGACGTCCTCGTCGCCGGTGTCGTCAGCGATGAGATGCTGCGGCAGGTGAAGGGCATCGAGCCCGTCATCCCGACGGCCGAGCGCGCGGAGATCGTGCGCCACATCTCGTTCGTCGACGACGTGTACGTCGAGACGACTCCGTCGAAGATGGACTCCTGGCACGACGTGGGGTTCACGCACTTCTTCAAGGGAGACGACTGGCGCGGCACCGAGAAGGGCCTGCGCCTCGAGCGCGACTTCGCCGAGGTGGGTGTCGAGGTCGTCTACTTCCCGTACACCGCGCACACGTCGAGCTCGTCGTTGCGGCGCGCGCTCGATGCGATCTCGGCGGGCGCCACGGTCGGTGGCACGCCCGTGCTCGCGACGCGCTGACACACGGATCCGGCGCTGTCGCGCCCGCTCCCCCGACGATGCGGGTGGGGACGCGACGGCGTCGCCGTCAGTTCGCGACGCCGAGCAGGCTCCGCGCCATCCGTGCGACGTGGGCCGGCGTGTGCGCACCGAGCCAGACCGTCCACTGCAGCGGCGGCTCCGCGCATGTCCATTCGACGCACCATGAGTGCACGGCGTTGGCCAGTCGTTCGCCCTTGGCATGCTGCCGTGCACCGTCGCCTCGGAGGAGCCAGCGCACCGAGACCCCTTCGGGCACATCGATGTGGCGGAACTGCACACGTGCCGCCGCCTCGATCAGCACCACGCCCTCCGCATCCCACGGCAGCCGCGCGGTGACGGCGGCGATGGCGGCGGCATCCGACGAGTCGCCCGCGATGAGCACCACCCCTTCGATGGTCTCCCAGTCCGGATCCTCGAGGTGCTCACAGGCGGTGGTCATGGATCCAGCATAGGTAAGGGTACCCTTAGTTTGCAATGGCCGTCCTGTGATCGCGGTGACCGGGGCCCGTATCGGCGCCCGCTCAGCCGCGCGGACGTACGCTGGAGGACATGACCTCCGCAGAATCCACCATCACCCTCTTCGGCGCCGACTGGTGCCGCGACTGCATCCGCACCAAGAAGCAGCTCGACTCGCTCGGCATCGAGTACACCTACGTCGACCTCGTCGCGGAGCCGTCGGCCGCAGATGTCGCCAAGGAGATCTCGGGGCGCACCAACATCCCCGTGGTGGTCTACCCGGACTCCTCGCACCACGTCGAGCCGTCGAACGCCGACGTCGAGGCGAAGCTGCGCGAGCTCTCCCTCATCTGACCGAGCTCTCCCTCATCTGACCGAGATTCCCCTCCGGCGGGGAGTCTCCCGCCGCTACACTGGCGCGATGAGCTCCGTGGCTCGGCCGGAACACGCCCCCGCCCACCTCTCCCCGCGCACGATCGCGCTGTACGCGGTGGGGTCGCTCGGCACCGGTGGCTATGCGACCCTTCCCGGGTTGGTGCTCACCTACTTCCTCACCGACAATCTCGGTGTCGCGGCCCTCGTGGCCGGCGTCATCGTGACGGCGGCGAAGGTCTGGGACGTCGTGATCGATCCGCTCATCGGCGCCGCGTCGGACCGCCAGTACGCGCGCACCGGTTCACGTCGCGGCCTCATGGTCGTGGGGGCGCTCACGCTTCCTCTCTTCTTCGCGCTGACCTTCGCGGTGCCGCCGTCGTGGGGGCCGACCGCCGGGGCGATCTGCGTGCTCCTGGCCTTTCTCGCCACCGCCACCTCGTTCAGCCTGTTCCAGGTGCCCTACGTGGCGCTGCCCGCCGAACTCACCCGCGGCTACGACGAGCGCACCCGTCTGCTGGGATGGCGGGTGGTCGTGCTCACCGCCGCGATCCTGCTCTTCGGCGCCGGCGGACCCGAGCTGCGCCGCGCCGGGTCGGACCCGGTCGCCGGATACCTGCTGATGGGCGTCGTCGCAGGCGTCGCGATCGGGATCGGGATGCTCATCGCCTCCCGCACCGCGGATGCCGCCCCCGTCGCCGGCGCAGCGGCACCGCGCGAGGACCTCGCCGCCACCGGGTTCCGAGCCCCGTACACCGCCGGTCTGCAGACGCTGCGGCGCAGTCAGCCCTTCCGCGCACTTCTGGGCACCTTCCTCCTGCAGGCTCTCGCGACCGGCACGATGCTCGCCGCCGCACAGTACGTCGCCACCTGGGTGCTGCGCAGCGAGGCTGCCGTCACCCTCGTGTTCCTGTCGCTGGTCGGGCCCGCCCTCGTCGCGACCCCCGTGTGGACCGCGATCGCGCGACGGATCGGCAAGGAGCGGGCGTTCGCCGTCGCGAGCGGCCTGTTCACGGTGGCCGCCGCCACGCTCGTGATCGCCGCCTGGCTTCCCGGCGGCTGGATGTACGGCTCGATAGCGATGGCGGGCATCGCGTACGCCGGACTCCAGTCCCTGCCGATGGCGATGCTGCCGGATGTGATCTCGCACGACGAGCAGCGCAGCGGTGCGGGACACGCCGGCACCTTCACGGGGGTGTGGACCGCGGGCGAGACCATCGGCTTCGCCCTCGGCGCCACGGCCGTCTCGCTCACGCTCGCGGCCACCGGGTACATCTCGACCGTCGCCGGCACGACCGCGCAGCAGCCGGACGAGGCCCTCACGGGCATCGTGCTCAGCTTCAGCATCCTGCCCGCGGTGCTCATGCTCGCGAGCCTGCTGACGCTGCGCCGATACCGGCTGCGCCGCTCTGACATCGAGGCGTGAGGCATCGCCGCGTGAGGCTCGCGGGCGGCCTAAGCTGGGATCCCGCCAGAAGGAGACGCCGATGACTTCCGCGACCACACCCACCGGATCGATGACCTCGGATCTGGGCGACGGAGATCGGGCCCGCCTCGACGAGGCGATCGGCGAGCTGCAGGTGGGCGGCCGCACCTGGGCGGCGCTGACACTGGCGCAGCGCGTCACCCTGCTGCACGGCGTGCGCACCGGCGTGGCTGCCGCCGCCGAGGACTGGGCCCGCACCGCCGCCGCCTCGAAGGGTCTCGACGCACGCCATCCGCTGCGCGGCGAGGAGTGGCTCAGTGGGCCGTACAGCGTTCTGGGTGCCCTCGACGCCTACATCGAGACGCTCTCCCGCCTCGCACGGGGAACGAACCCGCTCGACGGCGTGCGCGTCGACCGTGCGCCCGGCGGCCGCACCCGCGTGCACGCATTCCCGCTGACCGGCATCGACCGTCTGCTGCTCTCGGGCTACACCGGCGAGGTGTGGCTGAAGCCCGGCACCACCCCGAACCGCGCCAGGGCCGCAGCCGGGCTCGCGCAGCGCACGCCGTCGGAATCGGCGGGCGTCGCCCTCGTGCTCGGCGCGGGCAACATCACCTCGATCCCCGTGCTGGACGTGCTGTACGAGCTGCTCGCCCACAACCGCGTCGCCCTGCTGAAGGTCAACCCGACGCAAGACGCTCTCGTGCCGATCTACAAGCGCGCGCTCGCCCCGCTGATCGGCCTCGGACTGCTGCGCATCGTGCGGGGCGGCCCGTCCGTCGGCGCCTACCTGACCGAGCATCCCGATCCGGCGCACGTGCACATCACGGGTTCGGCGGCGACCTTCGACGCGATCGTCTGGGGAACCGGCACGGACGCAGCCGAGCGCCGCCGCGCGCACACCCCCCGACTGCAGAAGCCCATCACGGCGGAGCTCGGCGGCGTCTCGCCGATCATCATCGTGCCGGGCGAGTGGACGGACGCCGACCTCGCCTATCAGGCGGAGCACGTCGCCACCATGCGCCTGCAGAACAGCGGCCACAACTGCATCGCCGGCCAGGTGGTGATCCTGTCGTCCGACTGGGCTCAGGCCGACGACTTCCGTGCGGCACTCCGACGGGCCTACGCGAACGCCCCCGAGCGACCGACCTGGTACCCGGGAGCGGCGTCGCGGATGGACCTCGCGGCCGACTCCTACCCTGACGCTCTCGTCCTCGGCGACCGGCTGCTGGTCGAGATCGCGGAGGACGACGACGCGACGGCGCTGCAGGGCACCGAGTACTTCGCACCCGTGCTCGGCGTCGTCTCGGTGCCCGGCACCGGGCAGGAGTTCCTCGACACCGCCGTGGCCTACGCGAACGAGCAGCTGCAGGGCACGCTCGGTGCGAACCTGCTGATCGACCCGGCCACCGAGAAGAAGCTCGGCGCAGGATTCGACCGATCCGTGGCAGCGCTGCACTACGGCTCCATCGCCATCAACGGCTGGACGGCCTTCGGCTTCATCACGCCGACCCTCACCTGGGGTGCGTTCCCCGGAAGCACGATCGACGACGTCGGCAGCGGGATCGGCGTCGTGCACAATGCGCTGCTGCTCGACGATGTCGAGCGGTCGGTCGTCCGCGGACCGTTCCGGCCGTTCCCCCGCTCGCTGCCGATCGCCAACGGCGGCGGACACCTCACGATCCTGCCGAAGCCCCCGTGGTTCGTGTCGTCGCGCTCCGGGGCGACGGTCAGCGAAGGGCTGACGCGCTTCCGCGCCGACGGCGGCGTCCTCGGACTCCTGAAGACGCTGACGGCGGCGCTGCGCGCCTGACGATCGGGTTCAGCGGGCGACGTCGTGTCAGCCCGCGAACCGGTCGGTGGCTGCACGCAGCGCGCGCTGGATGCCCGGCTCGGCGGCCGAGTGACCGGCGTCGTCGACGACCACGAAGTCCGCCTCGGGCCAGGCCGTGTGCAGATCCCATGCGGTCATCATCGGCGTGCAGACGTCATGGCGCCCCTGCACGATGACGGCGGGGATGTGCCGGATGCCGTCGACGCCGGCGATCAGCTGCCCCTCGGTCCACCAGCCGCGATTCACGAAGAAGTGGTTCTCGATGCGGGCGAACGCGGTCGCGGTACGCGGGTCCGACATCGCCGCGATCTGCGCGGCATCCGGGCGCAGCGTGACCGTCGACGCCTCCCACCGCGACCACGCGAGGGCGGCGGGCTCGTGCACGGCGGGATCGGGATCGAAGAGCCGCCGGTGGTACGCCCGGATCAGGTGCGAGCGCTCCAACACCGGGATGGGGGCGAGGTACTCCTCCCACAGATCGGGGAACAGCGCCGCCGCGCCACCCTCGTAGAACCACTCGAGCTCCTCGCGACGCAACGTGAAGATGCCGCGCAGGACGAGTTCGCTGACAGCCTCCGGATGCGCCTGCGCATAGGCGAGCGCGAGCGCGCTCCCCCACGACCCGCCGAACACCTGCCACTGCTCGACCCCGAGGTTCCGGCGCAGCAGCTCGATGTCGGCGATCAGATGCGCGGTGGTGATGAAGCGCAGATCGGCATCCGGCGCGCTCGCATGCGGAGTGCTGCGTCCGCAGCCGCGCTGGTCGAACAGCACGATCCGATACGCGGCGGGGTCGAAGAACCGCCGCTGCCAGGGCGAGGTGCCGCTGCCGGGTCCACCGTGCAGGAACACCACGGGCTTGCCCTCGGGGTTGCCGCTGACCTCCCAGTACAGCCGATGACCGTCGCCGACCAGCAGCTCGCCGGTCTCGTACGGCTCGATCGGCGGATACAGCGCGTCCAGGTCCATCGTCGTCACCCTAGAGCTCTGCGCCGGACACGGTCAGCGGATCGGCGCACATGTCGAGTCCGTACCTGTACCCGCTGGCGAACCACCCCTGCCTCTGCGCGCTGGTGCCGTGCGTGAAGCTCTCGGGGTTCACCGACCCGGACGACTGCTGCTGGATGTTGTCGTCACCGACCGTGTTCGCCGCGTTCAGGGCGTCCGTGATCTCGGCCTCGGTCGGCGCCTGCAGGTAGGGGACGCCGTTCTTGTCCTCCTCCTCGGTCATCCGCCCGATCCACGCTCCCGCGTAGCAGTCGGCCTGCAGTTCGATGCGCGCGCCGTTGCTGTCCGGGCCCGTGCCGTTGTTCGGGTACCGGTCCATCACACCGGTGATGTACTGGATGTGGTGGCCCCACTCATGGCCCACGATGTAGAGCTGCGCGAGCTCGCCCGCGGATGCTCCGAACTGCTGCTGCATGAGATCGAAGAACGTCGGGTCGACGTAGACCGTCTCCTCGGGCGGGCAGTAGAACGGCCCGACCGCGTTCGAGGCGGTGCCGCAGGCGGTCGAGGTCGCTCCGTCGACGATGATCAGCTGCGGCGCCCGGTACTGGTCGATGCGGTCCTCCCAGAACCCGTCGAGCGCGAGCTGTGCGCTCGCCACCCGGCAGTCGACGTCCTCGTTCGCGTCTTCCCCGGTGAGGCAGTTCTCGATCACGCTGCCGCCCTCGGGCTCGGAGCCGCCGCCGGTGGCGCCCCCGCCGCCGAGCAGGCCGGTCAGATCGATGCCCAGAAGGGGCCCGGCGATGAGGGCGATGATGCCGAGCAGTCCGACCCCGCCCGCCCCGGCGACGACGGCTCCGCGGCCCCGTCGGCGAGCGGTGTTGCCGGAGACGTCGGCGTCTGGGTTGAAGGTCATGCCATGAGGGTACTCCGCACGACGCCCCTCCCGGACCGCCCCTCCCGGACCGCCCCTCCCGGACCGCGCCGCACGGACGTAGGCTCGGATCATGACGACCACGATCACACTGACCGGTGCCGGCGGACAGATCGGATACGCGCTGCTGTTCCGCATCGCCGCCGGTGACCTCCTCGGGCCGGAGGAGAAGGTGCGGCTGCGACTGCTGGAGATCCCTCAGGGGCTGGGTGCGGCCGAGGGGGCGGCGCTCGAGCTGCAGGACGGCGCCTTCGGCCTCCTCGAGCAGGTCGAGGTGACCGACGACCCCGCCGTGGGATTCGACGGCGCCGACCTGGCGCTGCTGGTGGGCGCTCGTCCTCGCGGCCCCGGCATGGAGCGCGGTGACCTCCTCGCCGCGAACGCGGGCATCTTCGGCCCGCAGGGTGCCGCGATCGCCGCGCACGCGGCCGACGGTGTGCGTGTCACGGTCGTGGGGAACCCGGCCAACACGAACGCGCTCATCGCCGCGGCCTCGGCCGACGGCGTTCCCGCCGAACGCTTCAGCGCGCTGACCAGGCTCGACGAGAACCGCGCGAGGGCGCAGCTGGCGCAGACACTCGCGGTGCCCGTCGACACCGTGCGCCGGGTCCCGATCTGGGGCAATCACTCCGCGACGCAGTTCCCCGACGTGTCGCACGCGACGGTCGCCGGACGGCCGGTGACGGAGGCGCTCGAGACCATCGTCGGCGACGTCTCGGTCTGGCTCGACGAGACCTTCATCCCCCGCGTAGCGAAGCGCGGGGCCGAGATCATCGCGGTGCGCGGATCGTCTTCGGTGGCGTCGGCCGCGAACGCGACGATCGAGCACGTGCGCGACTGGGTGCACGGCACCGACGACTGGACGTCGGCGGGCGTGGTCTCCCACGGCGAGTATGGCGTGCCCGAGGGCCTGATCTCGTCGTTCCCGGTGCGGGCGGTCGACGGAGAATGGCGGATCGTCGAGGGCCTCGAGGTCAGCGAGTGGGCGCGATCGCGCATCGACGCATCCGTCGCCGAGCTGACCGAGGAACGCGAGGCCGTCCGCGCCCTCGGGATGCTCTGAACGGTCGCCACGGGCGGCTCCGACAGGGCAGAATGGACCCCGGAGGTGCGCGATGAGCGAGACGATCGATCCGATGAAGGCGACGGCATCCGTCGACGAGGCCCTGACGAGTCCGCTGCACCTGCCGCACGCGGCCGCGGAGTGCCCGAAGTGCTTCACCGAGCTGCAGCAGAACCGCGATTTCTGGGTCGCGCGCCCGGACGGATCGCGCCTGGTCGGGCTCGTCGTCTCGCGAGAGGGCATGCCCTCGGTCGTCGAGCAGCGTGAGGACCTCACCCGGTTCGGGGTGCCGATCGAGGGATTCCGTCATCCGGCCCCCGACATCCTCGAGTCCTGGAGCGACCGGCTCTCGCGCCTGATCGCGACGTTGAAGCCCGGCGACGTCCTCGTCGTGGCGAACATCAACGCCCTCGGGCGTGACGCCGAAGAGGGCGCGCGCACCGCCAAGGAGCTGCGCAGCCACGGCATCATCGTCAAGGTGCTGAGCCACAACGCTCGCCACCTGGCCGACGCCACCCGCTGAGCCGCTCTCGCGGTCGCACCGCGCGGTACCCACGCAGACACCCGGACACAGAGAGAGCCGGCTGTCACCCCCGAAGGGGCGACAGCCGGCTCGAACTCTCACCGCGTGATCACCAGCGGTTCATGTTCCTGTTCTCGTTCGCCTGACCGTCCTGCGAGTCCTGCGAGACCTGACGCCCGATGTCGTTCAGAAGCGCCTTCATCTCGGTCAGGGCCGCGTTCCACTTGGCCTTCGCCTGGATGTACGCCTCGGATGCCGAACCGGTCCAGTCCGCCTGAAGCGGCTTGAGCGCGTCTTCCATCTGAGAGAGCTTGTTGTCGATGTTGTTCGCGCCGCGAACGAGATCGGCACCCGCCGTGTCGACGGCGCCGAACTGCATCTTGTATCCGTTACCACTCATGATCTTTTTCCCTCCGGTCTCAGCCGAGACGGCCCATGAACTTGTTCTGCGACTGCGCAGACGTGTCGTCGGTCTGCGTGTAGGCCGACTGCGAGTCGCGCAGGTTCTGCTCGAACTCGTCCAGAGCGTTCGTGATGCGGCGGGACTTCTCCTGCCACGCCTGGAACGTCTGTGTGAACGCCGCGGCCCCCGCGCCCTGCCACGACGATCCGATGCTTGACAGCTGAGACTGAATCGAGTTCAGTTCGCCGATGATGTCCTGCTTCGAGCTGCTGACGATACCGGCGCCCCGCTGCAGGGCTCCATCCGCTGCAGAGATCTCTCCGCTCACGGTCACCTCCTGGTCGTATGGGCGAAACCGCCCTGTCTGAGTCAGCCCCGGAGGGCCGTGTCACCGATGTTTCGGTGACAAGTAACACCATACGGCGCTCGTGCGCGTATGCCCATGGGTAGCTCTGCCCACCCTGCTCTGCGACACCTCTGCGACGCCGCTCCTACGGGTGCGACGACGGGGCGAAGGCGAGCTGCATGGTCTGGAGTCCGCGTTCGCGAGTGATCACCCTGGCACGCCCCGGCACGGCGGGCGTGGCCTTCACGTTGCCGATCAGCGGCCCCTCGTCGGGGCTGCCCGAGAGCAGGATGCCGGGAGCCGCGAGGTCGCGCAGCGTCTGCATGACCGGCTCGAACGTCGCCCGCGACGCGCCACCGGAACGGCGGGCGATGATCAGATGCAGCCCGACGTCCGTCGCCTGGGCGAGGAGCGGCTGCAGCGCCGCGATCGGGTTGCCCGATTGCGTGTTGACGAGGTCGTAGTCGTCGACGAGCACGTAGACCTCTGCACCCGTCCACCACGAGCGGTCTCGCAGCTGCTGGGGCGTGATGTCCGGCCCAGGCATGCGGCCTCGCAGGTACTCGGCGAGCCCTCCCAGCTCTTCCGACGCCTGCTGCGCGGTCGTGTAGTACCCGGCGAGGTATTCCTCGGGGATCTCGGACAGCAGGGCGCGCCGGTAGTCGACGACGAAGATCTGCGCCGACTGAGGAGTCGTCGTGCGCATCACCTCGTGCGCGAACGTGCGCAGGAAGCTCGACTTGCCCGACTGGCTGTCGCCGAACAGGTACAGGTGCGGGTTGCGCCGCACATCGAACGCGGAGGGGGCGAGCGCCGCCTCATCGACGCCCAGCAGCACCTGGTTCTGCAGCGGGGTGCCGGCAGCCAGCTGCTGCAGTGCCGAGAGCTCGAGCATCTCGGGCAGCAGACGCAGCTTGGGGCCGCGGGGACCCTTCCACGCCGTGTTCACGCGCTCGATCAGGTGTTCGACGCCCTCGCTGAGCGTGTCGGGATCGCCGGAGCCGTCGACGCGCGGCAGAGCGGTGAGCATGTGGTGCTTCGACGGAGCGAGTCCGCGACCGGGACGGCTCAGCGGCACGTTGACGGCGACCTTGCGGTCGATCTCCGAATCGCTGGTGTCGCCGAGGCGCAGCTCGAGCTTCGAACCGAACGTGTCGCGGATCGCGGTGCGGAAGTCCATCCACCGAGAGGTCGTCGCCACGATGTGCACGCCGAAGGTGAGCGCCCGCCCCGCGAGCGACTGGATCTCGAACTCCATCTCGTCGAACTCGGCCCGGATCGTGGGCCATCCGTCGATGATGAGGAACACGTCGCCGTAGCCGTCGTCGGCCTTCCCCTGCGCGCGCAGACGCCGATAGGTCTCGATCGAGTCGATCGAGTTCGCCGTGAAATAGCGCTCGCGGGCGTTGACGATGCCGACGACCTCCTGGAACATGCGTCGCAGCACGTCGGGCTGGTTGCGACCGGCGACGCCGGCGACGTGGGCCATCTTGGCGAACGGCACGAAGGTTCCCCCGCCGAAGTCCATGACGTAGAACTGCACCTCCTGCGGAGTGTGCGTCAGCGCGATGCCGGTGAGGACGCTGCGGGCGAGCGTGCTCTTGCCGCTGCGCGCGCCGCCGACGATCGCGAGGTGACCGCCCGCACCGGTGAGCGTCAGCGTCAGCCGATCGCGACGCTGCTCGAGCGGTCGGTCCACGGTGCCCAGCGGAATCGTGAGGGGGCCGGCCTGTCGCCAGCGCGGCGAGATCAGTCCGAGCTGCGGGTCTTCGACCAGATCGCCGAGCATCTCGTCGAACGTCGCCGGCACATCGAGCGGAGGCAGCCACACCTGGTGGGCGGGCATGCTGCGACCCTTCATCTGCGCGACGGCGATGTCGAACGTCACCCGCTGCTCGGGCGCCTCGCCCCGCACGACGTCGAGGGCGGGAGCCTGGTCATCGGAGCTCTCCTGCTCGAGCACCGGCGCGGCCGTGAACGACCGGGCCTCGATCGCCCGGACCTCCGCCCCTGAACCGTCTGCCTCAGCCGTCGCGCCCGGCTTGCGCCGGCGGGTCTTGGGAGGGGCCGACACGTACGCGGCGCGGAACTGCGTGAGGGTCTCGGCATCCGATTTCAGGATGCCGTGGCCGCCACCGCCCGGAAGTGTGAACGCGTCGGGGACGCCGATGACCGCGCGCGAGTCGGCACCGGAGAACGTCTTCAGACCGATGCGGTACGACAGGTGGGAGTCGAGTCCGCGCAGCTTGCCCTCTTCCAGACGCTGGGTCGAGAGCAGGAGGTGCACCTGCAGCGATCGGCCGAGTCGGCCGATCGCGACGAACAGCTCGGTGAAGTCGGGTTTCGCGGCGAGCAGCTCGGAGAACTCGTCGGCGACGATCAGCAGCGCGGGCAGCGGCTTGAGGTCGGTGCGACCGCCCCTGCGGGCGGCCTCGTAGTCGGTGACGTTGGCGAAGTTGCCGGCGTCGCGCAGCAGCTCCTGGCGCCGGGTCATCTCCCCCTGGATGGCGTCCTGCATGCGGTCGACCAGAGTGAGGTCGTCACCGAGGTTGGTGATGACGGCGGAGACGTGCGGCATATCCGCCATGCCCGCGAAGGTCGCACCGCCCTTGAAGTCGATCAGCACGAAGTTCAGCGCTTCGGACGAGTGCGTCATCGCCAGGGAGAGGACCAGGGTGCGCAGCACCTCGGACTTTCCCGAGCCGGTGGCGCCGATGAGCATGCCGTGCGGCCCCATGCCCTGCTGGGCGGATTCCTTGATGTCGAGGATCATCGGCTGGCCGGTGCTCGTCAATCCGATCGGGACTCGCAGGCGATCGCGCGCGGAGCGGGGCTTCCAGGCCACATCCGGGTCGAAGTCCCGCACATCGGGGAGGTTCAGCAGATCGGTCAGCTCGGCGCTGATCGTGCGCGCGCCGCCCGCCTCCTCGTCCTGAGCGCTCTCACCGAGGCCGGTGAGACGCCGCGCCACCGCTTCGGCCGAGCTGATCCCGAGGAAGTCGGGGCTCGCCGGGACCATGCCCATGCTGCGGCGGGCGACAGTGAGCTTCTCCCCGTCGGCGCCGTCGAGGATCAGGCGGACGGTGAGCGGGTCGGTGAGCTCCGCCCATTCGCGAGCGATGTCGATGACGGTGACGCCGTCGACGCCGCCCTCCTCGTCGAGGAGGTTGCCCTGGGGCAGTTCGACGCCGTCGAGGATGACCACGATGTGAGGCATCGCGCCCCCGCCGCGACCGCTGACCGGTCCGCGCGAGCGGATGTCGGCGATCAGCGGCTCGACCTCGGCCCACGACGAGCCGATGCGGCGGGCACCGCCGACGGCGTCCTTGCGACTGTCGGACTGCGCGTGCGGCAGCCACTTCGCCCACTCCCAGTACGGCAGGTCGGCCGCCGAGGCGATGACGGCGACCTGCAGATCCTCGGGGGCGGTGAAGGTGGTGAGATGCGAGACCATGGCGCGGGCCAGCCCCCGCCCGCGCACGATGTCGCCGACGACCTCGATGCGCGCACACGTGCTGATGTTGAGTCCGAGCGGCAGGTCGGGCACCTGGTCGTGGGTGAGCACGAAGCGGTGCGCCGCCGATGCGCTCACCGGGTCGAGCTGGGCGAGCGGCGGGATGGGCGCCTCGTCGAGCGTCATGGCGAGCGGCTGAGTGGCCGTGCCCACTCGGGTCACCAGGAACTGCGGGTCACCGGCGGGGCGTTCCCACACGCGGGATCCCTCCTCGGCGACGAAGGGGAGCGAGTCGGGTGCGGGCAGCATCCACTCCTCGTACCGGCGCTGCCGCGAGGCGACCTCGCGCACCGCGTCTCGGGTCTCGGAGAGGTAGGCGAGGTATTCGCGTCGCGTGTTCTCGACGTTCGTCGAGTGCTGCGACTTCTGCCGCCACATCTGCCCGCCCACCATCGACAGGGCCATGAAGAGGAACAGACCGCCCATGATGTACGTGCGGGTCGCATCTCCGCCCTGAGTGAGCGAGAGCACCGCGACCGATCCGAGGCTGCCCACCATCGGCAGGGCCATCATCAGGGTGTTCGACGCACCCTCGGGCTTGGGCAGCTCGGGCGCCTGCTGCAGCGTGAGCTGTCCGCCTGCCGGCGGTTTCGGCGCGCGGCGATTGCTGGTGATGCTCACGACTGGCCCTCCTCGAGTCACCTACTATTGTGTCAGGATGCCGCGCGGAACCGGCATTGTGCGTCGGAACATCGAGAGGCGAGGATGTCAGCGAAGACGATACGCCTCACCGTAGCTGATGCGAACGGGCGCAACGACCTGGTCGTCCCCGCCGATTCGACGGTCGCAGAGCTGCTCACGGTCGGCGGCGTCGACCTGCAGCGGTACGTCGGCACGACCACCTCCGGGGCGGCGATCGACCTCGACAGCGAAGTGTCGGTCATCCCCGGCGACGGCGGCGTGATCTGGCTGTTCGACCGCGCGGCGACGGCGCAGACGACGGGCTCCGAGGCATCCGCGACAGATGTGTCGACCGCGGGGCAGCCTCGCCGGAACACCCTGCTGCTCGCTCTGCTGCTCGCGATCACCATGGTTCTCGTGTCGTGCGCGGTGATCATGCCGTCGGCGACCGTCGTCTCCGTGGCGACAGTGCTGCTGCTCGTCGGCGCGCTGACGTTGCTGGCCCAGCCGGTGCGGGACTCCACCATCTACGTCGCCCTCGTCGCGCCGGTGCTCGGCGGCGCGGCCGGCGCGGTCGCCCTCTCGGTCTTCCACGACACCGGCGCGATGATGGCCGCAGGCTTCGTCACGGGGGCCACGCTCGCCTGCGTGCGTCACGCGCAGGCGCTGATGCGCGGACGGCTGGCCGCCGCGACCACCGCGGTGATCGCGGTGATGTGGTCGGTGCTCGCGGTGCTGAACGCCGCCGCGTTCCTCGCCGGTGTGCCCGCCGTGGCGATCACGGCCGTACAGGTCGCCTGCGCCGTGCCGGTCTTCCATTTCATCCGCGCCGCCGCGCTCGACGTCGACGCGAGCGAGCTCATCGACACGCCCTATGTCATCCGCGACGCGCAGGGTCTTCGACAGACGCCTCCACGGGAGCCGTCCCCCGTCGGAGCCGACACCGCACGTCGGCAGTTCCAACTCGCTCGCCGCAGGTCCGAGGCGGGGATCGTCATCGCCTGCGCACTCGCTCTGCTGTCGACGATCTACACCGTGGTGGTCACGGCCGCGTCGATAGACACCTCCGGACCCTCGGTCGAGACGTGGTGCGTCCTGGGCGGAGCGCTGGGCGTCGGATGCTACTTCCTGCTCACCGCACGGATGCTGCGCGACGGGGTCGCCCGGGCGGCCGCGCTCGTCACGGGAACCGTCGTCGCCGTGACCTCTGCGGCGGCCCTGGTGATCGCACTGCAGCTGAGCGCCCTGCTCGTCGCCGTCGTCGTGATCATCGCCGGCGCGATCGTCGCCTCGCTGACCGTGCCGCTGGCTCGGGATTGGCGTTCCCTCGGCTGGTCCCGCACCGGTGACATCGTCGAGGGCCTGTTCCTCGCCCTGGCCCCCGCGGCGCTGCTGTACGGTTCCGGCATCGCTGGGCAGATCCTGGAGGTCTTCTCATGACCATCGCCCCTCCGGCCGCGCGACTGCGGCCACCGGCATCCCCCGTCCGCACGGCTGCCCCGGGGGTGCGCGCCACCGCAGGCCAGCGCGCAGGCGCCTACCTGATCGACATCGGGATCATCGCGGTCATCGCGACGCTGGTCTGGATGCTCACCGGATCGCTCGTGCTCGTCGCCGTGACCGTGATCGAGCTGTGGGCCATCGGCTGGGTGTGGGAGGGCCACACCGGGGCGACGCCCGGGAACCTGATCTGCGGCCTGCGCACCGTGCAGCGCGACAAGGATGCCAGCGTCGGTGCGCGCGGCCTGTTCCTGCGCAACCTGGTGATGGGCCTCGCGCACGTGATCCCCGTGCTGCTGCCCGTGGGCCTCGCAGCCGCAGGGGTTCTCGACGGCCTGGGGCGCGCCCGCGTCATCGATGTGCGCAAGACCCGCAGCGCCGCGACGGACGGCATGTTCCTCGCGCCGGATCTCGAAGCCAGGGTCACCGGTCCCGATGCGTCAGCAGGGGTCATCGCGGCCGCGCCGGGGGTCATCAGCCAGACGCCGCTGTCGCCGTCGCAGCCGGTCGTCGCGGCACCGGTCTCCGACCCCGTCGATGCCGGCAGCGTGGCCGTGTTCGAGCTCTCGGACGGCACCGTGATCGAGGCCACCGGCCTCGGCTACATCGGCCGCGCGCCCCGCGCTCCGGAGACCATTCCCGACGCGATCCTCGTACGCGTGCCCGACGGCACCCGCTCGCTCTCGCGCACCCACGCCGCCTTCGGCGTGGAGGACGGGAAGCTGTGGGTGCAGGATCTGGGCTCCGCGAACGGGGCGTCGGTACGACACCTCGGCGGCAGCGAGACCGAGCTGAGCGCGCACAACCCGTACTTCCTCGTGCCGGGCGACGTGCTGGTGCTCGGAGGCGATGCGGAGCTCACGTATCGCCGAGTGGCGGGACGCGGCGCCCGACCGTCCGCACTCCCCTCGACACCTGCGACCGAGGGGCCGGCCACGCCGAGTGAGCCTGCGGTGCCGACACCCGCGGTCGTGACACCTGCTGTCGTGACGCCTGCTGTCGTGACGCCGGTGGTCGAATCGACGCCGATGGGATCTCCTTTCCCCGCCGTCGTGGATGCGGTGCCCGCCGCAGCGTCGGCACTGCCTGCGCCCCAGGCGCCCGCAGAGAGGCCCACGACACGATCGGCCGCGCGTCTGACGCAGGCGGGCGCTCCCGCCGCCCAGGCGCCCGCTGGTCCGGGCGCCTCCGCCGCTGTTCCCGCTACGCCGACCACGCCGAGCGATGCGCAGCCGACCGCACTCCCCGTGCCCTCGGAGGCGCCGCAGGCGGTCGTCGCCCTGCAGTTCACCGACGGCACGACCGTGCCGATCACCGGGCTGGGGTACATCGGACGCGCGCCGCGTGTGCCCGAGGGAGAGCATGCCGAGGCCGTGCTCGTCGCAGTGCCCGACGGAGACCGCTCGGTGTCGCGCACGCACGGTCGCTTCGGGGTGGTCGACGGTGAGCCCTGGTTCGAGGACCTCGGCTCGGGCAACGGCTCGTCGCTGCGCACGGCCGACGGACGGTCGGGGCCGATGACTCCGCACCAGCGATTCGGGCTGACATCGGGCATGACGCTGCAGGTCGGCGACTGCCTGATCCAGATCGTCGCGGTCTGACACGACGACGACATCCGCTCACGCTCCGACGGATCTGCTCACGCTCTGACGCCAGAAAGCCGCTCACCCTGAGGGGTGAGCGGCTTTCTCTGTAGGACGTGAAGCCCCGGTCGAGAGTCCTTCGTTACCAGCCGAGCTCTTCGCGTCCGTCGGACGCCGAGCGACCGGCAGCGCCGGCAGCCCCGAGATCGGGAGCGATCTGGTCGTCATCCGGTTCGACCTCGAAGGCGAGGAGGTCCTGTCCGCGGCGGCGGTTGCGCTTGTCACTGCCGCCCCCGGCCCCGCCGCCGGCCGCCGCGCCGCCGACCATGCCACCGCGTCCGCCGTTCGCGGCACCCGACTGCGCGACGACGCCGCTCGCGCCTGCACCCGTCCCGGTACCGCCGACGCCACCCACTCCGCCGACGCCACCGACGCCGCCGATGAGCCCGCCGCCACCGCCAAGACGTCCGGCGAGGCCCGCGGCCGCGCCGCCGACCACGCCCCCGGCACCGCCGACGAGGCCTCCTGCGCCGCCGACCGACCCGGAGGTTCCGCCGCCACCGCCACCGCCCGTGCCGCCGACCCCACCGGTGAGGCCGGATCCGCCGCCGCCACCGCCGGTCACTCCGTCGATGCCGCCGTCGACACGCGGGGTGTCGTCTCCCCCCGTGCCGTCAGGGTCGGGCCACGTCCGGTCGGGAGGCAGCGGGGGATACACCGGGGGCTCGACCGGAGGGTACACGCGCGGCGGCTCGATGACGCGAGGAGGATCGGTCTTCGAGTCGTCGTCGTCCCCGTCACCGTCTCCGTCTCCGTCGTTCCCCCCGTTGTCGTCGATGCCGGGGCCGATGATTCCGGGGCCTTCGTATTCTCCGCCGCCCGAGCCGCCGCCTGAGCCGCCGCCGGGGTAGTCCACCGGAGGGTTGGCACCGGGGCCGTCGTGATCCATCGGGTCGTCGGCAGGCGGCTTCTCGTCGTATTCGCTTGTCGGCAGACTCTGGATGATCTCATCCAGCCGTGCGTCCAGGGCGGTCGTGACTTTGCGCGCGGCTTCTTCCTGTTCGGCAGCAGCCTGCTCGAGGAAGTACTGCTGCGCCTGGGCAGCAGGCATGGTCACGCCTGGCCGCACCTGCACCGGACTGTCTGTTTTTGCAGCCAGGTCTATGGTGCTCTGCTGAGACGAAGTCAGTGCCGCTTCCGGAAGATCGGCAGTTCCGCTCGCGGCCTCACCCAATGCGTCTGTCGCTCGCGTGACTGCAGATCGCAATGCTGTCTGGTAGTCCGCGAACCGGTTGAGGTCGGCGCGGATCACGGTGAGAGCCTCAGTCACGGTCATGCCGTAGTCGCCCCCGAAGCCCTCGGAGCGTGCGGCCTTCTGGATGTTCTGTGTCGCGTCTTTCGTCGCTGTGCTCGCAGCGAGTTGCAGAATCTGCTGACCTACCCGAAGACCAGCGACAGCAGGGCTCTCGCGGTTGGCGATCAGCCGATCGAGTCGTTCCCGGTTCTCTCCCATGGCGCTCCCCCTCAGGCCTCGCGTGAATTCTGACCGAGCACAGCATCGAGCTGCGCGTAGTAGCGACTCTTCTGAGCCTCGTTCAGCTGGGTGGTCTCGGTGATGGCGAGACGGATGTTCTCCGCCGCGGCTCGCAGGTTCTCCTCGATCGCATCGCGCCACTTCAGCGCTGCACGATACTTGGCCGCGAGTTCGGCAGCCAGTGGAACGGACTTCCCGTCCGATGTCCACACCGTCACAGTCTGCCCATCGGCCAAGTCGGCCAGCGTCCCTCGCGACTGGTTCAATGCGTCATAAGCCTCGGTGATGAGCGCAACCTGATTTTGAGCTGTGTCCCCATCCATCTCGAAGACCCGCTGCATTTTGATTAGCATCGCGCTCCCCCTCCTGCGTTAGTGCGCACGACGATAATAGTCCCAGCCATCTCTGCTTCTCCATGGGGAGAGCTACCCATGGAGAAGCAGAGATGGCGCGCGGTTGCTCCGCGGCAGGCTAGGGCGTCGAGCAGGAGACGGTGGCGTCGGTGCTCACAGTTTTCATCAGGTCGGCTTCCGACCCGGTGATGGTCAATGTGTCGACGTACTCGAGAAGCGCCTCATCGGACAGCTCGGATGCATAGACGAACTCCCCCCAGCAGGCGACGAACTCCGGGTCGTTGTCGTAGTCCGTGATGCCGGTGCGCTGCAGGTCGGCGAGCAGGGCCGCGCCGAGAGCCTCTGCCGAAGGCCGTTCTTCGCCGACGGGCGGTGACGAGGGGGAGGGCTCCGACGACGGCTGCGCGCTGATGCTCGGTGTGGGAGGAGCGACGGTGGGTGTCATCGGACCCGTCGGTCCGACGAGGGCGGCCGCGACGATCACCAGAGTCACGATCGTGCCGATCACACCGCCGATCACCGACAGGACCATGCCCACGATCGACGGCCACTTCGCCGTGTTCTTCGTGAACACCCCCACCAGCGACACCACGAACGCCGCGATCAGCACCACCACGCCGACGACGAACGTCACCGGAATGCACGCGAGGACCGTGCCCAGCACAGCCAGACCGAGACCGACGAAACCCAGCACCGGCGCGACCCGGTCAGGCGACGAGGGCGGCCCCGTCGTGGCCGCCGCGTAGCCATTCGCGCTCGGCGCGGACGGCCCGGTCGGCGGCTGAGCAGCAGCAGAGCCGCCGCTCTGCTCGGGAGCGACATGCTCGCTCCACTTCTCGCCGTCCCACCATCTCTGACGCCCGGAGCCGTCGTCGTACCATCCAGCCGGCATACTCATCAGCGCACCCTCCTCGTCGTCACGGCGACCGCCGTGCGAGCAACCATCTTATGTCGCCGAGATCGACGGGCCTTAGTCCTGTTCTTCATCTCGACGAGACGATCACGCGCCGCTTCCGGTTCCGCGATGGTCGACGTCTTGACATACTCCTCGTCAGGACTGGCACGAGAGAGTCGCCTGCTTGATCGCCTCTCCCGCTATCTCACGCTCCGTTTCAAGCGGATCTTCGCCCTGCACGATGAGCCGGAGGCTCTCATCTGAGACCTCCGAGTCGTACATGAATCTCCCCATACAAGGGTAGAAGTCTGGATCCCCCTCGTATCCGACGATGCCGCCTTCCTTCGCGAGAATCTCGAACTGGGCTGCGATCTCTTCAGGCGTCGGGCGCGCGTCGACGGCGTCGGAGGTCGGAGGGGATGTCGGCTGCGCGGTAGACGTGGCAGGAGGCTCGCTCGTCGGAACGGCAGGGGGAACCGGCCCGACGAGGGTGGCAGCGACGATCACCAGCGTCACGATCGTGCCGATCACACCGCCGATCACCGACAGGACCATGCCCACGATCGACGGCCACTTCGCCGTGTTCTTCGTGAGCACCCCCACCAGCGACACCACGAACGCCGCGATCAGCACCACCACGCCGACGACGAACGTCACCGGAATGCACGCGAGGACCGTGCCCAGCACAGCCAGACCGAGACCGACGAAACCCAGCACCGGCGCGACCCGGTCAGGCGACGAGGGCGGCCCCGTCGTGGCCGCCGCGTAGCCATTCGCGCTCGGCGCGGACGGCCCGGTCGGCGGCTGAGCAGCAGCAGCGCCGCCGCTCTGCTCGGGAGCGACATGCTCGCTCCACTTCTCGCCGTCCCACCATCTCTGACGCCCGGAGCCGTCGTCGTACCATCCAGCCGGCATACTCATCAGAAGGCTCCTTCACCGTCGGGGTCGCAGAAGAGGATCGCGTCGGTGATCGCCTTCTCTGCCGTGACGCGCTCGGCCTCGAGCGGTTCTCCTCCGGTGATCACTGCGGATAGCGTCTCATCCGACATATCCGATGCGTAGAGCTGCTCTCCCATGCACGGGTAGAAATCCGGCATACCGTCGTAGTTCGTCATTCCGTCGCCCTGGAACGTCCGCTGCACCTCGACGGCGATCTGCTCGGGCGAAGGACGCTCGTCGGACGGCTGAGCGCTGGCGGACGGCGTCGGCTGCGCGGTGGACGTGGCAGGAGGCTCGCTCGTCGGAACGCCAGGAGAAACCGGCCCGACGAGGGCGGCCGCGACGATCACCAGAGTCACGATCGTGCCGATCACACCGCCGATCACCGAGAGGACCATGCCGACGATCGACGGCCACTTCGCCGTGTTCTTCGTGAACACTCCGACCAGCGACACCACGAACGCCGCGATCAGCACCACCACGCCGACGACGAACGTCACCGGGATGCACGCGAGGACCGTGCCCAGCACAGCCAGACCGAGACCGACGAAACCCAGCACCGGCGCGACCCGCGATCCGGGCGCAGACCCGGAAGGAGCAGCCGCGCTCCCGTCAGGCGCGAGATGCTCGGTCCACCGCGCGCCGTCCCACCACCTCTGACGCCCGGAACCGTCGTCGTACCATCCAGCCGGCATACTCATGTACGTCTCCCCCCCGGTTCACCGCACGTCGAAGTCTCGACGCGATGATCAGGATCCCACGCCCACCAGCGCGTCCTGCGCGATGAACGCGTCGAGCACTTCGAGATCGTCGGCCGTGACGATGCGCGCGCCCACCGCATGCTCGACGAGACGCGAACGCGCCGAATCCGGCAGTCGCCCCTCCGCGTCGCGCTGCAGGCCTCGGATGCCGCGTCGGGAGAACTTGTCGCACAGACTGCCCACGCGACGTTCGAGCTTCTCGAACGACCAGCGCAGCCGATGCGCCGCCTGGTCGAGATCGGGCAGCTCCGCAGCGCCCGGGACGTTCAGCCGCAGCATGGGCTCGGCGAGAGCCGTCAGCAGGATGCGCTGCATCGGCGAGAGCAGATCAGCGACGCCCGCACCGCCCGACGGCTGAGACCACAGTGTCGAGACCTCGTAGAACGGCGACTCTGCGGTCAACGAGAACTCGTAGGTCGTGGATCCGGCGGTGAACATCACGACCGTGGTCGCGAACACCAGCGGCATCGACGCTCCCGGCGCCAGCCACGACTGCGCCATCCCGTCGGCCGACGCCACGGATGCCGTCAGACCCGACCCGACGTTCGTCAGTCGCCAGATGCCCTCGCGCTGCTCGATCTCGAGGAATCGCCGATGCACGTACTGATTCTCGTCGAACGACAGATCGGCACTGCGACCCAGGACGAAGGTGCTCCCCGCGGGGATCTCCTCGCGTCGATCGCCGAACTGCAGCACCAGTGCACCGCCCACCGCAGCGCCCCCCGACCCTCCCACGTCGACCACGGTCATGCTGCCGTGTGACGGGGCCACGCCCCACCGGGGAACGCGCTGACGGCGCCGAGTTCGGCCGTCACCTGGGTCATGAAGTCGGCAGCAGCCTGGTTGGCCGTCAGGATGATGTTCACCAGGCCGATGACATCGGCGATGAACGCCAGCACCTCGACGATGATCGTCGCCACACCGCCCGGCGCCCCGAACACCGAGACGATCTCAGCGATGCCGAGCGCGACGCCGATCGCCGTGGTGATGGCCGCGATCGAGAAGGCGACCCAGAAGTCGACGATCGCGTCGGCGAACGTGTTCAGCTGCTCGTCGATCATCGTGCACTTGGCGTAGATGCTGTCGGACGCCGGATTCTGCAGCTCCACCCGTGCCGCGTAAGCGTTGTGCGCCGCACCCTCCCAGTGCCCCGTGCTCGGGAGCGCGGAGAGGACGACCGTCGAGGTCGCGACGGTGGCCGGCGTGCCCACGTTCTGCACCCAGCTCACGCCGGTCTGACGCAGCGTGGTGGGGCTGCCGACATAGGCGAAGATCTCGGTGGTCCGCTGGATCGCCTCGTTGACCTTCTCGAACATGCGCTGGATCAGCTGGTTGATCCGGTCGATCAGATCGCCGATGAACGGGATGTGACTCGCGAGCTCGAGCACCTCGTTGATGAGGCCGACGACGGAATCCGCGCCGTCGACGAACTCCTGGAACTTCGAGCGCGAGCGTTCGACGTCGCCGGCGTTGTCGCGACCGCCATGGCTTCCGGAGGAGCCGTGGCTCCCCGACGGGCCGTGGCTTCCCGACGGACCGGGCGACGAGTTGCCGCTGGGGGCGTCAGGACGCGGGCGGGGAGGGGACGGAGGAGAGGGGAGCCTAGCCATGATGTCGTCTTCTTCCAGTCGTGAGGTCGGGGATCAGCTGTTCAGCCGGGTCTGCCAGGACGGTGCCGGTTGCGGCTGGGACTCGGCACGGAACTCATCCGCGTCGAACTCCTTCAGGATCGAGGGACCACCGTCGCCGTCGATCACGGGAGTCGGCGCATCGCCTCCGATGCCGTCGACCACGGGAGTCTCGGTGCCATCCGTGACTCCGGTGCCATCCGCACCATCCGTGACTCCGGTGCCATCGGTGACACCGGAACCGTCGGTGAACCCGGTGCCGTCAGTTCCGTCGGTGCCGTCCGTGACGCCGGTGCCATCCGTGACCCCGGTGCCGTCAGTTCCGTCGGTGCCATCCGTGACGTCGGCGCCGTCGGTGCCGTCGACACTTCCGTCGGTCGTCGGCGTCGAGCCGTCTCCGTCCGTCTCCGAACCGCCGTCGGTGATCACGTCGGAATCGACCTGCGACCCGGTGCCCGTGGAGTCGGTGCCTGCGGCTTCGTCACGAAGCTGCGCGGCCTGGTCGCGCAGGTCGGCCGCCTTGTCACGCAGCTCTGCGGCATCCTCGCGCGCATCGGTCATCTCTTCCATGGCCTCGTCGCGGGTGTCCTCGAGCGTCTCGATCTGCTCGCGGATCTCCGCGGCCTCCGCCCGCTGGGCTGCCGCGTCGGCGCGCACGGCGGCCGACTCGGAGCGACTCTGCAGCGCTCCGGCCGAGTCGCCGGCCTGCTCCTGCTGCGTCGCCTTCAGATCGAGCTCGGTCGCCCGACGCTCGCCGTCCGTGGCGCTGCGGTCGAGCTCTGCAGCCCGGTCCTCGAGCGCGTCGATCTGCTTGTCGATCGTCTCGACCTGCTCCTGAGCCTTCTCGGCGTGCTGATCGGCCTGATCGGCCTGCCGGTCGAGCGCGTCGGCGCGACCGTCGATCCTGTCGGCCTTGGCATCCGCCTCGGCACGGGCCTCGTCGTCGCCGGTCTCACCGTCGGTGTCACCGTCGACTCGCGGGTCATCGATCTGCGGGTTCTCGCCGCCACCGCCGCCGACACTTCCGCCGCCGCCGGTTCCGCCTCCCGGTCCCCCGCCCGTTCCGCCGCCCGAGCTGGCACCGTCTCCGCCAGTCGAACCGCCGTTGGTCGACGGCACCTCGGTGTCGATGGGGCGGTCCTCGGCCCTGGCGGAGTCGATATCGGTCTGTTCGTACGCCTCAGCCGTGAGCCTGAGCGAGGCGGCGAATCCGGCCAGAGCGTCGGGCGCCGTGCCGAGCAGCTGCGCCATGGTCGCCTGGAACGTGTTGTACGCCGCCGATGCCTGGCCTCCGATGAACGAGAAGGCGGATGCCGGGATGGTCAGGCCCTCCGCTGCAGAGGTGATGCTGCCGTACGAGCTCGCTGCGGAATCGAAGGCATTCGCGTCCTTGTGCAGGTACTCCGTCTCGACGTCGACTTCACCCTCGCCGCCGAACGACGACGCACCCGGCTGCGGGGGCGGCTCGGGCAGGATCGATTCGCCCGGGGTGTCGTCGAGCGGAGCGACCGTCGTGGGCTGCTGAATACCGCCGCCCGACGAGACCCCTCCCCCGCTGCCGCCACCGAGCAGGTGGTTCCCCGCGCTGAACATCTCATCGAGCGGAGTACTGGCGTCGATGACGTTGCCGACGGCACCGATGACGTCACCATCGGCGACGTTGCCCGCGAAATCGACGATCTCGTCGATCGGGTTGAGGGCGTCGGCGACGTCGCCCAGTACATCCGGAATTCCGAATCCCATTGTCGTTCTCCCTGACTCAGCGGATAGCGCCCATGCGGCGCATCAGTTCCTGGGGGTTGTGCGCGAGCTGCATGAGCTGCTCGATCGCGGGGAACCCCTCGTACTTGTTCTCACGTTCGCGTGCCGACATGGCCATGACGTTGTTCAGCGCCCGCACGACCTCTTTCTCGATCACTTCGTCGTTCGTGTTGCGCACCCAGCGCTCGTCGACCTTGACCGCGGTGATGGTGTCTCCCTCGCGGGTGACCATCACCGTCTTCGCGGCGTTGACCCCGTCTCGCTCCTGACGCGCGCGCTGCGCACGGTGGGCCAGGAACTCCTGCTGCTGGGCGTCGGCCGCGGCGTACATGTCACGCAGCTGCTCCCGCGCGTCGATGCCCCACGACACGCTCGGGTCGCCGAGCTGCACCGGAGCCGGTTCAGGCAGCGGAGCCGCCTCGCCCTGTTCGGCGGTCTCGGAATAGGCCTTCATCCACTGGCCCGCGCGCTGACCGATCGCGTCCTGGTAGCAGGTGCTGATGACGGGTCCGAGTGCGTCCTCGCCGATCGTGTCGCGCCAGTCCTCATCGAGCGCGAGGGACTGCACAGCGCCGTTCGCCGCGAGAGTGAGTGTGATGGCGCCGGCGTCGTCTGTGACCGTGACCGGGGCCAGCTGCTCTGACGCCGACGCGAGCGAGCGCAGCTCGTGCTGCAGTTCACCCGCCGTCTGGCGCAGTTCCGCCATGAGGCGATTGGCATCCGCCATATCCATGCTGACCATGCGCTCCTCTTCCGTAGACCTTTGACCTCATCCTACGAAGCGAGGCGTCACGACCATAGGGGGAGAAGTCCCCATAGCGTCGCGCTCGCTGCTCACGTCGCGGTGCTGCGGGCCCGTCCTCGCGCCAGCAGGAGCATGATCGCGGAGATCGTCGCGGCGCCTCCGAGCGCCCATCCGACGATCGCACGCGCGGGGTCGAGCGGATCCGCATCCGGCTCGATCGAGATGGTCCTGGTGACCTCGGGTTCCGGCTCGCCCGCCGGGTGCGCCGGGGACGGCGGACCGGGAAGCGTGCCGTCATCGACCAGAGCCAGCGCCTCGGCGGGGCGCACCTCGCCCCACCCGACCGTGTCGGTGGGCTCGGTCGGCGAGACGCGCATCGCCGACTGCAGCAGACGGAACGCCCACTGATCGGGAGTCTCGTCGGGGTAGCGCGCGGCGACGAGAGCCGCGGCCCCAGAGATCACGGCCGTCGCGTAGCTCGACGACGCCGAGTCGCCGTTGAACACGCAGTCACCGCCCGAGATGTATGCCGAGGGCATCGACTGCCCGGGCGCCGCGATGTCGACGTGGGAGCCGGAGTATGACGAGTCCGGATCCCACGTGCCGTCCTTCAGCACCGCCGAGACGGCGAGCGCGCCGGTCAGCTCTCCGGGATAGAAGTGCTCGGGATCGGGGCGGTTGGCGTTCGCGGTGTTGCGGTTTCCCGCGCTCGCGATCACCAGCGCCCCCCGCGCATGGGCGTAGGAGACGGCGCCGGCGTAGAGGTCGGCGGACTGATCGTCGGAGAGCGAGACGTTGATGATCTGCGCACCATGGTCGGCGGCCCAGCGGATGCCGGCGGTCACCGATGCCGCCGACGGTCCGGCGATGTCCCGCGAGGACTGCCCGTCTTCCGGCGCGGCCTGGAACGCGCGGACCGGCATGATCCGCGCCTCGGGCGCGATCCCGACCACGCCCGACCCCTCGACTTGCCGCGCGGCGATGAGGCCCGCGATCGCCGTGCCGTGCCCGAACAGATCGTCATCGGCGGGAGCGGTGCCGTCGCCGAACGTGCTCGCGCCCGGCACGAGGGCTCCCGCGAGGTGTGCGTTGCCCGCCTCGACACCGGAGTCGACGACGGCGACCGTGACGCCCGCGCCGCGACTCAGCGTCCACGCGGCCTCGAGGCCCAGCCGGTCGACGAGATAGCTCGTTCCCGAGACGAGCACGCGGTCACCCGGGGTGCACTGCTCACCCGCATCGATCGACGGCGTCGAGGTCGATGCTGCGGCCGTCGGCATCGATGCCACGGCCGCACCGGGGGCAGCCAGCATCCCCGAGCCCAGCACTGCGGCCACGCCGAGCGCCGCCGCTGCCCTCCGCACGGTGCGCAGACCCATCAGCCGCCCTGCCCCGACGTCCTCTGCGCGATCGTGCGGCTGAGGGTGGGGCCCTGCTCGAGCAGCTGCGTCCAGGCGGCGGGAACGGTGAGCGAGCTCTCGGTCGAATACCCGAGCAGAGCGAGATCCTCAGCGGTCTCCACGGGGAAGTACACGCCGGACTCGGCGACGAAGCCGTACGTGGCTCCCTCGCCGCTCGATCGCGCCGTGATCGCCGCACCCGCACCGGGGGTCACGCTCGTTCCCAGCTCGGTGTCGTCGGGTGTGGCCGTCACCGACACCACGGGGCCGTCGGCGCTCGGCGTCATCTGCAGGCAGGCCGTCTCTCCGCCGTCGGCCGACGACGACGAGACGGTCCGCGGCCAATCGGCCGGGATCGCGTCGGAGTTCACGTCGGCGAGGTCGGTCGCCTCGGCGACCGTCATCACGACCGGCTCCATGCCCACATAGGCGGTGAGGAGCTGCCGGGCGAACGGCGTCGCCGGAACGAGGCGACCGTCGCCGTCGGCGATGTACTCGTTGACGACGTCGCCGTCGGACTGCGTCTGCACGGCCTGGCCCACGACGAGACCGGCAGCGCCGGCATTCTCTCCGAGCTCCGCGCCGAGGTTCACCTCGAGCGGCGACCCCGGGGTGACCAGATTCAGCCACAGGGCCGAGACCGTCGGCACGGAGTCGACGTCGTCGATCCCGAGGAACACGCTCGCCACGACCGCGACGTTGTCGTCGCTGACCGCATAGCGCTTATCCCCCTCGACGAACCAGTAGTCGTCGTCGTCGTCCTTCACGAGGGCCGCCTGGTCGGCCGCACCGACCGGATCGTCGAGCAGTCGCGTCGAGATCTCCAGCGGGCTGTCGCTCGCGACGCAGCTGAGCCATGCGCCCTCGTACTGACGGTCAGGAGCGGGCAGATAGTCGGGCGCCCCGTCGATGCCCACCGGCGAGGGATCGCGGCTGATGCCGTCGAGCTTGTTGGCCGGCACCGAGGTGATCTTCGCCGAGCCCACGAGCAGTCGGGCGCTCGCCAGGTTCTTCACCGGGTAGAGCGTGCCGTCGAGAGCCACATAGCGAGATCCCTCGCCCTGCACGACGATGATCGCGCCCTTCTCCCAGTCCTTCGGCAGGCTTCCGGTGAAGGTGCCGATCAGCAGCGAGACGATGATGGTCAGGACTCCGAGGGCGACGCTGACCACGACACCGCGAAGCGGCTTGCCCGGGGCGAGCTCACGACCGCCGGGCGCGCCGCTGACGAACGCGCGCTGGAGACGACGGCGATTGAAGGCCTGCGCCTGCAGCAGCTCTGACTTGGATGCCATGGATCAGAACCAGCCCCCGGTGATGATGGCGAGCGGGAGCAGCAGCGCGATCGTCCCCCACTCGGCGAAGTCCGCGAACCGGGTGAGGCGGATGCGCGTCTTCGGATTCAGCAGCACGACGACGATGATGCAGACGGCGATCGCGGCCAGCCCGATGACCAGGCCGCCGATCCAGTCGGGGTGACTGAGGATCGCCGTGGTCACGCCGAGCGCGACACCCGCGAGCACACCGGAGGACACCGCGACGATGTCGAAGCGCGAATAGACCTGGCGCGTGCCGAGGAACATCCCGATGAAGGTGACCGCGCACAGCAGGAGACCCCAGAAGCCCGAGGCGACGACGGGAGCGGTCGCGACGAGCACGATCACGCACAGCGAGATGCGCAACGAGACCTGGTAGCGGTGGGCGCGGGCGTACAGCCGCGCCACCTCTTCCGGTGAGATGTGCGAGGGCGCGTCATAGACCTCGGACTCGTCGCGCGCCGACACGACGCGCAGCGGCACCGAGGCGAGAGCCACCCACGGGGCGCCGAGCCCCGCGATGCCGGCGACCGCCATGGCCGCGGCGAGTGTGGCGGCGACCGGGGCGGCGAACCAGGAGATGACGGCGCCGATGACGAGCAGCATGCCCCCCACCGCGACCGGGATGAGACTGTACTCGCGCTGACGCTTCAGCGCGAGCAGCGCGACGGCACCGAACGCCAGCATCGCGCCGCCGCCGATCACGAGCGCGAGGCCCCAGCCGTCGGCGTCGGGAAGCAGGGTGTATCCGGCGGCGCCCGCGTAGACCGACGAGACGAGCGCGAGCGACATGGTCGCCTGCTGCGGGGCCGCGGTGCGATCCATCACGAGCGCGCAGATCAGCAGCACGATCGCGGCGGCACCCGCTCCGGCCGCGGTGACGATCGTGCCGGAGTCGACCCAGGCCCAGACCGCGGGAACGAGACCGAGCAGCAGCAGCACCGAGGCGACGACGGTGGCCGTGGTCACCGAGTTCTGCGCCGACCACGACGGCGCGTTGGTCTCGACGGCATCCGCGACGGCCTCGACGAGGTCGTCGTAGCGTTTGGCGAGCGCGGGCGCCGTGCCCTGCTCGAGCACGAGGAAGTCACCGTCCTGAACGCCCTGGGCTGCCAGCGTGCGGTCGGCCTCCAGCGGCGTGCCGTCGGCGTGCACGAGACGGAACCCTGCGGACGCGGATGCGCCGTCGAGCATGCGCAGACGGCGGGTCAGCGAGGGGAGCACCTCGGCCACCGGGACTCCGCCCGGCACACCGACGTCGATCCGCTCGGACTCCCACTGCACCGAGAGGCGCACGAGCTGCGAGGAAGCGACAGCCGTCGACTGGGGCGACATCAGATCCTGCTTTCGTCAGACACGCGGATTCACACTATCGTGCGTGTGGTCGGCTTGCGGAGGCGGCGCGACCCGCTCACGACTCCTCGTCGTCCTCGAGGTCGTCGATCGGGGCATCGAGCTGCGCCAGGTCGTCGCGGGTCACCAGACGGCTCGAGACCGCGTACTCGACCAGACGCGCCTTGCGGTTCATCGCGAGCTTGCCCTGCCCGCCCCGCATGCCCTGCAGGCCGATGCGGTCGAACTTGTCGCACACGTTGTCGAGCTTGCGGTTGAACTGGGTGCTCGTCCATCCCAGACGCGCGGCGGCCTGCGCCGAGCTGGGGATCTCGCTCGCCCCTGTGCCGTCGCGCTTCAGCGCGGGCTCGGCGAGCGCGAGGATCAGCAGTCGCTGTCGCGCGGTCAGCGGCACGTGCCCGATCGTGGACTGCCCGTCCTCCGCGTTCTCGCGGGGGTCGAGGTGAAAGGTGGGGCCCTTGGAGTGGATCGTGAGCTCGTAGGTCACCGGCCCGGCGGTGAAGACGACGGTGGTCTGCTCGAACACCACGGGCAGCCGGGCGCCGGGGGCGAGCCAGGCGTTCACTCCGCCCGACGAGTCCGTCACCGTCGCGGTCAGACGGGACCCGACGTTCGACAGCCACCACAGGCCGTCCTTGTCGGCGATCTCGAGGAAGTGGCGATGCAGGAAGAGATTGTCGTCGAGTTCGAGGTCACCCTGGCGGCCGACGTAGAACGGCTCCCCCGGTGTCAGCTCGAAGTACTCTCCGGCGAATTCGACAGTGATCTCCATCAGCCCACACACCCCCTGATCGGCTCGGGCGAAGATCGCCCGTCAGCCCGTTTGATGAGCACCTCGATGCAGGTGCGTCCCGAACGATCCCCCTCCAGAGTGACGTCGGTCTGTTCAACGATATGCGCTTCCTGCGGTCCGTCCAGCGTCACCTCGTACCAGATGTACGAGTCGTCGGGCTGCGGGTCGGGATTCGTCCAGGTGAAAGCGACGACTCCGGCCGTGTTCGTCCCCTCGAGATCCTCCGCCTCGGGCACCGGGCCGGAGACGAGCGGATCCTGCGGATCGGGCGCCTGCGCGGTCTGCTCCGGAGTCGGCACGAGCGAACCGGCGAGACTGCTCACGAGGACGACCCCCGCCACCACCGATGCCGCGGCGACCACTCCGAGCACCCAGACCCACCAGGGCATGCGGGAGCGGGGTGCGGCCGGTGCGTCCGCTGCGGTCGACGGCGTCGCGGGCGCATACTGCGGGGTGCCCGGATGCCGCGCGTCGTGGGGTGCCGGGGTGCCCGGGAACGGCGGTGCGCCCGCGCCCGGGGCGGTCTGCGGATGCGGCGACCACGGCGCGTCGGGGGTGACGACGGTCGGACCGCGCACCGCCGTGATGTCGTCGTCGAACGGCGGCGGCGTCATGCCGGGCACAGGCGCGACGGGTGCGGCCGGTGCGGCCTGTACGCGGTGCTGGGTCTCGGCGAGCGCATCCGACGCGGGCGGGCGATCGAACCGCGGCACGTCGACGGCACCCACCGGATGCTTGCGCTGCGTCGTCGCCGACGGACGAGTGGCGGTGGGGCTCTCGGGACTGATCGAGTGCACGTCGCGCACTCTCGTGAGCCCGTCCCCATCGTCGCCCGGCGTCTCGTCGACCGGATGCTCGTCGACGATGTCGATAGTCGTCACCGAGTGCGAGAGCTCGATCTGCACCTTCTGCAGGGCGCGCGCGAACGCGACAGCACTGGGATACCGATCATCCGGGTTCTTCGCCATCGCCCGCTCGAGCACTCGCTGCAGGCTCTCCGGCGAATCCGGGCGGCCGAGCTGCGGCACCGCCGCCCGCTCGATGCGTTCGATGAGATCGGCACCGGTGTTCCGCTCGCCGGGTCGCTCGAACGGCGAGCGTCCGGCCAGCAGGGTGAACAGCGTCGCCCCCAGCGCCCAGACGTCGGTGCGCGGGCCGCTCTTGGGCGGATCGGCGAACGACTCGGGCGGCGACCAGGGGATCGACATCCCCGAGGACTCGGTGGCTGCGGCCGTGGTCGACGCGATGCCGAAATCGGTGAGAGCGGGCCGGTTGTATTCGGTGACGAGGATGTTGGCCGGTTTGATGTCGCGATGCAGAACGCCGGCCCGGTGCGCGGTCTCGACAGCGCCGGCCACCTGGATGCCCACGCGCAGCGTCTCTGCGACCGAGAACTGCTCGCGTCTGGCCCGCACCTGCAGGTTCGGCCGGGGGCAGAACTCCATGACCAGGTACGGCCGGCCGTCGCCGGCGACCCCCGCCTGGTAGATCGTCACGATCGCCGGATGGGTCGACAGCATCGCCATGACGTTCGCCTCGTCGGTGAACTCCTGCGCCGCGCCGGTCTCGAGACGATCGGCCAGCAGGACCTTCACCGCCACCCGGCGGCGGGGCATCTGCTGCTCGTAGAGGAACACGTCGGCGAAGCCGCCGGTTCCGAGGTGCTCGAGATAGCGGAATCCGGGAAGCTGCGGCGGCGGCGACGGCCGGCGGCTCACGGGATGTCCTCGAAGAGGACCGTCACCCCGTCTCCCAGGTCGACGACATCGCCCGACAGCACCAGGGTCTGCTCGCCCGGGTGCAGGCGCATCGGCTCGGCTCCCGGCCGCACGAGGGTGGAGCCGTTCGTCGTGCGCAGGTCGATGACGACGACCGTGCCGGCGTCGGGTCGGATCTCGAGATGATTGCGGGAGATGTCCTGCTGCGGGCTGTCGACCGCGACGAGGTGCGGGAGGTCGTGTCCGCTCGCCCTGGTCGAGCGCGGTCGGCGCCCGATGATGACGGTGCGGTCGAGCTCGACGACCTGCCCCGAGGACACCCGGATGCGGCCGTGACCGGAGGGGACCGCCGCGAGGACCTGCGTGGCGACGTCATCGGAGGCCGCCTGCCGACGCCGGAGATCGTCGAGCTCGGCCGAGGTGATCGTGGCTCCGTCGTGATCGCCCAGAGCGGGCACCGGTGCCACCCTCGCGACGGGAGGCGCCGCCGGGGCAGCGGTCCCTTCGGATCCGCCCTGCAGCGTCTCGTCGAAGAGCTGCTCGATCTCGTCGACGTCGTTCTGCGGCGCGAAGCTCTGCCGCGGCGGCTCCCAGGTGTGTTCGTCGAGGCCGTCCTCGTCCGAGACGGTGTGGCCCGCGACGGTCTCGCCCGCGATGGTCTCGTCGGAGACCTCGTCGTCGGAGACCTCGTCGTCGGAGACGGCCTCGCCGGAGACAGTCTCGCCGGGAAGCGGAGGCGGGGGCAGGACGGGCACGGCCGGGACAGCAGGGATCGCGGGAGGCGGGGAGATGGACCCCGCGCCGCCAGCAGGCTCGGCCGGCGCCGCGACGATGGTCTCCTCAGGGAAGGACTCGTCGTCGGCGGACTCCTCCGACCCGTCCTTCGCGGACTCCTCCGGCTCCTCCGCAGAGGGCTCCTCCGCGGAGGGCTCGACGGCGGCAGGCTCGTCGACGTCCGGCTCCTCCGGCTCGCCCGACTCCTCCGGCGCATCGGTCTCGCCCGACTCGGACTCCGTCTGCTGCGGCTGCGGCGCCGGTGTCGCGACGCCGGGGATGTCGGGGACGCCGTCGACACTCGGCGACGACGGCACGCCGAAGAGCGCCAGCGCGGGCGCCGCGCCTCCGGCGAGCGCGGCGGCGGAGGCACCCGACTCGACCCGATCGATCTGCGGAGTCGCCCCGAGCGCCACCGCGATCGGGGCGTCGTCATCGGCCTCGAGCTCGGCGCTCGCGGCGGCCGCACGCACGATGCCGCTCTGCACGGGCAGCATTGCCGCGGCATCCGTCTGCTCCACCGTGACCTCGATGCGCGTGGCGTCGCCGACGAAGTGCTCGCTCCAGGTCGTCACCTCGGCACCCGACAGCTCGAACGAGGCACCGGTCTCGGAGCTGACCCGGGCCACGACCCCGCCGCGCAGTGCGATGCGCACCGCGGATCCCTCGACGACCGCTGCCGCGAACGGCGGCAGGGCGACGAAGGATCCGCCCGCGGCCGTCGTGAGCACGTCCATGACGCTCGCCAGCGTCTTCTCGGCGGGGAGCCTCTCCCACAGCCGCGAGACCAGGTCGTTGTGCACGTCGGGCGGCAGCGCGACGAGAGCCCCCGGAATCACGATCAGGTACCACTGCCCCGGTCGGTAGATCGTCTGCATGTCAGCGAACCCCTCCTGCTGCGCGTGGCAGCGTGTCGACATCGATGTCGAACTCCTCGGACTCGAGTCCCCCACCCGGCCTGGATGAGACTCGGACCGCGTCGACGATCACGACCGTGATGTTATCGTGCCCGCCCGACTGCAGGGCTTCGGCGATCAGGGCGTCGGCGGCGAGCTGCGGATCCGGCACGCGGGAGAGGATCTCGCTGATCCGCTGATCCGAAAGCTCGGAGGTGATGCCGTCGGAGCACACGAGGATGCGATCCCCCTCTTCGGCGGGGAACAGCCAGTAGTCGGCATCACCGGTGCTGCTCCCCCCGATCGCGCGGGTGATGATGTTGCGCCGACGGTCGGTCGCGGCTTCGGCGGGGGTGAGCTCTCCCGACTCGACGAGCTCCTGCACCACGGAGTGGTCGACGCTGATCTGCTCGAGCTCGCCGTCGGCGAGCCGATAGGTGCGCGAGTCGCCGATGTTGACCGCCAGCCAGTACCCCGTTCCGTCGACGGAGGCCACCATGACGCCACTCAGCGTCGTGCCGGCCCGCCCGTTGCCGCCCGTCGAGAGATCCTCCACCCCGGCCCTCGCGCGGTCGAGAGCGCCGCGAACCTCGCCGAGCGTCAACGAGCTGCGCCCGATGAACGACGAGAACTCCTCGATCACCCTCGCGCTGGCGTGCTCACCGGCCTCGTGGCCGCCCATCCCGTCGGCGACGATGAAGACGGGCGCCTCGGCCAGGAGGGAGTCCTCGTTGAGCGCACGCCGCAGACCGATGTGCGTCGCGGACCCCGACGTGACCACAAGTGCGGACCTCATACGTACCCGCCGATCGTGAGGATCCGGTCACCGATCTCGATCGCATCGCCGAGACGCACGGGAACGCGCTGCCCGGGCGGGCAGTCGATGCGCTCGCCGTCGCGCACGATGGTCATGCCGTTGGTCGAATGCCGGTCGAGAACCCAGCCGCCGGAGACCTCAGCCGCGGCCTCGAAATGGGTCTTCGAGAGCGACAGCGTCTCGTCTCGCACGGTCACCCGCTCCGTGCCGTCCTCATGCGCGGGGTTGCGCCCGAACAGCGTTCGGCGCGAGACGGTCACGCGGGTGCCGTCGTCCCAGGTGAACAGCAGACGATGTCCGGGGATGCTGATGCGCGTCGACTCCAGCTCATCCTCGAGCTGCGCGGGCGTCGAACGCGGCTGCACGATCGTCTCCTCGAAGAGCTCGACGGCGACAGGACCCGAGTCGACGGCGTCGTATGCCCCCGGCGCACCGGGCGTGGCACCTGGGGGATCGACGACCGGAGGCGCGGGGCTCGACGGCACCGCGGAGGCCGCGGCGGTGACGCCGGGGACGAACGCGATCAGCGCGTCGCCTCCGGGCACCGGAGGGGCGGATGCCGGGGTGACGGGCTGACCGGAAGCGTGAGCCTCGGGGCTCACGGGCTCGGGTGCGGGGGACCTCGACGGCAGAGACGGAACCGCGAACGGAGCGCCGCCGGACGGCACGGAGAACGCCGACCCGGTACCCGCCGTCGACGACGCCGACGCGTCACCTGCGAAGGGCGGGGCCGAGACAGCAGGCGGAGTCGAGACAGCGGGCGGAGCCGAGACAGCGGGCGGAGCCGAGAAACCGGAGGTCGCGGGCTCGGCTGACGGAGCCGGCGGAGCCGAGAACGCGGGGGTCGCGGGCCCGGCTGACGGAGACGGCGCGGCCGAGGCCGGGTATCCGGGAGGAGCCGAGACGGTCGCGGCGTATCCGCCGGCCAGCGGAGCCGGAGGGAGCAGCGGCACAGGCGGCGGGCCGACGGTCGTCGGCTGCGCGGGCACGCCGATGCCCCGGCCGGGCGTCGCGGTGCTCTGCGAGGTCCCCGCGCCCGCCTCCGCACGACGGGCCGGCGCAGCCGACGTGCGCGCGTCGAGGACGACCGCCTTCGACACCTTGTCGTGCCATCCCTGGAAGCGCCCGGATCCGTCGAACAGCGGGGTGAAGTACCCGACGACGATGCCGGCCGCCGCCCCGAACACCACGTTGCGCAGCAGCGCCCGGCCGAAGCCGAGCGGGGTGCCGTCGACAGCGGACGCGAGTCGCACGCCCTGCGCACGCATGCCGATCGAGCCGCCGCGCGTCTGCATGAACGTGTAGACGAGGAACCATGCCACCAGCACCAGCAGCACCGCGCCGTACGCGAGGGGCGCCACCACGAGGAGCTCGTCGACGGGCCTCGGTGCGAACGTGATCAGGGCGGCGATCACGACGCCCACCGTGCCGATGGCGCCGGCGATGAGGGCGTCGATCAGGTAGGCGATGGCGCGCCTCGAGACCGGCGCGCTGCTGTCGATCGCGGGCTGGGTCATGATCTCTCGCTCTCGAGGGGGGAGGTGGACGACTGTCGAGTGCTGCGACCGATCGTCTCAGGTCGGTTGCCGCGGCGCGCGATGGCGGCGTCTCGCCACTCGGCGAGCCGTGCGCCGACGGCGGTCCCGCCGAGCAGCGAGCGCAGGCTCAGCCGCGCTCGGAGCCGCCGGAAGAATCCGGCGTCCGCGCCGAGCCCGCCGACGATGACATCGACCTCGGCCCAGAACGCCTCGACGTCTTCGGGTGTGGGATCGTCGGGGCCGAAGATCACGGCATCCGCACGTTCGGCGAGTCGCGCCGCCCGTGGCAGCTCGAGCGTCGCCGCGAGCGTCGCCCCCTCTTCGATCCGCGTGCCGCCCGTGTCGAGCCTCGCGCCGTAGTCGACGGCGCGGTCGGTGACCTCGTCCCAGCCTCCGCTGATGCGATCCGTCGGTTCGGCGGCGTTGCGGCGGGCCCGGCGGGTGGCCGCCTTCCAGGCGCCGACGACGATGAAGGGCGCCGCGACGAGCAGCAGGATGCCCAAGACGATGCCGCCGACGGCGAGGATCACGCCGATCAGCCCCAGGACGTCGAAGGTCTCCTCTTCGCCCTTGCGGTCATCCGGAAGGGTCGGCGGCAGGTCGACCGGCTCCTGCGGAGGAGGCGGCGGCTGCAGCACCTGGGGCTTGGGATCCGCCCTCGGCTTGGTGTTCTGGTCGTTGGGGACCTTGTCTTCAGGGGGCGTCGGGTCGAAGCTCATCCAGCCGATGCCGGCGAAGTTGACCTCCACCCAGGCATGCACGTCGTCGCCGGTGGCGTCGAACGTCGCGTCGCCCGCCCTCTCCTCGTCGGGGTAGTACCCCATGACGACGCGAGCGGGGATGTCGACCTCGCGGGCGAGCAGAGCCATCGCGACCGCGTACTGCTCGTCGTCGCCGATCATCTGGTCGCCGCCGACGAGCGTCGAGATGCGCTCGGCCGTGTGCCCGGCTCGGGAGAGCACCTCACCCTCGAGCCCGTGGCTGAAGAATCCGCCCTCCGCCAGGAAGGTCTCGAGAGCGCGCACCTGCTCGATCGGCGTCTCGGCCCCCGACACGGTCTCGGCCGCGAGCGAGGTGAGCTCCTCCGGCACGTTGCTCTGCGTCGGCAGGGGCACCTTGCCGAAGTCGACGTCTGCGAGCTGCCGGTCTTCGACCGACGCGGGCATGATCGTGTCGACCGTGTAGGTGTCGCCCGAGGCGAGCTTCGAAGTGACCACGGCGGTCCCCGTCGCCGGGTTGTAGAACGCCGACCGGCGCAGCTCATCCGCGCGAGCACCGGTGAATTCGATGTCCGACACCGCACCGGCATCCGGCAGCCAGACACCGGAGTACTCGCCGATATCGAACTTGAGGGTCACCGGCAGGCCCTTCGCATCCGGCGACATGTTCGAGCGCAGCGGAGTGAAGGCACTCGACGAATCGGGGCCGCCGTCGGTGACGTTGTAGACCATCCCGTCGAACTGATCCATGACCCCGATGCGGATCCGCGCGCCCTTGGGCAGCCCCTGCACCGTGAACAGCGTCTCTGCGGACTGGTCGCGCACGTTCTTGCGGAACGACTGCAGCGGGCTCGGGTAGTCCCGCACATCGAACGGCGGGATCACCACATCACGGAACACATGACGGGGCTGCACCGGCTGCGCGACCGCACTCGTCGCGACTCCGGCACCGGCGGCGATCGCGAGCACCGCCGCTCCCGCGAGCAGCCGACGCATCCTCATGCGGGCCGCACGTGCGGGGTTGATCTCGCTCACCGACACGGCGGCGTTGTGCGGGTCCCACAGCTGGCGCAGAGCGAGCCAGGCGATCGCGATCACCGCGAAGACCAGGCCCTGCGCGAGGGGGAACGCCGGTTCCGGTGTTCCGAGCAGGATCACGAGCATCAGCATGGCGCCCGCGGGCAGCAGCGCCCAGGCCACGTTCCGCAGACGCAGAGCGAGGGATGCCGTGAGGACGGTTCCGAAAAGGCCCAGCAGGAACGGAACGAGCAGGTGACCGTCGGACGCGGCCACCGGCGCGACGGTCGTGAGCATCTGCTTCCACGACGTCACCGTGCCCAGCGCGAGGCGCTGCCACGTGTCGAGCGTCGGGATCACCCCGAACAGCGCGGTGTGCGGCAGCGCGAGCGCACCCCCGAGCAGGAAGTAGGCCGCGATCGTGACTCCGGCCGTGAGGAGCATGCCCCAGCCCCGCCACGCGCACACGGCCGCGATCGCGAGCCCGAGCAGGATCCCGCCGACGGCCGCGGGCAGGTAGCTGCCTCCGGCGAACGTCGGCCACATTCCGGCGAGGGCGACACCCCCGAGAACGGCGGCCGCCCCGAGGTCGAGGATCCACCGCCGCAGCGGCAGCGTGACGGCGGCGCTCATGCGAGCACCCGCTGCAGGGCGAGCGGCACCTGCTCGAGCGCACCGACGGTCACGACATCGGCATCGCCGATGCGCCGCAGCGACGGAGCCGTCGCCGCACGATCGGCGACGACGGCGAGAACACGCGCACCGAACGGCAGCCGCGCGCACGCCGAACGCAGGTCCTCACCGCGCACCTTGGATCCGCACACGAGCACCACGATGCTGGCGAGCGGCATGTTGCGGGCGATGACGGCAGAGAGCGCGTCTATGCCGCCGTACCGGGGGCGAGAATGCGTCACGGCCGCCAGCGAGTCGAGAAGCTGCTTGCCGGATCCGGCGGCGAGATCGCGGCCCTGGACCCGCACCTCCACCCTCTGCGAGTCGCGGATCGCCCGCAGACCGATCGAGCCCGCGGCGGAGATCGCCAGCTCGAACTCCTCGTCGTCGGCGTAGTCGGACGCGGCGCGCGACAGGGCGATGACGAAGTGCGAGCGCCGCGTCTCTTCGTACTGCCGCATCATCAGCGTGCCGGTGCGCGCGGTCGAACGCCAGTGCACGTGTCGCAGGTCGTCGCCCGGCTGATACTCCACCAGGGCATGGAACGAGACGTCGTCGCGCGAGAGGTCCGTCGCCGGCATCCCCTCGAGGTCGCGCAGGAATCCGAGCGACTGCCCCTCGAACGCGATGGTGCGGGGGTGCACGTACAGGTCGACGGGGTCGTCACGGCGATGGGCGCGCTCGAACAGTCCGAGGGGATCGCCGCGGACCACGCTCACCGGTCCGACCTTCACGACACCGCGGCGCTGGGTCGGGATGGCGAAGAGCTCTTCGGCCTCCTCCCCCGGCGCGAGGCGCTGGATTCCGAACTCACCGCGACCCGCGCCCACAGGCAGCACGACACGGGAGGGCAGGATCGCACGGCTTCCGTGATTGGCCAGGGTGAGGCCGCCGATCGCGCGCTCGCCGACGACCACCCGGGTGCGCGCGAGGTCGAGCGCGACGTCGTAGGCGGTGCGACCGATGAGGAACAGCGCGCACAGCGCGACGGTGAGCGCGATGACGGCGGCGGCGATCGTGAACTCCGCCCATCCGGCGGACTGTCCGAGGATCCACAGGCCGACCGCCAGCGCCATCAGCACCCAGGCGAGCGGACGGATCGCGTCGGTGACCCTCCGCAGGCGCACGAGCAGGCGCGCGCCGACGACCGCCGCGACGTCACGCCATCGCGCGTCGGCCGTGGGCGGTGCGGGCACCTGAGCGGGAGCCTGGGTGGTCATTCCTGCTGTCCTATCGCGCCTGCGGTGCGGCGATGCGGTCGAGCACGCGGGCGATCACCGTCTCGCCGTTCGTGCCCGAGAACTCCGCCTCGGCGTCGAGCAGCAGCCGGTGCAGCCACACGGGGCGCGCGAGCGTCTTGACGTCGTCGGGCAGCACGTAGTGGCGGCCCTGCGACGCGGCCCACACCTTGGCGATGCGCACCATGGCGAGAGCGCCGCGCACCGAGACTCCGAGTCGGGTCGCCGGGTCGGTTCTCGTCGCCTCCGCGAGCTCGGCGATGTAGCGGAGAACGGCGGGCTCGACGTGCACGGTCGAGGCCAGGTCGGCCATGTCCGCGACCGCCCCGGTGGTGATGACCGGGGTGAGAGCCGCCGACGGGTTGCGCTGGGCGGCACCGGCGAGGATGCTCTCGGTCACCGCCAGGTCGGGGTAGCCGATCGACGACTTGATGAGGAACCGGTCGAGCTGCGCCTCGGGCAGCTTGTAGGTGCCCGCCTGCTCGATCGGGTTCTGCGTCGCGATCACGAGGAACGGTCGACCGGTCTCGTGAGCGGCGCCGTCGACGGTGACGCGCGACTCCTCCATCACTTCGAGCAGTGCGGACTGCGTCTTCGGCGAGGCGCGGTTGATCTCGTCGGCGAGCACGATCGACGCGAAGATCGGGCCCCGGTGGAACTCGAACTTGTGGTTCTGCTGGTCGTAGATCGTCACGCCGGTCACGTCGGACGGCAGCAGATCGGGTGTGAACTGGATGCGCGAGCTCGTGCCCTGCACGGTGGCGGCGAGCGCCTTGGCGAGGCTGGTCTTGCCCGTGCCCGGGGCGTCTTCGAGCAGCACGTGCCCTTCGGCGAGCATCGCCGCCAGAACGAGCGAGACGATCTCGCGCTTGCCCTGCACGGCCCGGTCGACGTTGTCGACCAGGCGGGTGAAGGTGCCGTGGAACCACGCGGCCTGTTCGGAGGTCATTGTCATGCGATGGGGTTTCCTGTGTCTCGTCGGTGATGCAGGTGCTGCGGTGCTGCGGGCGGGCGGGGATCAGTACCAGGTCAAGGCGCTCGCGTGTCTGTCGAGCTCCTTGATGTAGACGCGGATCGTCCCGCCGGGGTAGCCGTAGTAGCAGTTGAGGTCGACGCTGCCGTTCTCGGGGACGTACAGCTTGGAGCTGCCGCCGTACTTGTTGCCGTCGTCGCACTGCAGCGAGTAGTTGCCGGGGCTGCGGAAGTTCTCGACCGTGAGTCGAACCTTCGCGCACGACGAGGTGTTGCAGTCGGACCAGGAGCCCGAGGCGCCCTTCTCGGTGCGCAGCACCTCGGCGGGGGGATCGCTCGTGCGCGCCGAGTCCGATGCCTCGGGCGACCACTGGCCGGCGGCGTCCTGCGCCCTGACCTTGATGTCGTGGTTCTGCTGGTATCCGTCGCCGACGGTGCGGGAACCCGAGATGCCGACGTTCTGCCAGCCGCCGCCGTCGACGCTGATCTGCACGTTCGCGATGTCGCGCCCGTTGGGCGAGCGCGTCGCATCCCAGGTGAGCTCCACCTGGGTGCCGAGGTTCTTCGCCGTGGCGCGCGGCGCCGACGGCACGCCGTAGGGCACCGCGGATGCCGCGTTCGACACCGCTCCCGCGTAGGTGGATCCGTCGACCGACGCGACCGCACGCACCTCGACGCTGTAGTTCGTGCCGTTGGAGAGGCCCGAGAGACGGGTTCCGGGGAGTCCCTGCCATCCGCCGCCGTTGAGACGGAACTGGTACGAGATCTCGTCTGCCCTGGCGCCGTTGCGGGAGCCTGCCGTATACGCGATGTCGATGAAGCCGTCGCCGGGGGCCGCCGTGAGACCGCTCGGGGCGCCGGGTGCGGTGACACCGCGACGCGGCGGGGAGGACGCGCTGAACTCGCCCCAGCCCGCCTTGTTGTGCGCGCGGATGCGGTACGTGTACGCCGTCTCCGAGGTAGGCACCGTCACGGCCTGACTGGTCGCGGCGGCACCGGGGGTGATCGTGCGCACGAGCGTTGAACCCTCGTACACCTCGAGCTGGTAGCTGTCGATCGCGTCGCCGTTGTTGTTCGGGGTCGCCCAGTTCACCTGCATCTGCGCCTGGTTGCCGACCGGCGCGAGCTCCTGGGTGCTCGGTGCCGCTGCCGCGAGCGGCGGGCCCGCCGGGATCTCGGATGCCGACCAGGTGCTCCAGCTCGACGGCTCGGGCGCCTTGTTGTGGGCCTGGACGCGCACCTGGTAGTTCGAGCCGTTCTCGAGACCGTCCCAGACGATCGAGTTGCCCGTGACCTCCTTCTGCGAGATGCCGGACGGCGGGGCGGGCGAGATCTCGAGCGTGTAGCGCTCGACCGGCGACCCCGGGGTCGTCGGGGTGGTCCAGGCGACGGCGAGCGACTTGTCGCCGAACTTCAGCGTCGGGGGGTTCGGTGTGTCGGGCCTGGCGTCGGGACGGGCGACCTGCGAGGCCCCCGACTTCTCGCCTTCGCCGACGCGGTTGGTCGCCGTGACCTGGAAGGTGTACTCGACGTTGTTGGTGAGCCCGTCGAGGGTGCACGTCGTCGACTGGCATTCCTTGCGGTACGCGCTGCCCTGCACCGATGTGACCGTGTACTTCGTGATCTCGGCGCCGTTGTTCGACGGAGCGCCGTACGAGATCACGACCTTGCGGTCCTGCACGCTCGTGACGGTCGGCGTCCCCGGCGCCGCGGGCACGCCCTGCACCGTCACGACGACCTGACCGTTGACCTCGCGATCCGCGTCCTCCGTGGCGTCCTGGATGCGGTACCGCACCACCAGGGATCCGACGTAGTCTGCCGCCGGGGTGACCACGAGACGGTCGCCGTCGAGAGCCACGTCGCCGCCGCCGGACTCGACCACCTGGGAGACGATCTTGAGCGGCGTCTCCGGGAACGGGTTGAAGTCGTTCGCGAGCACGGGCACCGTCACCGGCTTGCCCTGATCGGCCTGTGGGACCGTGTCGGTGTTGGCCACCGGCATCGCCCTCGTCGAGGCGGAGACGACCACCGAGACGGTGCCTTCGACCGGTTCCGTCTCGCCGTCGCTCACCCGCAGCTGCAGTGTGAGCGCTGTGCCCTTCTTGGCGTTCGACGATGCCTCGACGAACAGCGTGCTGCCGTCGGTCCGCGCGCTCACGCCGTTGCCCGCGCCGCCGAGGAGGCTGTACGTATGCTCGTCCTCCGGGTCGGGGTCGGTCGTGAGCGCCGCGAGGTCGAGCGTGCTCGCGTCCTCCCCCGGTGCCACCTGCACCTCGCCGGAGACGAACGTGGGCTGCTGGTTGTCGGGCGGCAGCACCGTGATCGGGATCGTGAGGGTCGCCTTGCGCCCCTCGGGATCGTCGGGGGCCGTGCCGTCGGTGACCTCGAAGGTCAGCGCGTCCTCCCCGAAGTAGCCGGGGGCGGAGGTGTAGGCGAGGGTCGTCTCGTCGGTCACCAGGTCTGCGCCGTCGGCATGGACCGCACTGACCTTGGCGTGCTCGGTGATGCGGGCGGTGCCGCCGCCCGCGACCACGACGTAGTCCGACAGCGGCAGCGAGACGGTCTCGCCGCTCATGACCTCGACGGGCTTGGTACCGTCCTTCAGCGCCGGACGGAGACCGGACACGGCGGGGACGAAGATGAACGCCGAGGCCTCGAGACCGTCGATGTCGGTGAGCGTGTAGCGGATGAGCTGCTGCTCCTCGCCGATGGTCACCCGCACCTTGCCGCCCTCGACGGCTTCGGCGCCGTCACCGAGCACGACGTCGAGGGACTCCCTCGTGCCGTCCGGGTCTTCGTCGTTCTTGAGGATGTCGATGTCGGCCGTGAGCTCGCCGTCGTTCAGGTCTTCGGGGCGCACCCTGTCGTCGCGCGCCACCGGAGCCTGCAGCGGGACGTTCTCATCGACCGTGATCGCCAGCACGGCGGATGCGGTCGCACCTCGCGAATCGCGGATCGTGTACTGCAGTGAGGTCTCGAGCGCACGGTCCGGCGCCTCCACGAGCACGCGATCGCCCGAGACGCGGGCGGAGAGGCCGTCGACGTCGGGCACTTCGAGTCCGTCGTTCTTCTCGCTGACGAGGGTGATCTCCTCGCCTTCGGGGTCGGAGTCGTTGTCGAGCACCGGCACGGCGATCTCGCGGCCGGGGCGCACCACGACGGCATCCTTCACCGCATACGGCGCCTGGTTGACCTGCTCCGGGGGTGCGATCCCGACCCGGATGGTCGCCTCCCCCTCGGTTCCGAGGCGGTCGCGCACGCGGTACTTGAACGTGTCGACCCCTGCCGAGCCTTCGAAGGCCTCGTAGCGGAAGTAGTTCGCTCCCGTCTCGGTGATCCGCCCCTTCGTGGGATTGGACGCGATGTCGAGCAGCTCGACCGAATCCCCGTCGGAGTCGATCCCGTCGAGCGGCACGGGGATGCTGACTGTGGTGCCGGCGAGCGAGCGCGAGACGATGTCCTGCGGGCGCGGTGCCGCGTTCGTCTCCGGGTCTGCCGGCATGATCTGGATCGTGACGAAGCCCGCGGACTTCTGCTGGTGCTCGTCGACGGCCTCATAGGTGAGGTAGACCGTCTTCGCCTCGGGCCCGGCCCTGAAGCGCACCGCGTCCTGCGAGACGAACGCCTCGCCGTCGTCCGGGTCGACGAACGGCTCGATGAGCTCGGGGGCGACGTGCAGCACGTCATCGTTCGGGTGGGTGTCGTTCTCGAGCACCGGGATCGTCACCACGTCTCCCGCCCGCACGTAGGCGGTGTCGGGGCTGGCGGCCGGCTGCAGGATCTCATCGGGCGCGGGGATCGGGATGATCACCACCTCGCCCTGTGCCGACTTGGTGCCGTTGGAGATCGTGTACGTCGCCCGCACGGGCTCGGTGAGCGCTCCCTGGTCGGTGATGCGCAGCGTCTCGTGGTTGATCACCGAGACGGAGACACCCGAGTTCGGCTCGAGAGAGACGGACTGCACGACCAGGATGCCGCCGCCCGGGTCCGAGTCGTTCGCGAGGACGCCCACGAGCACGTCGCCTCCGGAGCGGAGCAGCGCGACATCGCGCACCGCGACGGGAGGCAGGTCGGTCTCGGCGGCATCGAGCACGTCGACGCGCACCAGGCCCTCGCCGTTCTTCGGACCCGCGGTCGCCAGGTACTGCACGTAGTAGGTGTCGGGCGTCGTCGCCGAGAACGTGAACGTCTTGTTCGTGAAGTCCGGGACGACCGATGCCCCGGGCACCTGCTCGTCGACCCTGCCGAGGCGCAGCGGTTCACGGCCGGAGCTCGTGTCGTTCGCGAGCGGAGCGATCGTGACCTGCTCGCCGACGCGGGTGACCACATGATCGGCGTTGGTCTTGGGATCGGTGCTGCCCGGCGGACGCACGTCGAGCGTGAGCGTTGTCGTGCCGATCTCGCCGAACGCGTCCGCGACCGTGACGTCGACGGACTTCTGCCCCTGCAGGCTCGCCGTCGCCTTGTAGGTGAGCTGACCGTCGGTGCTGAAATCGACCTCGTCGCCCGGTGCGGCGATCACGGACTTCAGGTAGATGTCGTCGCCGTCGGGATCGATCCAGTCGGGGAGGATGTTGTACGAGATCGTGCCGCCGCTCTCGACCGTGAGGCTGGTCTTGCGCTTGGGCGTCGGCGCGCCGTTCGTCTCGGGATCGCGCACGGTGAGCGTCACGACCGCGGTGTCGGTGCCCCCACGTCCGTCGCTCGCCTCGTACGTGAAGGAGGACGCGCCGGACGCGTTCTCGTCGACGGCGATCTGCAGGGCACCGCCGTTCTGGATCGGCTGGACGGTGCCGATCGACGGCTGCGCGTCGACGAGCTCGGCCACGAGCACGTCGCCGTCGGTGTCGTTGTCGTTGTCGAGCACCGGCAGCAGCGTCGTGGCGCCGGGACGCACGCCGAAGGAGTCGTCTTCCGCGACCGGCGGGGTGTTCTCCTCCTTGCGATCGGGGAGGGTCGTCTCCACCGTCTCCTGGGTGGTGTCCTCCTCGTTCTCGGTCTCGCCCTCGGGCGGAGTGAGGTCGTTCCAGTTGTCGACCTGCTGCAGGCTCTCGTCCGCGAGCCACGCGGAGCCGTCGACGAGGTCGTTGAGGATGATGACGTCGCGATTGACGCGGAAGGTCAGCGAGGTCGAGTCCTCCGCGCCGTCGATCGTGTCGTTGACGTCGCTCGCGTCTCCCGGGCAGTCCCGGATGAACGCCGCCGACCCCGCCCAGGCACCGTAGAAGCATCCGCGCAACGAGACGGGGGTCGCCGGCACGCCCTCGGACCCGGTGTCGACGGAGACAGGCTCGTCGCCGTCGAGGGGCACGCTCACGAGCGCCGCCCGGGTGGCGAAGACGACATCGTCGCTCGCGGCGGAGGGCTGCTGGAGCACGGCGTCGGCGGCGTTGGAGACGGGGGTGCGGAAGCCTCCGGGCGTCGTGACGACCCCCGCGGCGGCGTCGAGGACGATCGGCGTGCGGCCGACGGCGGTGATGCTGGGCGCCTCCGTGCTGTCGATCTCGCCGACCGATGCCGCCGACGGATCGAGCGGCTGGCCCTCGTTGTCGACAGGGATGGTGACGACCTCGCCTCGCGACGGGGCGAGGCCGAACACGGTGCCGTCCTCGGCGACCGCGATGTCGGCGTCGTCACCGAGCTCGGCCGTGGGCGTCGCACCCTCGATCTTGAAGGCCGCGAGGCTCTTCACCGCCACGACCCACAGGTTGCCCGATGCGGGATCGAGGATCGCCGTGGTCTTGTCGCCGAGCGCGACCTTGGCGGATGCGGGGATCGCGGTCGAGTCGCCCAGAGCGACGCGAGCGGGGTCGACCGCGGTCAGCGTCGCCGCGCTGCGGTCGACCACGAGGACGTTCTTCTCGTCCTGCAGGATGTCGTAGTCGTCGCTGGCCGTGCGGAGGCCGCCGTCGATCAGCGTCGACTCGTGGTTGAAGTGCCCGACCAGGAGATTCGAGCTCTTCGTCAGCCAGACGCCGCCGTCATTGAGATCGACCTGGGTGGTGGGGTTGCCCTCGTAGGCGAATGCCATGGTCGTGAGCGCCACCGCGCCGACGGACAGCACGGCGGCGGACGCCAGCATCTTCGGCCGCGCTCGCATCCACGACAGCACCCTCATGCCGGATCTCTCCCCCGCGCGCTCTCTCATCCGTCCGTCCCGATCGACGGGCAGGGCAGCGCATCACATGAGTCTAACCGGCGTCCGCGTCAGCGCCGATGGGCAGTTCTGCCCACGACGAGGGCGACGACTCCGGTGGACGGCGACGCCGTCAGGTGAAGACGACGAGAGCCAGGGCGACCAGTCCGCACACCGACACCACGCAGGCTGCGGCAAGGGCGGCCAGCACCCGGATGCTGGTGCGTCGCGCGGCGCGCGAGACCGACGCGGCCTCGTCGTCGACCACCCGGGTGGGGGCGGCCCCGCCCTCGACCTTCGGCGGACGCGACGGACGCAGCGGGGCAGGGCGCGGCTTGTAGATGGCGGGCAGCGGCTCCATCTCGACCCGTCGAGCGGGTGCGGCGGGAATCGTCGCGTCGAGGTCTTCGGCATCGGCGTCGTGGCCGACGTGGTGCGTGAGCGGACCGGATGCCGGCGGCCGCAGCGCGCGACCCACCGCGACGGTGTGGTCGTCCGCGTCCTCCGCGTCCTCGACGGGCTCACGGGTGGGCGCAGCCGCATCCGCCGTCCGGTCGACGACCACCGTGTGGTCCTCCAGGTCCTCCGGCCCCGTGGCGGGAGCGGGACCATCGCCCGCAGACCGCCGTCGCGCGACCACGACCGTCTGGTCTTCCACGGCCTGCGCGCGCTCACGGGGAACCGCGATCGTGCGGTCGTCGACGGTGCCGTCTGCCGGATCCGCGCGGGGAACCGCGATCGTGCGGTCGTCGACGGCGTCGTCTGCCGCATCCGCATCCGGTCCCGCGCCCGCGCCCTCGACCGCCGGCGGATCGATCGGCGCCGCAGCCGACCGCCGCGACCGGTGCGCGCGTCGGGTGAGCATGACGGTCTCCTCGACCGGGTCGTCGTGATCGACCATGTCAGCGACGCCCCCTCGCCGGAACCGTCGTGCCTTCGAGCATCGTCTCGGTGTGGATCGACATGGATCGGCGGCTGTCGGTCGAGTCGACGGATCCCCCGCGCAGCCCGCCCGAGACCACGTCGATCACGATCACGGTGATGTTGTCACGTCCACCGGACTGCTTCGCTCGGCGCACGAGCGCGGCGGCCGCCGTCTCGGGGCGCCCCGCCATCGTCAGGGTCGCGCGGATGCTCTCGTCGCCCACCTCTCCGCTCAACCCGTCGGAGCACAGCAGCAGCCGCTCGCCGTCGATCACCGGGACCAGCCAGCTGTCGGCGATGTTGTCGGAGGCTCCGATGGCCCGCGTGATGACGTTGCGCTGGGCGAATCCGGCGAGGTCTTCGGGCCGCATCTCCCCGGCGTCGACCAGCTCCTGCCCCAATGAGTGGTCGACGGTGAGCTGATCGAGCTCGTTGGCGAAGAGCCGGTACACGCGCGAGTCACCCACGTTGAACACGAGCCAGTGCGGCATGCCGTCGTGCTCGACCAGCGCCACGGCGGCGAGGGTGCTTCCCGCGCCGCGCGAGTGCTGAGAGGCGATCGCCTCGACGGTCTCGTTCGCGCGCGCGAGGGCCGCGCCGATCTCGGCGGTGGTCACCTCGGTGCCGACCAGGGGCGCGAACGCCGCGACCACGGCGGCGCTCGCCTTGTCACCCGCGTCGTGGCCGCCCATGCCGTCGGCTACCAGGAACACCGGCGATGCCGCGAGCACGGAATCCTCGTTCATCGCGCGCGTCAGACCGATGTCGGTCAGTGCGGCGACGTTGAGGACGACAGCGGAGGTTGTCACGAATCGGTCCCCACCTCGACGTGCATGCCGACTTCGCCGAGGACGAAACGTCCGGCGCCGATCACGCTCTCACCGGGATCGAGCAGCGTCTCGGCGCCGTCATCCGCGACGACCACCACGCCGTTCGTGGAGTGCAGGTCGGTGAGGCGCCACTCGTCGGCCTGCACGATCAGGCGCGCGTGCGTCTTCGAGAGCGTGCGGGTGCTGTCGGCGATCGCCAGGCGCTGCTCGCCCGGCTCCCCGGTCGGATTGCGACCGATCACGACGCTCGTCGCCGACAGGGCGAACGAGCGGCCGTCGTCGAGCACGAGCACCCGCCGCACGCCGCGTCGACGCGACACGACGACCGTCGCCTCGAAGTCGTCGTCATCGTCGTCGGCATCCGCGCCGGGAGCGGCGAACTCGACCGGAGACGGCGGCTGCGTGAGCGGGGGGGCCGACACCACCGGCACGGGCTGGATGCCGGTTGCGGGGGCCTGTACCGGCGGATCGACCGTGTCGGCGACCGGGGCCGGTCGATCGAACGCGTCCACGACCGGGGCGGGGGCCGGGGCCGGCGGATCGACCGGGTCCGGAACCGGCGGATCGAACGTGTTCACGACCGGAACCGGCGGATCGAACGTGTTCACGACCGGGGCGGGCGAGACCGGGGCGGGCGACAGCGGGGCGTCGCCGGACAGGGTCTGATCGATGTCGATCTCCGCATCGGTGTGCGGATCGATCTCGGCGAACGCGGGTGACGGGCGCGAAGGCTCCGGCACCGGCAGGACGACCGGGACGGGTGCCGGTGCAGTGAATCGCGGTGCGCGAGCGTCGGGCGCGGGGGCCGCTCCCAGACGATCGGGCAGCGAACCGGCGCTGACGTGCGGATCGTCGGAGGTTCCCGCGTGGGTGGTCGGCGCGGCGGGCTCCTCGGCCGCACCCGCTGCTCGCGCGGGCGGCTGAGGAAGCGTCTCCAGAACGGGGTCGGAGGCCTCCTCGGCCGCTCCGGGGAGGCCGTCGACGTCATGCGCCGCGGTCGGAGCGATCGACGGAGAGACCGGGGGCGCAGATGACACCGGGGGCGCAGGAGACACCGGGGGCGCAGAAGACGCCGGAGGCGCAGCGGACTCCGCGGGCTCGGCGCGCTCGACGCCGGGCACCCCGACGATCAGGGAGGCCGGGGCGGCGTCGACGGCAGAGGGAACCGGCGCATCCGGATATGCGGGCGCGGGTGCGGGCGCATCCACGGGAGGGAACCCGGGTGCGACCGACGGGGATGCCGGTGCCGGCGGTGCGAAACTCGGTGCCTGCGTCGCGAGAGTCGGGGCCGCCGGTGGGGCGGCCGGGGCAGCGGGCGGTGCCGGCGGTGCGAACGTCGGCGCAGCCTGCGGGGCGGCCGGCGTGGACGCCGTCGCCGGCCTCTCGAAGTTCGGCATCGCCGGTGGCGGGGAGACGAAGGCGGGGGGAGCCGCAGCCGCCGGAGCAGCCGGGGCGAACGAGGCCGGCTCGCCGTGTGCGCTCTCGCCGCCCGGCGGGAGGATCGGAGGGGCGAGATAGCCCTTCGAGGAATCGTGCGGCGGCGCGTCCTGCGGCTGGCCCTGACGGCGCGGGCCGGGCTGCAGCGCGGCGAGCCTGTCGCCCTCGGGGTAGGGCGGAGCGCCCCAGGCCAGGATCGATGCCCACACCGGCGGCAGCAGCACGGCGAGCACCGTGGATCCTGCCCCTCGCCCGAAGCGGCCGTTGATGCCGTGGACGGCCTGGATCTTCACGATGAGGCCGTAGATCTGCACGATCGGGATGAAGTAGAAGACGACGTTCCACGCGGGCTTGCCGCCGAGCGTGAGGATCGTCGCCTCGTTGAGGATCGGGACCCAGCCCTTCCAGCCCTCGACGCCGAGGCGCGCGAACAGCTTCGACAACGCGAGCGCGTACCAGACGTAGAACGCGAGGCCCAGGAGTGCCCCCACGCCCAGTACGGCGACGAGCGTCGTGAGAACAGCGGGCCCCGCCCCGTCCACCGCCAGCTGCACCCGGTCTGCGACCTCGTTCATCCGTCTTCCTCCTGCCTGCCTGCGCCTGCGCCGGCCACTGCGAGCGTACCGACTGCGAGCCGATCGTCCGAGGATGCGCGCGCGCGTCGAGGCGCCACCCGGGCCAGGAACGAGCGCAGACGCAGGCGCGAGCGCACGTTCTGCCAGCGAGTGCGACGCTCGGCGATCGCCGAGCGCTCCTCATCGACGATCGTCCACGCGGCGTCGGCGTCCGCCTCCGTGGGCGGGTGCGGGGCGAAGACGCCCTGATCGACGAGCTCTGCCAGTCGCGTGGCCGCCTCGCGGTCGACGGCGGCCGCCGCCTGCACGCGGGTTCCGAACCAGGGCGTCGGGCGCTCGTCATCGGCGTACACGTCGACGAGCTCCTCCCATGCGCCCACGAGTCGTGATTCCGGGTCGCCCGCCAGACGGCGCGAGCGCTGGCGGATGTTCTTGGCCACCACCACCACCAGCAACGGCAGCACCAGAAGCAGCAGCGCGAGCAGACTGAGCCCCACGACGCGTGCGATGGCGAGCAGAGAGGCGAAGGTGCCCGAATCGACTTCTTCCGGCGGCGCATCGGTGTTGCGCGAATCGCTCTGCGCCTGAGGCGGATCGAGCGCCTCCGAGCGCAGCTGCTCGGGGACGGTCGGATGCTCGGGGAGCTGCTCCCCCTCGGTGATCGTGCTCGGCAGCAGCGCGAACTGGGGCGTGACGTCGACGGCCGTCCAGTCGCTGCCCGACGACCGCACCTCCACCCATGCGGTCATGTTCGCGCCCGTGCATTCGGTGTCGCAGGCGGGGATGCCGGGGACCTCCTCGGCAGCGGGAAGACGCGCTCCGAGAACGACCCGGGACTCGAGGCCCCAGAGCTCCGCGAGAAGTGCCGCCGCGACGGCGAACTGCTCGTCGTCGCCGACCGCGGCGACCAGCATCTTGGGGTCGGCGTCCTCCCCCGCCCGTCGCTCCTGGTCGACGAGCGATGTGAAGAGCTCCTCGATCCGCGACGCGGAGTGCCCCGCATAGGTGGGGGCGAAGGAGTATCCCCCCGCGCTCTTCAGAGACGAGATCCACCCTGCGGCCTGTTCGTCCTCGAGAAGGGCGTGCGAGAGGTAGCCGCGGGCCCTGAGCCGGTCGATGACCTCGAGATAGCCGGCACCGGTGCGCGGCTGCTCCTGCATGGTCGCCCACTCGGCGAGCGCCGGGTAGGCCTCGCTGTCGAGAAGCGAATCGCCCCCGCGCACGTCGGCCAGCGCCGGCGTCTCGCCGGGTGCGTCCACCAGCACCCCGTAGCGGTCCCCCGGCTCGAGACCCTCGCGCCCGTCGGGCGTCTCGGCGATGGTGATGGCGGTGTCGCCCTCGTCATCGACGTGGAAGCCGTCGGCGAGCTTCTCGGCGCGCTCGCCCTCGAAGGTCGGAGCCTGCGCGAGCCCGCGGGGCGCCGGCACCCAGATGCCGCGGTAGGCCTCGCCCACCGTGAATTCGAGCGAGAGCCGCCCCGCGCCGGGGGCCGCCGTGCGCGGCAGGCGGCTGAACCGGTCGTCGGGCGAGATGTGGAAGTCCTCTCCGTCGTACGCGTCGAGCGTGGCGATGCGGATGCGCTCGAGATCGCCCGTGTCACCCGAGATCGAGACCACGGGCTCGTCGAGCATCGACGTCGTGAACCAGGAGCGGTAGGTGCTGAGCGGGCTGATCTGCCGCTGCACGACCACCATCGGCTCGACGTCATCGCGCAGGACCGTCCGGTCGGACCACTGGGCCGCGGCCGGCACGACGGCGACGCCGGCGACGAGCGCGACGATCAGCAGGATCCCCGAGAGCAGATGGCGACGGATGCCGAGCCACACCGGAGCGGCGCTGCGGGTGACGTTCTGCGCGGCGACGATGCGCAGCGCCTGCGCGCGCCGCAGCCGCGCGCGACCGATGAGCCAGACGAGTCCGGCGAGGAACACGAAGATGCCGAGCAGCCATTCGCGCGGAGCCGGCAGGGCGACACCCCACAGGGTGATCGCCGAGCTCGTGCCGATCAGCCCGAAGGCGATGCCGAACACGCTCATGGTCGACACGACGGCCACCGCCCATGCCGCCCGTCGACCGGCCTCCAGCACGAGCAGCGTGGCCGCGAAGGATCCGAACAGCATGACGACCAGCAGCGGCACCAGGACGGCCTGGTACTCGCCGAGCGGCGGGTTCAGGGTGAGGATCTGCTTCCATCCGAGCGCGACGCCGAGCACCGCGTCGCGGACGCCGAGGAAGAAGGCGGGGATCGACGTCAGGGAGGAGGGCACGGCGAGCGGCGCGGCCGCGACCACGTAGACGCCGGCAGCGACGAGCGCCGACATCAGGAGGTTCCAGCGGAGCACACGCGAGACCACGGCGACGAGCATGCCGAGCAGCCCGCCCGCGATGCCGACGACCAGCGCGCGAGGTGCGGCGTACAGGGGCCAGGCCGCGAAGGTGGCCAGACCGATGCCGAGGAGCACGTAGCCCAGGCCCCAGATGTTGAGGGCGGAGAGGAGCTCGCGAAGACGACGGAGGGCGTCCCGCGCGCTCGCGCCGGCGCTCATCGCAGCGCTCCTCTGGCGAGCATCTGCGGCAGGTCGCCCAGCGCTCCGAGCGTCATCACCGACAGCTCCCGCGCCGTGCGCATGGTCGGCTCCTGACCGAGTTCGGTGCGGACGGCCACGGCCTCGACGGCGGCAGGGAGCGCGATCGCCGAACGGCGGAGCCGATCGACCGGCATCCGCGATCCGGTCACGAGGAACGCGATCGACAGGTCGGGATAGGACTGCACCGTCAGGGCGGTGACCGCCTCGATGCGCATCACGCTGTCGGCGGCGTCGACGGTCGATGTGGCATCGAGCATCGCCTTCGGGGTGAGCGTCGGCAGCGTGCGGATCGCGAGCACCTCGTTGCGCGAGTGCTCGGGGATCTCGTCGCTGACGACGAAGAGCACGTCCCGCCCCTCGCTGACGCCCTGGAGCGCGAGGGATGCGGCGGCGCTCACCGCGGTCTCGAACTCGTCGTCGCTCTCGTAGGAGTCGGTCGCCAGATCGAGGATGATCGCGATGCGGGCGTGCCGCGACTCCTCGTACTGGCGCACCATGAGCGTGCCGGTCTTCGCGGTGGACTTCCAGTGCACGTGCCGCTGCGAATCGCCGACGACGTACTCGCGCACGGCGTGGAACGAGAGGTCGGCGTCGACCAGTCTCGTGCTGGGGGTGCCGTCGAGATCGCGGATCAGGCCGGCGCTCGTGCTGGGGATGCGCACGGTGACGGGGTGCACGTGGATGCGCTGCACCTCGGGCCACCGCTGCTCGCGACGCAGCAGGCCGATCGGGTCGCCGCGCGTGATCGTCATCGGGCCGACGTCGATGATGCCGCGGCGATGCGCGGCGATCGTCAGCTGCTCGGTGTGGTGCCCGTCGGGACGCAGCAGCGGAACGTGCGCCTCGACGAGGCCCTCGCCGACGGGCACGTCGACGACGCCGGGGAGGGCGAGTCTCGTGCCGGTGTTGCGCACGTCGAGCACCGCGCCGATGTCGGAGCCGGCGACGACGCGGTCGCGCCCGAGCTCCAGCCGGATGCTGTAGTCATGGGCACCCAGGATGAAGGGCACGCACGCGATCAGCAGCACCGCCGCGATCGTCCCGACCGCCCACGCCTCGACCCAGCCCAGCAGCAGACCGCCGACGATCCCCAGCACGAGGGCCACGGCGACGAGCAGTCCCGCGGTGGTGACGGTGTCGTTCACCCACGCGAACGTGCCCTTCGCCGCGCGCGCGATGGCGCGCAGCATCCGACGCGCCCCGAACACCGCTCCCCGCACAGGCCCCCGGTGCGTGCGTTCGAAACGCGTCACCGTCGAGGTGCGGGTGGATGTGCTCGTGCGTGCGGCGGTGCGCGTCAGGCGCGATTCGGTGTTGAAGCTCACGCAGAGCCGTTCTCGCGCGGAGGTTCGACGTCGAGGAGGATCTGGCCGATCACCGCGACGGCGGTGACCCCGTCGAACTCGGCCTCGGGCTCGAGCACCAGTCTGTGGGCGAAGGCGACGACGGCGAGATCGCGCACATCGTCGGGCGTCACGAAGGTTCGTCCCGACTTCGCCGCCCAGGCCGTCACGAGGCGCGAGAGCGCGAGGGCGCCACGCACGCTGACGCCCAGGCGCACCTCGGAGGCGCGACGCGTGGCGTCGACGATGCGCATGATGTAGTCGGAGATCAGCGGATTGACGTACACCCCGCGCGCCATCTCCGCCATCGTCAGAAGAGTGTCCGTGCCCACGATCCCGTTCAGCTCGGGCTTCGCGACCGATGCCCCCTGCAGGATGCGCATGGTGGCGGCGCCGTCGGGGTAGCCGATCGACGTCTTGATCATGAAGCGGTCGAGCTGCGCCTCGGGCAGCCGGTACGTGCCCCCCTGCTCGATGGGGTTCTGCGTCGCCATGACGAGGAACGGCGAGCCGACGGGACGCGAGACGCCGTCGACCGTGACCGTTCCCTCTTCCATGACCTCGAGCAGTGCCGACTGGGTCTTCGGGCTCGCGCGGTTGATCTCGTCGGCGAGCACGATGTTCGCGAAGATGGGGCCCGCGTGGAACTCGAACGTGCCCTGCTTCTGGTCGTACACGGTGATGCCCGTGACGTCGCCGGGGAGCAGGTCGGGGGTGAACTGGATGCGGGAGCTCGTGCCGGTGATGGTCTGCCCGATCGCGCGCGCCAGCGCCGTCTTGCCCGTGCCGGGGAAGTCCTCGAGCAGCACGTGTCCGCCGCTGACGGCGGCGGCGAGCACGAGCTCGACCACATGGCGCTTGCCGAGGATGGCCTGCTCGACGTTCCCCGCGAGGATCGAGAAGGTCTCGGCGAACCAGGATGCCTGTTCGGGTGCGATGGTCATGGGAGCGGCGGCAGAAGCGGGCATACGGCAACAGTATTGGGCGTGGGGCCCTGGGTTCGAACCGGCGTGGTCATCGTCGTCCTTCTTCGTGGGGCGGGCAGGGGGTTCGCACTCTCATCACGGCAGCGGCTCATCAGGGCACCGGGCAGGCATCCATCGTGCGCGTGATGGGCTGCAGCGTGGCGAACGCGCCCTTCCAGGTGAGCGCGACCTCGTAGCGCGCGGGCTGCAGAGGGTCGGTCTGGAGCGGCTTGGCGGTGATGGTCGCCGAACCGTTCGCCGCCGTCGAGATCGTCGCGACGTTCTGCGGCTGAGCGGGCACGCACTGCGCGAAGTCGACCGTCACCATGGTCGGGGCGCTGCCGGACGCCGGGGTGAGGGCCACTTCCGGCGAGCACGCCCACGTGAAGGTCTGATGGCACGTCCGCGCCTTCGCATTCGACGGTGCGGAGTTGGGAGAGAGCGAGAAGCCGCCCTCCCAGCTGCCGTATACGCGGAACTGCGGGGAGAAGTTGGGCTGCGCCTCGACCGTCGGAGCCTTGGCGAGCCCGTAGGAGTAGCGGTTGCCGCTCTGTGCGTACGTGTTCGACACCGCCCAGGTCAGATCTCCCCCCGGGCCGCCGATCGACTGGAACACGAAGACCGACGCCGGCGACGACTCGGCGACGCCGTAGCCGTTCGACGCGCACACCTTGACGTTGTAGGTGCTGTACGCCTCGAGTCCGGACAGGGTCGGCGTGTCCGACATGACCTCCGCGTTCGCGGAGAGCGTGCCGTCGGGGTTCGCCGTGCACGTCGCGGTGCCCGAGCGCCAGGCGAGGTACTTCATGGTGATCGGGCGCGCGCTGCCGTTGCCGTTCGCCGACGTCGGGCCGCTGACCGCGATCGACGAGTTCGAGGACGCGGCCGCCGCCGTGCCCGAGCCGATGATCGGCGCTCCGGCGACGGTCACCGACGCCTGGAACGCCCCGCCCTCGTTACCGCCGCCTGTCGGAGGCTGGAACTGGCTGATCGGGACGATCGTGATGGTCTGAGCACCAGGGGGGAGCGTGACATCGACCGTGGTGGTGGCTCCGGATCGCGGGATGACCTGCCCCGAGTTCTCGATGCGGAACGAGGCCGCGTCGTCGCCGGCGGTGATCGACAGCGAGGCGACGCCCTGCGACGTCGTCGTGACACCGGCTCGGTAGACGGGCGCGGCGGCCGCGCCGGAGATCTCCGGGGCCGCATACGCCCACGTCGTGTGGGCCGAGGTCGGCGTCGACGAGCCGACCGCGTTCACCGCGACCGCCGTGTACGCGTGCGGCTCGCCGTTCACGAGACCGCTCACCGTGCAACGGTAGAACCCGGCGTTCGGGGTGCAGGCCGCATTCGCCGGCGCTCCGTCGCGGAGGATCGTCACTCCGGTCACCGCGGGGTGGGCGCGAGCGGCCTCTCCGAGGGGCACGTCGAGGGTGACGGTTGTGCGGGTGTACGCCGCGGTCGTCACGCTCGCGGGCGGCTGCGAGATGCCCTGCAGGTCGAGCGTCATGGTGCCTGTGCCCGTTCGTCCCTGTGCGTCGCTGACGACGAACGGGATGATGCACTGACCGCCGGGGGCGTTTCCACCGCCGGGCCAGCTCACGGCCAGGGAGTTGCCGGCGACGGTGACGCTGGCGACGTCGCACCGCGCTCCGGCGCCGATCGAGGTGAGGGTGAGACCGGCACCCACCTTGCCCTGGAACGGGTCGTACTCGCCGGCGATGCCGACGGCCTCGACCGAGCATCCGGGGGTGGTGACGATGCACTGCTGGGTGAAGGTCGCGCCCCGCGGGGCGTCGGGCGGGGCGATGCCGACGACGAGACGGATGGCCGAGGATGCGCCGCCGTACTCCGCGACGCTCACCGCGATCTCCTCGCGCGTACCGGGCTGCGCATCGGCCCGCGCCTCGATCGTGAGGGCGGCGCCGTCACGGGTGACCGTGAACGCCGATCCCGAATAGTCGATGCCGTACTGCAGCGTCGAGGCGTCGCCCGAGCGGCCGCCCTCCCACGAGACCATGCCCGAGTAGATGTCGATCGTCGCAGCGGCACCCGGCGCGATGGTCTGCGCGATCGGCGCGAGGTTCACCTGCGGCGCGGCGGGGCGGATGCTGATCGGCACCTCGATGTACGACCAGCTCTGCTGACCCTTGAGCCTCACCGGCACGAGACAGGTGTCGGACCAGGGTGCGCCGGTGCCGGACTGGTACGTGCCGGTCTTGCCGGTCGCCGAGCAGATCGCCGAGGCCCGCTGCGCGCTCAGGTCGGTGCCGACGTCGAAGGGATCGGAGCTCGAGAGGTCGACATAGTCGCTGACGTCGAACTGCGCCGTGGCCTCCTCGTCGACCACGACGGGCTCGGCACCGGGGAGGGTCTGCACACGGAGGTCGTCGAAGGCCGGGATGTGCAGGAAGCCGTGCCCCACGATGTCGCGCCCGCCGACGGTGCCGCTGAGCGTGAACGGGACGAGGGCGCCTTCGGGGGGAGCCTGGCCCGTGATCCGGTCGCCGGACACGGAGAATCCCGGCTGGTCGCCCCACAGGCTGAGCGTGAGGGCACCGACGTCGCCCGAGGTCCACTGCACCCGGTCGGTCACAACATCGATCCCGCCGCTGGAGAGCTCTGCCCTGTCGCGGGCGGTGAGCACCGTGTCGGCGACTGTCGGCTGATCGGCGACGTCGTCTTCGGTGACGGTGACGACGATGAGTCCCTGCGAGGTGCTCCCGGTACGTGTGGACTGCACGGTGTAGATGTACGAGTTCGTCCCGGCCACGTCTCCGGCCTGCAGCACGACGCGGCCGTCATCCAGCGAGGTCTGATCGTCGATGAGCCGGTCGAGGCGCGCGTAGAGGGGGTTGCCCGGCGCCGTCGGCGCATTCGGGATGAGTTCGACGAGCTCGAGCTCGCCCTGCGCGGGATCGATGTCGTTGGCGCGCGGATCGAGCACGACCGGCGTGGACGAGTCGACGCGCACCCGCACGTAGTCGCTGAACGTGACAGGGGCCGTGTCGTCTATCGCGGCGTCGAGGACGCCGATCCGCACGGTGCCGGTTCCCTGATCTCCCTGCGTGTCTCTGACGGTGTAGTCGAAGCTCACCTGACCGTCGCGGACTCCGCCCGCCGGAGCACGGTACACGATCGCGTCGCCGGAGGGCGAGATGGTCACGGTGCCCTTGCCCGAGCCGGGCTGCGCGACGCCGGCGAGCGAGACCCTGTCGCCGTCGGCATCCATCCCCGTCGGGGGCACCGTGAGCGAGACCGTCTGACCGCTGAGCACTCGGCCCTCGAGCGTGATCGGCGTCGGCGCCCGGTTGGTGCCGGAGGGCACGACGGTGACGAGCACCGTGCCGTTGTCGGAGAGCGAGGGGTTGCGCTCGAGTGCGACCGAGTAGGTGAGCCGATAGGTGCCGGGGGTCTTCGGGGCCAGATACCGCAGCGCGTTGCCGTCGGCGAAGACGAGCTCGTCGGGCTGGTCCGATCCGGTCACCTCGGGCAGCACGAGGAGGGGTTCGCCGCGGGGCGCGACGTCGTTGGCCGTGACCGCGATGCGGGAGAGGGACCCCGCGCGCACCGTGATGGCATCGGCGAACACGATGGGTCTGGTGACGGTCGACGGCGAGGTGAGGAACACCGTCACCGTGCCCTTCACGGCGCCTCCTGCGCCGTCGGCGATCGTGACGGACGCCGAGCCGATGACGCCGGGCTCGCCGTCGGCGGTCGTGCCGCTGACGCGGATGCTCTCGTTGCCCACGACACCCACGTTGAGCCGGGAGGTCGAGCTCTCGGCACCCGAGACGAGCAGCACGCGACCGGTGTTGTTCTGCACTCCGCGGAGCACATCCACCGTCGTGTCCTGCCCCTCGCGGACGAAGGCCGTGAGGGGTGCCATCGCGAGGGCTGTGGACCCGTCGACGGCGGTGACGCGGATCACGGCCGAACGCTCGGCCTGGGTCACCGCATCCTGCGCGGTGTAGGTGACGACATACTGGCCGGGCTGCGCGACGGTGAGCTCGACCGTGCCCGCTGCCGTGTTCGGTGCCACCTCGAGGCCGTCGGCGGAGGCCGACGTCTGCACGGCGTCGAGCAGGCGGTAGGAGCCGGATCCGCCGGAGAGATGATCCGCGACCTCGATCGACTGCGGCTCGCCGACGAGCGCATTCAGAGCCACCGGGGCGGCGACGAGCGCGGGGTTGGCGGTCACCTGCACGTCGAGGACCTTCTCGGCCGTCGCGCCCTGGGCGTCCTGGACGACGACCGTCACGGAGATCACGGCATCCGCGGCGTTCGGGTCGGTGTGGCGGATCGCGACGCGGCCGTCATCCATCGGCACGACCATGACCGGTGCCGCCGCGTCGGTCTCGTAGGCGTCGCTGAGCACGAACGGGTCACCCTCGGGATCGACCCAGCCCGACAGCGCCGCGACGATCGTGCTGCCTCCCGGCAGCAGCTGCGGTGTCGGCCATTCCTGCTGACACGCCTCGACACCGCACCAGACGGGAGCCGAGTTCGATGCAGGATCGACGACCGTGAGCGTGACGGTCGCAGGTTCCGATACGGCGGACCCGTCGGTGACCGAATAGCTGAAGCTGGCCTGCCCGGACCCCGCGCGCACGGTGACGACGAGCGACTGCCCGTTCGCGACGAGCGAGAGATCGCCGAAGTCGGGATTCGAGAGACCGCCGAGCGACGCCGCATCGACCGAGAGCACGTCTTTGCGGTTCGGGTCGTGGTCGTTGTAGAGCACCGGCAGGATGACCTGCTGACCGCTGCGCACGCCGAATGCATCGTCGACCGCGACCGGCGGCATCTGCTCGGCGATGTCCTCGACGACGACCGTGCCCTCCTCCTGCTCGGTCTCCTTCTCGACCGCCCACTGGTCCAGCGGGATGAGGCGGCCCTCCGGAGCTGTCCAGATCAGCCCTGTGCCCACCTCGGAGAGCACCGCGCGATCGCCGTTGCTGCGGAACACCGGCCGGATCGACCCGGACTCGAGAGCCTTGTCCGGCATGGTGAGATCGACGGACTTCCCGTCGGCCCAGAGGGTTCCCGCGCCCGTGTCGAGCCAGGCGGCGTAGGCCTCCCCGCCGGCGAACGCCGGAACGGCGGGAACGCCGGAGGCCTCGACCGTGCGGGTCGCCTCACCTCCAGCGAGCGGCACCGAGACGAGACCGTCCGAGTCCGCGATGAGCAGGTTCTCCGCCTCGACGGAGCCGGCCTGCAGGACCGCATCGTCGGCGATGTCGAGAGTCTGCGGCTCTCCACCGCCCGTCCACAGCCGTCCGTCGCCAGGCTGCAGCAGCGCCCAGCGATCGCCCACGACGGTCATGGCGACGTCGGTTCCGGCGTCGGGCGCCGAGTCGATCGCCTGCGCGTCGCCGAGGAATGCGTACTCATCGATGTCGAAGCGTCGCACCGCGCCCTCGTCGCCGGAGTACAGCGCGAGGATCCCGTCGGGCGACAGGCCGATCGCATCGGCGGTGTAGGTCGGCGGATCTTCTCCCTCTTCGACCTCGACGTCGGAGAACGGGTCGACGACGGCCGTCGCTGCTCCCGCGCTGAGGGTGGAGACCGAGACCTGCCCGGTGTCGGAGCGGTACGCGACGTAGGGGCCGGCCGAGACGATCTCCCTGGTGCCGGCGGGGGTCGGCTCCGACGCGGACGCGGTGCCCTCCTCGCCGGAGTCGGAGAGGAGGTTCTGGGGCGCCGCGGCGTCGAGATCCCAGCGCTGTCGGGAGCCCTGGCTGTAGAGCACCGCATCGGCGCCGCTCTGCCAGACGGCATCGGGCGCGTCGACGTTGCGCACGGTGTCGATCTCGGCGAGCTCGGTGTTCACCCGCGCGTACTGGCCCGAATCCCGCAGCACCCAGACGGACGACTCGAGGCGGGGCACCTCCTGCGATTCGTAGCCCTGTGCGGTGACGGCCACAGCCACCACCGTCGCGAGGGCGGCGACACCGGCGATCGAGGCGATCAGTCGTCGACGAGAGAGCGGCGGCGTCGCTGTGCGGTTGCGGTCACCGATCGCCATCAGATCACTCCGGTCATCATGAGGACGGTGACCCCGACCGCGCCGAGTGCGACCATGCCGATGCCTGCGCCGATGAGTCCGACGACGAGCGGCGAGCGCTCCCGCTTCGGGACCGGCTGCGCGTCGACCTCACGCGGGCCCGACCCCTTCGCGGCCGCGCGCGCTGCGCGGCGAGAGGCGGGGTCGACGGTGGTGACGACGGGGCCGCGGGAGGCGGCATCCGAGAAGTCGACCGGCGAGGCGGCTGCCCAGTCCGCGGATGCCGCTTCGAAGGCGGTGGGGGCGATGCGCAGCTCGTACTGCGCCCAGCGCAGACGCTCGGCGAACTCGGTCATCGATGCGAACCGACGCTCGGGGTCGCGCTGCATCGCGGTGGAGAGGATCTCGTCGACACCGCGAGGGAACCCGGGGACGGGGACGGGCGTGTACTGCGCCTTCACGATACGGCGGGTCAGGCGGTCGCGGGAGTTCTGCGACCGGTCGTCGACCTCGAACGGCGTGCGGCCGGCGAACAGCGTGTAGAGGGTGGCGGCGAGGCTCCAGATCTCGCTCGCGACGGATCCCGAGACCTTCTCCTGCAGCACTTCGGGGGCGCTCCACGGCACCGACATCGCGATCGTGTCGGACTCTCCCTCATCGAGCACGGCCGCGGCGATGCCGAAGTCGGCGAGCACCGGACTGCCGAGCGAGCTGACGAGGATGTTGGAGGGCTTGATGTCGCGATGCAGGAGCCCGGCACGGTGCACGGTCTCGAGCGCGCCGGCGATGCGCACACCCGTGTCGAGCACGTCGGCGACCGGCAGCGGGCCGCGCTTGTAGCGGGCGCTCATGTTGTCGGGGCAGTACTCCATCGCGATGTAGGGACGGCCGTCCGACGAGATCGAGGCCTGGTAGATCGTCACGATCGCGGGGTGCGCGCTGAGGCGGGCGGAGATGTCGGCCTCCGCGTTGAAGGTGCGGAGGATCTCGGGGTTCACGGCGTCGGCGAGAAGCACCTTGACGGCGGAGACGCGTCGGGGCAGATCCTGTTCGTAGAGGAAGACGTCGGCGAAACCGCCCGAGCCCAGCGGCCGGACATAGCTGTAACCGGAGAGCACCGGTGGCGCAGACATGGTGCGCTTGGCCATGCGCTTCCCTCCCGAAGTGAACAGACAGCGAGAGAACGCCGTACCGCGTCAGCAGAGTGCGCGCATCCCCCCCATCGGATCATAGTCGAGGGGTCGCCCGCACCGCCCCTGTCACCGTCGTTTCGGCGGCCCGTGGAGAGTGCCGGTCATGACCGCCAGCATCCCTCCACATGGTCGTCGACCATTCCGCTCGACTGCATGAGGGCGTACATGGTGGTGGGTCCGACGAACCGGAAGCCGCGGCGACGCAGCTCCTTGCTCATCGCGGTGGATTCGGGGGTGACCGGCGGAACGTCCGACAAGCTCTTCGGCCGGGCGCCCGAGGGGTGCGGCGCGAACGACCACATGAGTCGGTCGAGCTCTCCGTCGGGCATGGTGCGCACGATCTGCGCATTGCCGATGGTGGCCAGCACCTTGGCCCGGTTGCGGATGATGCCGGCATCGCCCATCAGCCGCTCGACATCGGATTCGTCGAACTCCGCCACCGTCTCGATGTCGAAGCCCGCGAACACCTCGCGGAACCGGGGACGCTTGCGCAGGATCGTGATCCACGAGAGGCCCGCCTGGAACCCTTCGAGCGCCATCTTCTCGAACAGCGGACGATCGCCGTGCAGTGCCCTCCCCCATTCTTCGTCGTGATAGCGGACGTACTCGGGGTCGTCGCCCACCCAGGCACAGCGAGCACGTCCGTCGGGTGCGGTGATCAGCGAGGTCATGCGCTCACGCTAGCGGCGACGGCGGACATCTCCCCTCCGGGGGTTCACCGAACCGGATGGCTGAAGAGAAGACGGGATGGCGGGCCGGATGCCGCCATCCCGTCCGCCGACCGGGGAACGGTCAGCCACAATGCGGGGGCAAGGACCCTGCGATCAGTCCGCGAACGTCGAGGCGTCGATCACGAAGCGGTAGCGCACGTCGGAGGCGAGCACACGGTCGTACGCCTCGTTGATCTGCGCGGCGGTGATGACCTCGATCTCCGAGGCGATGCCGTGCTCGGCGCAGAAGTCGAGCATCTCCTGCGTCTCGCGGATGCCGCCGATGTTCGAGCCGGCGAGCGAACGGCGACCGCCGATCAGCGACATCACCTGCACGGGCAGCGGTTCGGCGGGCGCCCCCACGCAGACCATCGAGCCGCCCACATCGAGCAGCCCGAGGTAGGCGCGCAGGTCGACGACCGCGCTCACGGTGTTGAGGATCACGTCGAACGATCCGCCCAGCGACGCGAAGGTCTCGGGGTCGCTCGTGGCGTAGTAGTGGTCGGCGCCGAGGCGCAGCCCGTCATCCTTCTTGTTCAGCGTCTGCGACAGCACGGTGACCTCGGCGCCCAGGGCATGGGCGATCTGCACGGCCATGTGTCCGAGACCTCCGAGACCCACGACGGCCACGCGCGAGCCGGGTCCGACGTTCCAGTGGCGAAGCGGCGAGTAGGTCGTGATGCCCGCGCAGAGCAGCGGAGCGGCGACATCGAGCGCGAGGGCGTCGGGGATGCGGACGGCGAACGACTCGGTCACGACGACCTGCTCCGAGTAGCCGCCCTGCGTGATCGAGCCGTCACGATCGGTGCTGCCATAGGTGAAGACGGCGCCGCGGGAGCAGAACTGCTCGTCGCCGCGCTCGCAGTTGCGGCACTCGCCGCAGGAGTTGACGAGGCATCCCACGCCGACGCGGTCGCCGACGGAGTGCCTGGTCACGTCGGAGCCGACGGCGGCGACGGTTCCCGCGATCTCGTGACCCGGTGCGAGCGGATAGCTCTGCGGGCCCCAATCGCCGCGGACCGTGTGGATGTCGGAGTGGCAGATGCCGGCGAAGGCGATGTCGATCAGGATGTCGTGGGCACCGAGCTCCCTCCTCTCGATGACGGTCTTCTCGAGCGGTGCGGCTTCGCTGGGTGCGGCGTAAGCGTGGACACGGGTCATCACGGGCTCCTCGGGTGGAATCGGGTAGAACCCGTCGACCTTACGGGCCGAACCTGTGTCGATCCCGACCTCGGCCATCGGTCGGCGTGCGCGATTCCGCACGAACGTCGGCCCCGGATGCAGGAACGGCCCCGCACACGGGGTGGGGGGCCGTTCCTGCGGAATTGCGAACGCGAGGTCAGCGCCTGGCGTTCTTCTTCAGCGTCTTCTCCAGCACCGGAGCCTCGCCGGATGCCGCGAGCGCTGCGTAGTACTCGCGCGCCTCGTCCTGACGCCGACGCTCCGCGCCCGAGGCGATCGGTGCCCGCACGTGCTCCGGCTCGTAGCCGAATGCGTCGACGAGGTCGAGAGCGTGCGGACGCAGACGCGTGCACAGGCGGTCGATGTAGCGGGAGACCGCGGCGGCGCGCTGCGTCGACAGCCGCCCGTTGATGAGGTGCCAGGCGAGGTGCTTCTCGATGAGCTGCAGCCCGAACAGGTCGCGCAGCCAGGTGAGCACCTTCTTGGTGTCGGGATCCTCGATGCGCCGCAGCGCGTCGGTGAACGCCTCCCACTGCAGCAGCTCTCCGTGTGCCCTGGCCGCCTCGATCAGCTCGGCCTGGTTCTCGTTGAACAGCTGGGCGCCGAGCACCTTGTCCTTGCCCGCAGGGCGCAGGCGTCCGGCGATGTCGGCCACCATCTGCTGCACGCGCTCGGCGAGCAGCTGGTGCTGCTGCTCCTCGCGCAGTCCGTTCTCGACCGACCGCGACACCTGTCCGAGGTCGACGACCGACTGCCCGAACTGGCGAAGGCCGGCGCCGTGGAACAGCTTGCCCGCGGTCATCCCCACCGCGAACTTGGCCAGGGCCGCCGCATCCTTGCCGGTGAACTGCTTGGCGTAGTCGGTGAGCAGACGCTTGCCCACCAGCTGCAGCAGCACGTTGTTGTCACCCTCGAAGGTCACGTAGATGTCGAGGTCGGCGCGGAGTCCGACGAGACGGTTCTCGAACATGAAGCCGGCACCGCCGCAGGCCTCGCGCGCCTCCTGGAGGGTGTCGAGGGCGTGCCAGGTCGACAGCGGCTTGAGGGCTGCGGCCAGCGTCTCGAGATCCTCGCGGTCCTCGGGGGTGTCGATGCGGCCCGAGAACACGCCGTCGAACTTCTGCAGGAACTCGTCGTGCGCGAAGATCTGCGCGTAGGTCGTGGCCAGACGCGGGAACAGACGGCGCTGGTGCTTGCCGTAGTCGAGCAGCACGACCTCCTGCCCGTCTGCGCCGTCGAACTGGCGACGCTGGGTCGCATAGGTGATCGCGATCTTCAGTCCGAGGGCGGACGCCCAGCAGGCCGCGCCGTCGAGCGACACGCGCCCCTGCACCAGGGTGCCCAGCATCGTGAAGAAGCGTCGACCGGGGCTGTCGATCGCGCTCGAGTACGTGCCGTCGGCGGCCACGTCGCCGTACTTGTTCAGTAGGTTCGTGCGGGGGATGCGGATGTGGTCGAAGCTCAGGCGCCCGTTGTCGATGCCGTTGAGGCCGCCCTTCAGGCCGTCGTCCTCACGGCCGATGCCGGGCAGATCTTTCCCGTCGTCGCCGCGAAGCGGAACGTAGAAGCAGTGCACGCCGTGGTTGACGCCCTTCGTGATCAGCTGCGCGAACACGGTCGCGGCGATGCCGTGCAGCGCCGCGTTGCCGAGGTACTCCTTCGTGGCACCCCGGAACGGGGTGTTGATCACGAACTCCTCCGTCGCGGGGTCGTACGTCGCGGTCGTCCCGACGGCGGCGACATCGGACCCGTGTCCGATCTCGGTCATCGCGAACGCGCCGGGGATCGAGAGGTCCATGACACCGGGCAACCACTTCGCGTGGTGCTCCGCCGTGCCGAGCTGCAGGATGGCCGAGCCGAAGAGCCCCCACTGCACACCCGACTTGATCTGCAGGCTGGGGTCGGCGACGACGAGCTCCTCGAAGCCCGCGATGTTGCCGCCGTTGTTCTCCTCGCCGCCCAGAGCCTTGGGAAAGGCGCGGTGCACGGCCTTCTTCTCCACCAGAAGGTGCAGCTGGCTGAGCACGCGCTCGCGGTGCTCGTCCTTGCCGAGCGCATCGTCACGCCAGAACGCCGAGTCCTTGATCATCTCGCGCGCTTCGCGGCGGGTGTCCGCCCAGGTGCCCATCAGCAGATCGGTGACACGGGCGACGTCGATCCGCAGATTCGCGTCGGCGGTGCGGGGGTGAGGGCGGGTCGTCTTCGGACGGACGGCGGCGTCGACCATGAGCGTTCCTCTCAGAGGGAAGTAGGGATGCCTTCATGGTAGGTCTGCGACAACATCCTCAGAAGTCGCCTGTACCCATCCTCCAAGCCGCACCGATCCGGTGGACCGACACGATTGTGGTCAGCCCACAGACGCGACCCGTGATGCCTCTGACGCCGACGGCTCCACCGCTCCGGGCGGAGGCGACGCCTTCGTCTGCTCCCACCGCCGCCGTGTCCCTGCGCTCAGACGCGCCCAGGTGCGATCGCGGATGAAGATCGAGTCGATCGCGATCATCGTCAGCGAGAACCAGGGCAGCCCCATGAGCACGCCGATACCGATGTGGAAGGAGAGGATGCCGACGAGCCCGATCAGACGCGTGGGTCGTGTCAGCAGCATCAGCGGGAACGCCACCTGCAGGATGATCGATCCCCAGGTCGCCGCGACGACCATCGGCCCCCACGACGTCACCAGATCGCTGAGCACCGGCCAGGTGCCGAACCGTGCGGTATGCAGCGGGTTGTAGACCGCATACCCCTCTTCCCACGGCGCACCGCCGGCCTTGTACAGCGCACCCGAGGCGTACACGAAGCACACCTGCGCCGTGAGGGCCACGAGGGCGAGGTTGTGGAACACCGTGCCCAGCAGCGCCGGCTGACTGCCGGGCCTGAACCATTCACCGCTCTTCGCGCGGCGCTTCGCATCCAGCGACCATCGCGCGGCGGGATCGGCGAAGAACAGCAGCAGCAGCGCGATGCGGAACATGTTGTCGCCCTGGTCGCCCACCATGTCGTTGGCCTCGACGAAGCCGATCCACAGGCAGAAGAACACCGGCAGCACGATGCGGAACCGCCAGCCCAGCACGAACAGCACCGCGAGAACGCCGAGCAGCAGGTAGAGCGCGGTGTAGAGGACGTCGTTGCCCATCGCCGGGTGGAAGGCGCTGAACACCCAGATCTTCGGGAACTCGCTCACGGGCTCGACGAGCTCGCCGTTCCAGGCCGATCCCGACCCGAAGGTGTACAGACGTGTGCCGAAGTTCGCGGCGAGCAGGCCGAGCGCGGTCACGCCGAACAGGATGCGGGTGACGGCGAGACCGTACAGCGCCTTCTTGCCCGAGAAGAGCCAGTCGCCGACGAACGCCGAGATGCGGTCGATGGCAGAGAGCACCATCGACCAGAGTCCGGCGATCATCGACGAGGCGAAGCTCAGCAGGCGGGTGAGGAACGACCGCGGCGGCGTTCCGCCGGGAGCGCCGGACGGTGACGGAGCGGGAACGGGAGCCGCCGGAGCGGGAGCGGGGGGCGCAGGTGCGGTGGTCGTGGCGCGCGTCGATGCCGCACCCTGGGCGGCCGGTGCCTTCTTCTCCGTCTTCGGCGTCTTCCCCGTCTTGGCCGTCTTCGCCGTGGAGGACGCGGTCCTGGTCGGTGCGCTCACGGCTGGATCCTCTCGAACTGGCCGCGGAAGGTGTTCGCGAAGTTCTCGCGGCTCTGCCCTTCCTCTTCTATAGGGAGTCGCCACCCGGTGGTCGAGAACGTCGGATCCGGTCGCTGGGCACCGGGGTCGTTGCGATCCGCGTAGGGGACGACGTTCTGGCGGCTCACCCGGTACTGCACCTTGATGACGGCATCCGCTCCCCAGATCGCGTAGGCGACCTGCGTGGCGTAGGCGGTGGAGAGGTGCTCCTCGGCCATGTACGCCTCGGTCGACGGGTTGTCGCCCTCGAGCTCGTCGAAGGAGCGGACCATCCAGGCCTCCCCGTCGCCCTCGGCGAAGTCGAGCCCGACGATGGCCTTCTGGTCGGCGTTGAGCTTGTTGAAGGCGTTCATCTGGCCGCTGGCGACCTCGCTCGACTGGATGCCGGCGCGCGGCGGCATGAGGTTGTACCGGATCATCGAGAGCTCGACGTCGGTCGCGCTCACCCAGCCGGTCTCGACCTCCTCGCCGTCCTTCTCGATGACGGCTCGGACGTTGAAGTGGTAGTCGCCGTTGATCGGCTCGGGGGCGAACACGCTCCACGACTGACCGAACATCGGCAGCATGTATCCCGACAGCACCTGCTGCGTGGGGATCTCCCGCAGCGCCGAATACGGCGCGATCCACAGGAACGACGCCCCCACGTGCCAGAGCGTGAGCAGACAGGCCGCGAAGGCTATGAGCTTGACCCACCAGGTCGGACGCGGTCGTGCGACGACCGCGTCGGTCCGCTCCGCGGCGTCGTGCTCCGTCGATGAGATACCCGACATCGTGCCATCCACATCTCTCTCGTCACCGAGGGGTCGGGGTCGTCGCTCCGACGACCCCGACCTCTCCGTGATCCGCGCTGCGATCTACTCGGTCTGGACCATCGGCCTGCGGGAGCGCGCGATGCGCGTCGCCCCCAGACCGAGCATCAGCAGCAGCGCCGCCAGTGCGATCCATCCGCCCTGGATCTCGCCACCGGTGGTGGCCAGGCCCGAGGCGACGACCCGGAAGTCGGCCGAGACGCTGCCGGAGGTCGCTCCGGTGAGTGTCACGGCGTGCGTTCCGAGATCCGTCGAGGACGGGACCTTCCAGGTGAAGGTGACCGTGCCCTGCGCGTCGGCGACCTGGGTCCCCAACGCGATCGGGTCGGATGTCATCACACCGGAGACGGTCTCGCCGGGCTGGAACCCGGTGCCCACCGCGGTCTGCAGCGCGCCGCGCTCCAGCACCGGGACCTTGATCGTGATGGCGATCCGTCCGGTCGGATCCGCTGCCGCGTCAGCCGACGCGGATGCAGATGCCGTGGCGTCCGCGGATGCAGATGCCGTGGCCGCCGCCGACGCATCAGCCGCCGCCGAGGCGGATGCCGTCGCAGACGACGAGGCGTTGGCCGCTGCAGCCGCCGACGCGTTCGGGTCGGCGTCGGCCGAAGCCGAGGCGTCAGCCGCACTCGTCGAGGTCGCATCGGCCTGCGCCGCCGCCTGGGCTGCAGCCGCCGTCGAGGCGTTCGCATCCGTGGTGGCCGTGGTCGAGGCATCGGTCGATGCGTCGTCCGTCGCCGCAGCCGCCGCCGAGGCGTCAGCCGTCACGTCGGCCGCCGCCGAGGCGGTGCTGGTCGCGTCGGCGAGTGCCGCAGCGACCGCCGCCGCCTCCACCGAGGCGTTGCTGTCGTCGTCGGCCTGCGCCGATGCCGATGCCGAGGCCGAGGCGTTGGTGTTGACCTCGGCCGACGGGTCGGCAGCCGCAGAGGCGTCCGCCGAGGCGACCGCATCCGAGGAGGCATCGGTCGATGCGCTGGCGATCGCCGCCGCGCTCGAGTTCGATGCCGCACTGGTGCTCGCGTCCGACGCCGCCGAGGCCTCAGCCGCGGTGTCCGTCGACGCGTCTGCCAGCGCCGCCGCCTGTGCCGCGATCGCCGCACCGGCGTTCGCCTCGGAGGTGGCGTCCGCCGTGGCCGCCGTCGACGACGTCGCCGTCGCCGACGATTCGGCCGCCGCCTGCGCCGCCGGGTCGGCCGCAGCCGAACCGTCAGCCGTCGCGTCGGCGAACGCCGCAGCCTGAGCTGCCGCCTCCGCGATCGCATCGGTCGAGGCATCGGCGTTCGCCGACGCGGATGCCGAAGCCGCCGCGTTCGTGTTGGCCGAGGCCTCGGAGGAGGCGTTCGTCGACGAATCCGCCGTCGCCGCCGACTCCGACGAGGCCGCGGAGTTCGCGTCCGCCGCCGTGGAGGCATCAGCGTTCACGTCGTCCGACGCGTCTGCCTGAGCCGCCGCCTGCGCCGCGACCGCCGCCGAGGCGTTGGCCGTGGAGGTGGAGGTGGTCGAGGCATCCGTCGAGGCCGCCGTGAGCGCCGCGGCCTCAGCCGCCGACTCCGCACTGGCATCCGCCGCCGCAGAGGCGACCGCTGTCGCATCCGAGAACGCCGCAGACTCCGCCGCCGCCTGCGCCGACGGGTCGCCGTCTGCGGTCGCGTCGGCCGACGCGGATGCCGAGGCCGCCGCGTTCGTGTTGGCCGAGGCCTCGGAGGAGGCGTTCGTCGACGAATCCGCCGTCGCCGCCGACTCCGACGAGGCCGCGGAGTTCGCATCCGCCGCCGTGGAGGCATCAGCGTTCACGTCGTCCGACGCGTCTGCCTGAGCCGCCGCCTGCGCCGCGACCGCCGCCGAGGCGTTGGCCGTGGAGGTGACATCGGTGGATGCGGTGGTCGAGGCGTCCGTCGTCGCCGCGGCCTGAGCCGCAGACGTCGCATCGACCGTGGCTGCCGCGGAGGCATCCGACGTCGCATCGGCGAGCGCGGCAGCTTCTGCTGCCGCCTGCGCCGACGGGTCGCCGTCTGCGGTCGCGTCAGCCGATGCGGATGCCGAGGCCGCCGCGTTCGTGTTGACATCGCCCGGGTCGCCCGCGGTCACCTCGGTGGTGTCCGTGGCGCTGACCGCACCCGACGTGGCCGTGAGCGTGTATCCGGTGCCCGGAGCCGTGTCGGCGGGAACCGGATAGTTCACCGTGAACGCACCGAACTCGTCGGTCGTCGCGGTCACCGGTCCTCCGACCTCCGCGCCACCGCTCGGTGCAGTGAGCTGCAGCGAGACCGAGGCGTTCACGGGCCAGCCCGTTCCGGTGACGGCGAGGTTGGTGCCCGCAGGCACCGACGCTGCGGCATCGACCACGACCGGGGCCGCGATGACCTCGGTGGTATCGGTGGCCGTCTGGGTTCCGGCGGTCGCGGTGACCGTGTAGCCCGTGCCTGCAGGAGTTCCGGCCGGGACCGGGTACTGCAGCGTGAAGCCGCCGAGTGCGCCCGTCGTCACCACCTGCGGCGTGCCGATCACCGCGCCGCCCGGCGCGGTCAGCTGCACCGTGACATCGGTGTTCGCCGGCCAGTTGGTGCCGGAGACCGCGAGAGTCGTTCCCGCCTCGACCGTCGCCGCAGCATCGACCGTCGCCGCGGCCGTGACCTGGGTCGTGTCGGTCGCGGTCTGACCGCCGACGGTGGCCGTCACGATGTATCCCGTCGCCGGCGCGGTGTTCGCGGGAACCGGGTAGTCCGCCGTGAACCCTCCCGAGCCGTCGGTGGTCACCACCAGCGGACCGCCGACGTTCGCGCCCCCGCCGGGGGCGGTCAGCTGCACCGTCACATCGGTGTTCGCCGGCCAGCCGGTTCCGGTGATCGGAAGGCTCGCGCCCGCCTGCACCGTGTCGGCGGCGTCGACCGCTGCCGCGGCCGTCACCTCGGTCGTGTCGGTCGCCGTCTGGGTGCCGACGGTCGCCGTGACCGTGTATCCCGGGCCGGGGACTGCGCCACCGGGGACCGGGTAGTCCAGCGTGAAGCCGCCCGTTCCGTCGGTCGTCACCGTCTCAGGGCCGCCGACGTTGCCGCCGCCCGGTGCGGTCAGCTGCACCGTCACTTCGGTGTTCGCCGGCCAGCCGGTACCCGTGAGGGGAAGGCTGGTGCCTGCCTGCACGGTGTCCGCCGCATCCACTGCCGCGGCGGCCGTGACCTCCGTCGTGTCGATCGCCGTGACCGCACCTGCGGTCGCCGTGACCGTGTACGCGGTGCCGGGAACCGCCGAAGCGGGCACGGGGTAGTCCAGTGTGAACTCGCCGGCGCCGTTCGTGGTCGCCGTCTCAGGACCGCCGACGTTCGCGCCGCCACCGGGAGCGGTCAGCTGCACCGACACCAGGGTGTTCGCGGGCCAGGTCGTTCCCGAGACCGCGAGGTTCGTTCCGGCCTGCACCGTCGCCGCGGCATCGATCGCCGCGACCGGAGCATCCGTCACCTCGGTCGTGTCCGTCGCCGTCTGAGTGCCGACGGTGGCCGTGACCGTGTAGCCGGCCGCCGCAGGAGTTCCTGCGGGTACGGGGTAGTCGAGCGTGAACGAGCCGGAGCCGTCGGTGGTGACGGGTTCGGGACCGCCGATGTTCGCGCCCCCGCCTGGGGCCGTGAGCTGCACCGAGACCTGCGTGTTCGCGGGCCAGTTCGTTCCGGAGACGAGAAGGTCGGTGCCTGCCTGCACAGCGGGTGCCGCGTCGATCGCCGCCGCTGCGGTGACCTCGGTCGTGTCGGTAGCGGTGCTCGTGCCGTCCGTGGCGGTGACGGTGAAGCCGGCACCGGGGGTCGTCCCCACGGGGATGGGGACGGATCCTGTGAAGCCCCCCGCTCCGTCGGTCGTCAGCGTGACCGGACCTGCGACCGCGCCGCCGCCCGGGGCGGTGACCGTCACGGCCACGTCGGTGTTCGCGGGCCAGCCGGAGCCTGTCACGGGAAGGGCGGTGCCCGCCTGCACGGTGGGCGCCGCATCGACGGCGGGTACCGCCACTGCGACAGCGTTGGGCCCCGCCTGCGCGTGTGCGAGGACGATGGTTCCGACGCCGCCGGTTCCGAGCAGATCACCCACGGTGAGGACGAACGCCTCCTGGCTGTAGATCGGGCCGTTGTCCGGCTGCACGTTGCCGCGCAGCGAGACCACGCCGTTCAGGAGCCCGACCACCGGGTCGAGCGCCGTGACGATCGAGGTGACGGCGGTGGTCACCGTCGGGATGACCGTCGCGATCACACCCGTCGGTCCGAACAGGGTGGAGTTGAGCGGCCCGGTCAGCGCACCGAGGAGCGTTCCGACCGGGATGACGACCGGAAGGCCCGCGACCGTGAGCGCGATGGTCGCCGTGGCGGTTCCCGCCACGACGCTGCCCAGTGTCTGGTCGGGGACCGAGACCTGCAGACCGGTGACGCAGCCCACGACTTCGACGAGGCACACGCCGACGTTCACGTTCAGCGTCGCGGCGTTGAGCGTCGAGGTGAGCGCGGTCTGGACGAGCGCGGGAACCGTCTCGAGGACGTTGCCCACGCGGGTGATGAGGTTGTTCAGCACCGCGGTCGACAGCACCTCCTCGTTGACTCCGAGCCCGTTGAGACCGTGGCCGGTCGTGTCGGCGAGCAGGGCGTCGAGGTCTGCCCCGACGGCGCCCGTGCGCAGATCGACCGTGACCACGCCGTCGCCGACGGGGGTGTCGAGCACGGTGTTCAGCGCGCCGGTCACGTTTGAGTTGATGCTGATCTCGACACCGTCGGCGCCGACGATCGGGCCGAGCACCCCGTTCAGTGTCGCGAGCGCCCCGGCGAGCAGCCCGTTCGGGCCGGCCAGCGTGGCCACGGCGGCATCGACCGTCGATGCCACTCCGCCGGGCCCGGTGAGAGTCGTCGCCAGGCCGCCGACCGCGGGCAGCGTCAGCTGCAGGTCTCCCCCTGCGACGTTGTAGTCACGCGCGACCGTGCCGGTGCCGTCGAGCGACACCTCGGAGCTGATCGCCTCGAGCGAGATGTCGAGGTCGGCGACCGCTGCGGTGACGGTGGATCCGAGCAGACCCTGGAGGTTCAGGGAGGCGTTCGCGGGATACGCTCCGCCGCCCGTGGTGTCGACGACGCCGCTGTCGTTCACGGCCCCGGTCGCGGCGCGCGAGACGCCCGCATCCGACGACTGCGAATACTGGTTCACGGCGCCGAGCTGGAGGAAGCCGCTGAGCGGCACGCTGAGGCCACCCGGGATCTCGAGGTTCAGAGCATTCAACGCGGTGAGATCGAGCGAGCCCGTCTCGGTGTCGGGCGTCGGAACGCCGTTGTTGCTCGTCTCCACACCGGCGAGCTCGACCACGTCGTCGAGCGGCACTCCCCCGAGCAGGAGGCTCCCGCTCAGGAATCGTGAGCTCGATGCGGACTCGTCGCCGGGAGCGGCGTTCGCCGCTGTCGGTATCAGTGCACTCGCCAGGATCACGGCGCCGACGGTCACGCCGGCGATGCCTCCCCCGATGGCCCTGCGCCGCCGCAGAGCCTTCCCCTCAAGAATTTCCATTCGCCTCTCCCGTGATGCAGATGTTCCGCTTCACAAGGCCCTCCCCAGGCGTCGACAGGTGTCGACCGAGCGCATGCCCAGACAGTATTGCGGTATCTCACGGGTTAAGTCCAGGAATCGTCCAGTGATGGTGCCCCAGCCGTAATACCGGAAGACATTCGGATGCCTTCGACGGAAACCGATCCACAGGTTGCGTTCCAGGCCGCACGCGTGAAGACGAATCGCCACACGACCGAAGAGCTCTCGAGGCACGCAGAACCGCCCCGCAGGTCAGACCTGCGGGGCGGTTCCGGGATGCTGCCGGGCGGTGCCGGGGGCGCAGACGATCGCTCGTCCGAGGGTGGGACGATCGCTCGTCAGAGGGTGAGGCCGTGACCGAATCGGAAGAGCGGATCGGCGGTGTCGAACGGCACGTCGGGTCGCGATTCCTCGACCGCCGCCATCGAGCGGGGAAGGTCGAAGGGCAGCGCACCGCGCGCGGGCGCAGCTCCGCTGAGGACATCGAGAAGGGCGGCGCCCGACGCCCCCCAGTTGACCGTGACCGCGGTCGCGGCGTCGACGATCGGCTGGAGGATCGGGGGCCGATCCGCGAGCACGTCGACGACGGTCGGCACGGCGGCGGCGATCTCGCGCACGTGAGCGACGACCTCCTCGGTGAACTCGAGCGACCCCGCGTGGAAGAAGTTCTCGAACGTGGTGTCTCGCTGCTCGAAGGGAGCCTGCAGCCGGACGATCGCGAGATCGGCCTCTGCGGGAGTCGCGACGACCTCGCCGTAGGCGGACGCGACCTCGTTCTCGACACCCTCGACGTACAGACGCAGTCCGGTGGCGAACGGCAGAGCGCCCCGGTTCGTGAGCACTGTCACCGACGCCCGCTGGGCGGCCTCCCCTGCCGCGCGGAACTCGGCTCGCCCCACGACCTCGTCGGCCGCATCCTCATCGACGAACGGGTCTTCGAAGAGACCGAGCTCGAACTTCTCGCGGAGGATCCGTCGGGCCGAGACGTCCAGCCGCTCCTCGGTCACCGAGCCGTCGGCGACGAGCTCGAGCAGCAGCTCAGGGCAGTCCTCGCCACCGAACTGGTCGACGCCCGCGTCGATCACCTTGCGCATCCGCTCCCGCGGCGTCAGGTCCTCGACCCCCCACGCCCTGGCGGGGAAGGGCTGACCGAAGATCTCGGCGTCGTTGATGAGCCCCCAGTCGGTGCAGACCAGGCCGTCGAAGCCGAACCGCTCGCGGAGCAGACCCGTGATCACCGACCTGTTGAAGCCGAAACCGACCTCTTCGAACTCGGTGCCGACAGGCATGCCGTAGTACGGCATCATCTGTCTCGTGCCGGCGGCGAGGGCGTCCTCGAAGGGCTTCAGATGCAGCTCGAACCGGCCGCCCGGGTAGACCTGCTCCCGCCCATACGGGAAGTGCGGATCCTCGCCGTCCTTCTGGGGTCCGCCACCGGGGAAGTGCTTCGTCATGGTCGACACGGAACCCGGCCCGAAGGATGCGCCCTGGAAGCCCCGGATATATGCCGCTCCGAGAATGCCGGACAGTTCGGCGTCCTCTCCGAACGTCGCGGTCTGCCGCGCCCAGCGCGGTTCGGTCGCCAGATCCACCTGCGGATGCAGCGCGACGCGCAGTCCCACCGCCGTATATTCCTGACGGGCGATATCGGCGAAGCGCTGCACCAGGTCGGGGTCTCTCGTCGCCGCGAGCCCGAGGGTCTCGGGCCACTGCGAGAAGGGACCCGCGAGGATCGAGGCGCCGGGGTTCTCGCTGAACGAGTGACGAGGATCGGTCGACAGCGTCACCGGGATCCCGAGCCGAGTGCTCGCGGCGAGCCGCTGCAGGGCGTTCTGCCATGCCGCGATCTCCCGCCCGGTCGGCGCCGCACCGAGCAGGTTGAAGTGGGTCATGTTCTTGACGTGCACGAACTCGCGCGCGCTCGGGGTCGCGAAGACGGGGTTCGCCTCGTCGAGGTCGCCGATCGCGATCATGGTGTGGAAGAAGAGACCCGCCTTCTCGTCGACGGTCATCTCATCGAGGAGGAGCTGCACGCGGTCGTCGACAGGGAGGCTCGCGTCGAGCCACGGGCGCGCGGTGATCGCGTCGGTCGTGGTCATGGTCATGGTCACTTGACTCCCTTGATGCGGTAGACGAGCACGGCGCCGGCCAGTGCGACGAGCGCACCGAACAGGTACCAGGTCGTGTAGCCGCCGAGCGGGGTGGCCGCCCCGAGCGCGATGACGCTCGGCGCGATCGCGGGTGCGATCGACTGGGGCAGCGCGTTGGCGATGTTCAGCACGCCGAGATCCTTGGCCACGTCGTCGGGATTCGGGAGCACCTCGGTCGCGAGAGCCAGATCGACCGAGAGGAACGAGCCGGCCCCCAGACCGATGATGGCCTGCGCGACGATCACGACGGGGATAGACGGAGCGACGGCGAGGATCACGAGGCCGACGACCATGATCAGCCCGGCGATCGCGACGAACGGACGGCGCTTGCCGATCTTGTCGGAGAGGAAGCCCCCGAGCGGCGCGGAGATGGCCATCGCCGCCATCGAGGCGAGGTTGGCGATCAGGATGGTTCCCACAGCGCCCTGCTCGTCGAGGGCGAACTTGGTCACGAGGTAGAGCGGGAGGAAGGTCGCGATGCCGGCGTAGCCGAACATCACGAAGAACTTGGTCAGCCAGGTCCAGCCGAAGTCGGGGTGCTTGCGGGGGTTGAACACGAACGAGCCGAAGAACGTGCCGATCGTGAAGGGCGTCGCAGGCTTCTCGGTGAGGCGTCGGTCCTTGAGCGTGAGCACGAAGACGATGACGAGGATCAGCGCGATGACGGCGGGCACGACGAACCGCTCGAAGTCACCGGGCAGGAAGTTGACGATGAAGCTGCCGGCGAGGATGCCGATGGGGGTCGTGATGCCGACGATTCCCGAGACCTTGCCGCGGCTCGAGACGGGGACCTGGTCGGGCAGGGTCGCGTTCGCCGCGGCGAGGACCGCATTCATCGATGCCTGGACGAGGCACCATGCGAGCATGACGACGAGCACCGACGTCGCGGCGCCGATGATCACGAAGCCGCCGAGGCCGACGATGGCGCCGCCGAGGATCCACGGTCGCCGCATGCCCCACCGGGAGGTGGTGCGATCCGACAGTCGACCGACGAGCGGGTTCGCGATGAGGGCGAAGGCGGCGCCGACGCCCATCACGAGACCGAGGCTGCCCTCGGTGTTCACCGGATCGAGGCGCTGGATCTTGAAGGCCATCGACACCATGACAGGGGTGAGGAGCGCCAGGTACACGCCGAAGTTCACGGCGGCGAGGCCGGGGGTGTAGCCGCGCGGAGTCTTGCGCGGGGTGGTTCCGGGAAGTTTCACACCGGTGGTTCCGGCGGCAGCCGCGGTGGCGGCCGATGACAGCTCTGTCACGGGGGGTCCTTTCGGGCACAGGTTCGCCGGTCGTCCGCGACTCGGCTCGAGGACGACGATACACGAATCTCGACCGACTGGTAAGTGAATATCTACCGGTTGGTAATGAGGGAGAATGGAGGGAAGGGGGCGGTGATGACGACAGAGACCACGACGAAGTCACGTCAGGCGCGCACCGCCGCGACCCGGCAGCGCATCATCGACGCGGCGCGCTCTCTCTTCGTCGCCCATGGGTACCGCTCGACCTCGCTGCGGGACATCGCCGCAGCCGCCTCGGTCAGCCACCCCGGACTCCTCGGTCATTTCACCTCGAAGGACGACCTGCTCGCCGAGGTCGTGGCCGGTTTCGAATCCGACAACGAGGCGTCATTCGACCTCCTCGCGGCCGCCGCCGAGTCCGGCGAGCTGATCTTCGCCGACGTCGCGCGCCGCAATGCCCGCACACCCGGCTACCTCGAGCTCTTCGCCGCTCTCACCGGCGAGGCCTCGGCCCCCGAGCATCCCGCGCACGAGCGGATGAGAGACCGGTACGAGAGGCTGCGCGCTCTCAGCACGGAGGTGATGTCAGACGCGGCCCTGCACGGGACGATCGACCCCGACCGCGCGGTGGCGGAGGAGACCACGCGGCACATGGCCGGATGGGACGGACTGCAGCTGATCTCGCAGTATCTGCCCGACCGCGTCGACGTCGTGCGGATGCTCGAAGAGCGGGAGTCGCTGTGGGCGCTGCCCCCGGGCTGGCGCGAACCCGATCAGCAGGCGCCGACCACGACGGCATCCGGACCCCCTCCCTCGCTGCAGACGGCCTTGGCCGACAACGACGCCGCGGCCGCAGCCGGGTATGCGTCCGGGCGGCGGCGACGCGCGCAGATCCTCGCCGATGCCATGCATCTGTTCGCCCGCGGGGGCTACGGCGACACCAGCCTCAGCGACATCGCGAAAGCCGTCGGCGTGTCGAAATCCACGCTGCTGCACCACTACCCGAGCAAAGAGCTGCTGCTGAGCGCAGTGCTCGCAGAACGCGACCGCGCGATCGAGGACCGTGCCGGCGGTGCGCCACCCGAGCGGGCGAGCGATGCGCTGCGGAGCATCCCGGACGGCGCGACCGTCAGCGCCCTCGATGAGCCGGGGCTGATCGAGGTGTACGCGGTGCTGTCCTGCGAGGCGGTGCCGTCGGCGCACCCCGCGCACGCGTACTTCGCCGACCGCTTCGCGCGGGCCATCGACTATTTCGCCGAGCTCTTCCGTCTCGCCCAGCGCGACGGCGACCTGTCGGCGCATCGCGACCCGGAGCACGAGGCCGTCTGGCTGATCGCGATGTGGGACGGCCTGCAGTACCAGTGGCTGTACGACCGCGGGGCGGTCGATGTCGCGAGCCACCTGCGTGCGCATCTCGCTGACCTGCTTCACCCCGCACGAAGGTAGGCGCCGCATGCCGGCCCGCGCTGCGGCCCGCCCGCGCTCAGGCCGCGGCGATGACCGCGAGCACGCCGTCGCCGTAGGCGTCGCGCTTCTTCGCACCGATGCCGGTGATGCCGTCGAGGTCGGCGAGCGAGGCGGGGCGATGCTCGGCGAGCGCACGCAGCGTGGCGTCTCCGAACACGATGTACGCCGGCACGCCCTGCTCGCGCGCCGTCTCGGCCCGCCAGGCGCGCAGCGCCTCGAAGAGAGGACGGTCGCCGGCATCGAGAGCATCCGCCGCGCTCGCCTTGCGCGCCCGCGGGGATGACGTCGGACGCCCGATCGTGTCCTTGCGCAGCGGCACCGCGACCTCGCCCTTCAGCACGCCCGGGGCGAGGTCACCGGGGGCCAGCGTGCCGTAGTCGCCCTGCGCGGCGACGATGCCGCGCGCGAGCAGCTGACGGACCACGCTGCGCCAGTCCTGGTCGGAGAGGTCTGCGCCGATGCCGTAGGTGGCGAGCTTCTCGTGCCCCTGCTGGCGGATGCGCTCGGTCGAGGCCCCGCGGAGGATGTCGATCAGGTGCCCCGCGCCGAAGGACTGATTGCGCTCGCGCTTGAGCCGCACGATCGTCGACAGGAGCTTCTGGGCAGGGACCAGCCCGTCGAACGTCTCGGTCTCGTCGAGACACGTGTCGCAGTTGCCGCACGGCTGCGACTCCTGCCCGAAATACCCGAGCAGGTTCTGCCGACGGCATTCCACCGTCTCGCAGAGCGCGAGCATCGCGTCGAGGTGCTGTCCGAGGCGCATCTTGAAGGTGCGGTCGCCGGGGCTCTGATCGATCATGCGGCGCTGCTGCACCACGTCGCCCAGTCCGTACGCCATCCACGCGATCGACGGCTCTCCGTCGCGCCCCGCGCGCCCCGTCTCCTGGTAGTAGCCCTCGACGGACTTGGGCAGGTCGATGTGGGCGACGAACCGCACGTCGGGCTTGTCGATGCCCATCCCGAAGGCGATCGTGGCGACCATCACGACGCCGTCCTCGCGCAGGAACCGCGACTGGTTGGTCGCGCGCACCTCGGCGGGGAGCCCTGCGTGATACGGCAGTGCGTCGAATCCCTGCGCGGCGAGGTACGCGGCCGTCTGCTCGACCGACTTGCGGCTGAGCGCGTAGACGATGCCGACCGATCCCTCGGGCTGCGCACGGATGAACGAGACGAGCTGCTTGCGCGGATCGACCTTCGGCACGATGCGGTACTGGATGTTGGGTCGGTCGAAGCTCGCGACGTAGTGCTTCGCGTCGTCGAGGTGCAGTCGCTCGGTGAGCTCCTTGTGCGTGGCCCGGGTGGCGGTCGCGGTGAGCGCCATGCGCGGGACCCCGGGGAACCGCTCGCCGAGGTCGCCCAGCGCGAGGTAGTCGGGGCGGAAGTCATGCCCCCACTGCGACACGCAGTGGGCCTCGTCGATGGCGATGACGCTGAGGGTTCCCCGCTGCAGGAGCGCGGTGGTCTGCGGAGACGACAGTCGCTCGGGAGCGACGTACAGCAGATCGATCTCGCCTGCGACGTAGGCGCGCTCGACGTCACGGCGCTCGTCGATCGACTGCGTCGAGTTGAGGTAGGCGGCGTTCACGCCGTTGGCCCGCAGTGCGTCGACCTGGTCGTGCATGAGGGCGATCAGCGGGCTGACCACGAGGCCCGTGCCCTCCCGCACGAGCGCGGGCACCTGATAGGTGACGCTCTTGCCGCCGCCGGTGGGCATGAGCACGACCGCGTCGCCGCCGGCGATGACCTGCTCGACGATCGCCGCCTGGTCGCCACGGAACTCGTCGTAGCCGAAGACCGTGTGCAGCGCCTCGGCGGCGGTCGGGTACCGGCTCGGCGCCGCGCGGCGTGCCGCGGGAGCGGATGCCCTGGAGGGTGCCGACGGGCTGGTCGCCGACCGCCCGGCCCCGGTGGTCACCGGTGTCACGGGACCGGGCCCCCAGTCGAGCGGCGGCTCGTACCCCGCACCCTGGGGCTCCCAGTCCATCGGCTCGGGCGGCTCGGACGGCTCCCACCCCGGGGCGTCCCACGGCTCATCGGCGTAGGGCAGATCCTCGTACGGATCACGGGGGGTCTGCGGCATCCCTCCAGCGTAACGACCCCCACCGACGCCGGGCGCCCCCGATCGCATCCCGCGGGCGTAGGTTGGATCCACACGCCTCGAAGGAGCCTCCGATGACCGACATCACCGTCACCCGCGTCGACGACGAGTCCCGCTACGAGATCCGCACCGACGGCGCGCTCGCCGGCTACGCCGAGTTCCAGCTCCGGCCCGGCGCGATCCGCTTCACCCACACCGAACTGGACCCGGCCTTCCAAGGACAGGGACTCGCCGGCATCCTGGCGGAGAGGGCGCTGACCGATGCCGCCGCCTCCGGCGAGGCGATCGTGCCGCTGTGCCCGTACATCGCCAGATACCTCGAGAGCCACGAGATCCCCGGCGCAGAGATCCGCTGGCCGAAGCGCCCCGGCACCGCCCCCGCGGAGGCGTGATGATCGGACAGCGGCGCATCGTCCTCGAGCCGCGCGAGGTCCCGCTCGGCGGCGTGCGGGGCATGAGCGTGCTGCGCGTGCTGCCGCACCGCAACCTCCCGACGATCGGAGCCTGGTGCTTCCTCGACCGGTTCGGTCCGGCCGACACCCGCATGCGCGTCGAGCCGCATCCGCACATCGGACTGCAGACCGTGACCTGGCCGCTGATCGGCGAGATCCGGCATCGTGACTCGCTGGGCAGCGATGCCGACCTGCGCCGGGGCCAGCTCAACCTCATGACCGCGGGCGACGGCATCTCGCACTCGGAGTACTCGATCGGCGACGAGCCGATCCCCCTCGACGCCCTGCAGTTCTGGGTCGTCCTGCCCGAGGGCGCCCGACAGGGCATCGGCGGCTTCGAGCGCCACGCCGACCTGCCCACCCTGACGCTTCCGGCCGAGGAGGGCCCGGATGCCACGGCGACCGTCGTGCTCGGGGAGTTCGCCGAGGTCGTGTCGCCGGCGACCGTGCACACGCCGATCGTCGGGGCCGAGATCGCGGTGCCGTCGGGCGCCCGCATCCGCCTGCCGCTGCGCACGGACTGGGAGCACGCGATCATGCTCGTCGAGGGCGACGCACAGGTCGCGACGCACGGGATGACTCAGAACGATGTGCTCTACCTCGGCGACTCCCGCGACGAGGTCGAGGTCACGAGCGCTCAGGGGGCACTGCTGTTCCTGATCGGCGGGGAGCCGTTCGACGACGAGATCGTCATGTGGTGGAACTTCGCCGGCCGCACGCACGAGGAGATCGTCGAGGCGCGCACCGACTGGGAAGCGGCATCCCCGCGCTTCGGGGTTGTCGAGGGGCACGACGTGCGCATCCCCGCTCCTCCGCTGCCCGACGTGCGATTGATGCCGCGCGGCCGCCGGATCTGACGCGGACGATGCCCGTGCTCTTCCCGGGTCCGCTCGCGCCCATGCCCGACCGCACCGCATCCGCCACCATGATCTGGCCGAGCGCGGCGCCGACCCCGCCGCCACGATTCGTCGAGGGCTTCGACCCGTTCGTGGCATACGCACGCGATGCAGGAGCGGACCCGGCGGCCCTCGCTGCCGATCCTCTGGCGCTGTGGGACTTCGTGGCCGCGCACGCCGAACTGCTCGAGGAACCCGCGACGGCCGAGGCGGCCGCGCGCTTCCTCGGGAACACGATCGCCGTGGTGCACCCCGCCGCGACGTGGCGGATGACGAGCGAGCCCGAGGTCGGCACCTCGGTGATGTCGGTGCCGGTCACCGGTCTGTTGCGGACCATGGTGGAGCATCCGGAGCATCGCGAGCCGTTCCGACAGATGCTCGCCTCCTGGCCGCAGGCCGACCTCGACGATCAGGAGATCGCGGCGCTGGCGCACGAGGAGGTCGAGGTCGATCTCGTCACGCCTCCGGTGCCTTTCGTCCGACCGGAGATCGACCTCCCCGAGTTCCTGGACGATGACGGCCGCATCATTCCCTACGGGTCGCGCTGGGGCGGCGGGTCGCCCTCCGAAGACGCCTACTCGCGGGTCTCGCACCTCGAGCGCTTCGCCCCCGTGCCCGCGGTGGTCGACGCGCTGGTCGCGCATCTTGAGACCTGGTACGCCGTCGCGGTGGACAGCCGGACGGACGAGTCCGGGTCCCACATCGTGCAGCTGCGGCCCGCCACCGGGGCACCGATCACGATCACGAGCGGCGCCACGGGCGAGATCGTCACGATCGAAGCGGGTGCCCTGTTCCGCGAGACGGTGCCCGGGTGCACCTGCGATGCGTGCGACGAGACGGCCGAGAGCGTGGCGGATCAGCTCGAGGAGACGGTGCTCGCGATCGCCGCCGGCGGCCTGCGCGAAGTGTTCCCCGTCGGGGCACGCCGCTGGCTGCACACCCGCATCCTCACCCCCGACGGCACGGGGCGGTCGAGCAGCGGCGAGCCCAGCGGCCCATCGCTCGCCGCCGGACTTCTCGGCGCCGAAGAGGTGCTGCGCGGCCTCCCCGACGGATGGTGGCCGGCATGGTCGCTGCGCCCGCAGCCGACGTGAGACAGCCGCGGCACCCTGCGCTCCGCGGAGCGCCGGGTGCCTCGGCAGCCCACTGCTACGGCGTGTCGACCGTGACGACGGTCTGCACCGCCGAGTCGCCGTACTGCACGAGTCCGAGATAGCGGGTGCCCGCGGTCAGGCCGGTCCAGCTCAGCTCGTAGCTCGTCGCCTGTCCGCGCACAGCGGGGACGGGGTTCGGGTTCGCCGTGAACGTGCCTTCGCCGTCGGCCTGCACGGTGGCGTAGGTCATGTCCCACGTCATCGACGCCGACGTGGAGTACACGTTCGCGACCACCAGGTAGGTACCGGCCGTCGGTGCGGTCAGCGTCACCTGCTCGTCTGCCGAGCCCGTGGCCGACTGCCAGCGCTCGTAGTAGCTCAGGTCGTCAGGGCCGACCACGCGGTAGACCGTGAGGTCGAGGTCGCTTCCGGTGTCGTCGGACGAGTCGAGATCGAAGCGCGAGAGCGCGGCTCCCTCGGGCACGTCGACGATCCACGACACGTTCTTGTCGGCGTCTCCCGACGCCTCGTCGCCCGAGTGCCCGACCACGCGGCCGTCCGGGTCTTCGAGCAGCGTGAACGGCGTGAGACCCGACAGTCCGAGTGCGAGATCCCCGTCGACGCCCGGCGTGATCTCGACCGACGTCGACCCGTCGACACCGGTGCCGGACACCTCGGCCGGAGCATCCGCCGTGACCGGGAAGACCGCGATCGGTGAGCGCACCGTGTTCTTCTTGCTCGTCCACGTGAGCGATCCGGTCGCCCACTGCTCGACCGGCGCGCTCTCATTGTCGAACGTCACCGTATACGTCGCGGTCTGGCCCGGCTTGGTGAACTTCAGCGTCGACGGCTGCACCGTCGCGTTCACACCCGGCAGGTCGACGGATGCCGTGAAGGTGCCCTTCTCGGTCGCCGTGACCGTGCGGGTGACGGTCTGCGCGCTCGCCAGCGACCCGATCGAGAACGACGCGACGTTGAGGTCGCTGCCGTCGATCGGCTCTCCGGGGAAGTCGGCGAGGCCCTTGCCCTCGAGGTACGCGGTCCAGTCGGCCACGTCGTTGAGGTACAGCAGCCCCGGGGTGAAGTAGCGCTTCGGGTCGACCTGACCCGCACCCTGCTGGAACGGATCCGTGTTCGGCGATCCGTCGGCGTTCACCGTGTCGTACGCGGTGGTCATCATGGCCGACTTGATCTCGGCCGGCTTCGCGTTCGGACGCTCGCCCAGGTAGAGCGCGGCGAGGCCGGCGATGTGCGGAGACGCCATAGAGGTGCCCGACAGGATGCCGAAGGTCGGCGTCTCTCCGGGCGCGTTCTGCGTCGCCGCGAGGATCGCCACACCCGGAGCCGCGATGTCGGGCTTCATGATGTCGCTGCCGTCAGCGAGCATGGGCCCACGGCTCGAGAACCCGGCGATCTGCGGCACCGGCGGCGTCACGCCTGTCGTGTTCTCGCCCACGAGGGAGATCGGACGGTCGACGCCGCCCTGCACGTAGCCGAGCACGGCGGCGCGGTACGCGGAGGCGAGGTGCACGGTGGGCACGGCGTGGAAGTCGTTGTCGAGCGAGTCGGCGCCACCGGGGACGTTCACGAGGACGACACCCATCCCGCCGGCATCCTTCACGACCTGCGACTTCTCGGCCCGCGCGTTGCCGCCACGGTCGCAGACCACGATGTGACCGGCGGCCTTCGCCGCATCGAGGCTTCCCGGCAGGCACAGCGCCGCGTCGGCGGACGCCTGACCCGCGGCCGGCACATCCCCGGCGTAGACGGAGGGACCGGTGACGGTCGTGCCGAACGGCACGCTCACCGAGGCGCCCGCCTGAGCGAACCCGTCGAACTGCACGGTGCCCTCCCAGGTCGGGATCGTCGACGCCGCGACGGTCGTGTACCAGGGCGAGGCATGGTCGGCGGTGACCGGGTCTGGCCCGTCGTTGCCCGCGCTCGTGGCGACGAAGACGCCGGCGGCCGCCGCGTTGAAGAACGCGATGTCCTCGGGGGCGAGCACGGTGGATGCCGCCCCGCCGCCGATCGAGTAGTTGATCACATCGACGCCGTCGGCGACGGCCTGGTCGATCGCGGCGATGAGGTCGCTGCCGGCGCAGATGTCGTCGGTGGTGACGGTCTCATCGGGCCCGACATAGCAGGCCTTGTAGGCGGCGACCTTGGCACCGGGTGCGACACCCGAGATCGTGCCGAAGTCGACCGACTCGATCGATGCCTTCACGCCGAAGTTCCCCGCCGCGGTGCTCGCGGTGTGCGAACCGTGGCCGTCGCCGTCGCGTGGCGAGAGGTAGTCGTACTGGAAGTCGAACCCCGCCGCCTGCGCTCCGGTGAAGAAGTACCGGGCGCCGATGAGCTTCGACGAGTAGTCGCCCTTGTCCCACTCCTGCGCCTCGACCATCTCGCCGCGGAACTGGCCGCCGTCGGACTTGTCGAAGTAGACGGACGTGCCGTCGGTGTAGGGCTCGCCGCCCTTGTGACGCTTGTCCTTCTTGGGCTGCTTCTTCAGCTTCTTGCCCGCGAACGACGGATGCTCCGGAGCGATGCCCGTGTCGATGACACCGACGACCACGCCCTCCCCGGCCTTCTCCACACCGCCGGTCTGCTGCCAGATCCCGCCGCGGCCCTTCCTGTCGTCACCCAGACCGAGGAAGTCCGTCGAGGTCTGGGCATCCGGGTGGCGGATGAAGTCGGGGTACACGTCGTAGACGTCCTTCGACGCGCGCAGCGTGTCGACCTGCTCGCCCGTGAGCTCGGCGCTGAACCCGTTGAGGACGACCTGGTAGCTGATGTCGGGGGTGACGCCGGCCTCCTCGGCCACGGTCCGCTGCTCCGTCTCGAGGTGCTCGACGTAGCGCTGCGCATCCTGCGACTCCGTCTCGAGCTGCTCGCCCTCGGAGGGCTTCGTCGCCCGGAGCCCGTCGACCTCCCCCGTGTAGCTCGCGAGCGGGTCGGACTTCAGCACGACGATGTAGTGACCGGGCGTGCCGCCGACGGGGGTGGGGGGCGTCACCTCCTCCGTGCCGGCATAGCCTGCGGTGGCCGTGGATGCGATGAACAGCGTGGCCAGGGTTGCGGCCGCTGCCATCCGGAGGGGTGTTCGACCCATGTTCTTCTCCCGGTGATCAGGGTGCGGAGGCGTTGCCGCACCGCGGCTCAACGTACGCCCGACTTTCGGCCACACACCAGGGTCGGGGACGATTACTGGACGAACGGCCAGGCGAATCGCCAATGGTCGATCAGCGATCTGTGCCCCGGCCGCCGCACCGCGCGAGGAGCCTCAGCGACGCTCGGGCGAGTGCACCCGGGTGAGGAATCTCTGGGTGCGCGGCGACGGCCCCCGCGGGTCGAGCAGCGACACCACGACCGTGACGGCGGCCGCGAGCGGGATCGTCCACGCCGCCGGCTGAGCGAGGTACGGCGCGGCCGCTCCCACACCGCCGATCAGCCCGTGGACCAGCAGCGCCAGGCCCGCGGCGAGGCCGCCCGAGAGCATCCCGGCGACCGCTCCTCGAGCCGTGAGACCGCGCCACCAGACCCCGAGCAGCACGACAGGCGACAGCGTCGACGCCGCGATCACGAAGACGACGCCGACGCTCGAACCGAGCCCGGCCGGCGCGGTGAGGAGCGCGACCGCGAGCGGCACCAGCGCGCACAGCACGGCCGAGAGACGGAAGGAGCGCACCGATCCCGAGAACACGTCCTGGCTGATGACGCCGGCGAGCGACACGACGAGACCGGCGGACGTCGCGAGGAAGGCCGCGAACGCACCGGCGACGATGAGCGCCGTCAGGAGCTCGCCCGCCAAGCCCGGGAACACCCTCGACGGGAGCAGCAGCACGACGGTGTCGGCGACGCCGGGCACGGCGAGGTCGGGGGCGGCGATGCGCGCGAGGAGTCCCATGGTGCTCGACACCGCATAGAACGCGCTCACCATGACGATCACGATCACCGTCGTCCGCCGGGCCGAGACCCCCGTCGGGCTCGTGTAGAAGCGCACGAGCACGTGCGGCAGGCCCATGGTGCCCAGCAGCAGCGCGATGAGCAGGGATGCCGTCTGGTAGGCGTCGAACCCCGACGGCCCGGCCTCGGCGGGGAACACGAGAGCGGGGTCGAAGTCGTGCGGTCCGCCGCTCAGTGCGAACGCGATGCACACGACGGGCACGAGCAGCGCCGTGAGCTTGAGCCAGTACTGGAACGCCTGGACGTACGTGATCGCCCGCATTCCTCCGGCGGCGACCGCCGCGGCGACGAGCACCGCGACGAGCACCGCACCGACCCATTCCGGCACGCCCGCGACGACGAGCAGCGTGATACCCGCGCCGTGCAGCTGCGGGACGATGTACAGCCAGCCGATCACGAGCACCGCGATGCTGGTCACCCGGCGGGCCGCCGTCGATTCGAGTCGCGCCTCGATGAAGTCGGGGATCGTGTACGCCCCGCTGCGCCGCAGCGGCGCCGCCACGAACACGAGGACGAGCAGGTAGCCGGCCGCATAGCCGATCGGGAACCAGAAGCCCCGCGCGCCGTCGAGCAGCACGAGCCCGGAGAGTCCGAGGAACGTGCCGGCCGAGAGGTACTCGCCGCTGATGGCCGAGGCGTTCCACACCGGCCGCACGGTGCGCGAGGCGACGAAGAAGTCTCCGGTGGTGCGGGAGATGCGCAGGCCGTACACGCCGATCAGCAGGGTCGCGACCACCACGAGCGCGATGCCGACGAGGTCGAGCACGGCGTTCATTCGCGGTCACGCAGTGCACGGAAGCGCCGCTCGTTGCGGGCAGCCGTGCGCACGTAGAGCACCGCGAAGACGACGATGAGCGGATAGAAGGCGTACGCCTGCAACAGCCACGACAGCGGCAGCCCCCACACCACGAATCGATCGATCTCGGGGATCAGGGCGACGGCCAGGGTCAGCGCGATCACCACCAGTACGAAGCCCGCGACCGTGCCGAGCGCGAGCCGCAGCTGGCTGCGCATCAGCGCGCGGACGAACACCGCCTCCGCCTCGTCGACCGGCGAACCGGGCAACGCGATGCCGCGCGTCGACGGCGCCGCACCCCGTGTCGGAGCGTGCGCGGTCACCCGTACGCGCTTCGGCGTCTCGTTCACCGCGCGTCCTCCACCCGCAGCAGGGCATCGCGCACCGTCGGCACCAGACGCCTGCTCACGGGAAGTACCGCGGCATCCACCACGACCGCAGGATCTGCCCCCGACAGCCGCGCCTCGGTCACCGCCGCCGAACGGACGAGGGTCGAGCGGTGGATGCGCAGGAAGCCGGCATCCGCCCACCGCGATTCCAGCTCCGAGATCGGGATGCGCACGAGGTGTCCCCCGTCGGCGGTGTGCAGCCGCGAGTAGTCCCCCTGCGCCTGCACCCAGCGCACCTCGCTGCGCCGGACGAAGCGCACCGCCGACCCCACCGTCACCGGCAGCGTCTCATCGTCGGCGGGGGCGGCGACCTCGCCCAGATCGATCACGCGGTCGATGGCGCGGCGCAGTCGCTCGATGCGCACGGGTTTGAGCAGATAGTCGGCGGCGCGCAGCTCGAAGGCCTCGACCGCGCGGGCCTCGTCGGCCGTGACGAACACGACCGCCGGCGGCGTCGCGAGGGTGAGCAGCGAGCGGGCGAGCTCGGTTCCCCGCAGACCCGGCATGTGGATGTCGAGGAAAGCGATGCGCACGGCGCGCTGCGAGAGCAGACGAAGCGCGTCGACACCCGAGGTCGCGGTGAGCACCTCGCCGATGCGCGGGTCGAGGCGCAGCAGGTGCACGAGCTCGTCGAGAGCGGGCTTCTCGTCGTCGGCGACGAGCACGTCGATCATTCGCACCTCGGTCGTCATCGAAGTCTCAGTCGTTGTCCGGGTCGTGCTGCGGCTGCGACTTCGGCACCCGCATGCGCACCAGGGTACCCGCGCCCGTGTTCGTCTCGACGACGAGGCCGCCGTCGGGGCCGTACAGCTGGCGCAGCCGGGTGTCGACGTTGCGCAGCCCCACGTGCAGCCCGTCGTCGGCCGCGGTGAGAGTGGCGAGCAGCCCGTCGGGGTCCATGCCCACGCCGTCGTCCTCGACGGTCACTTCGGTGTGCGTCCCGTCATCGCGCGAGACGATGCGGATCTCCCCGCCGCCCTCCCCCGGTTCGATGCCGTGACGCACGGCGTTCTCGACCAGCGGCTGCACCGAGAGGAACGGGATGACGGTCGCGAGGGTCTCCGGCGCGATCCGCAGGGTGACCCGCAGGCGTTCCCCGAACCGGGCGCGCTCGAGCTCGAGGAAGGAGTGGATGCTGCCGAGCTCCTCCGCGAGCGTCGTGAACTCCCCCTGCCGCCGGAACGAGTACCGGGTGAAGTCGGCGAACTCGAGCACCAGGTCGCGCGCGCGCATCGGATCGGTGTGGATGAACGACGCGATCGCGGTCAGCGCGTTGTAGATGAAGTGCGGCGAGATCTGCGCGCGGAGCGAGCGCAGCTCGGCTTCGGCCAGCTGGGTGCGCGAGGCGTCGAGGCTGCCCAGCTCGACCTGAGCGGCGCACCAGTCCGCGACCTCCTGCGCCGCGCGCACGAGAGCGGCACCCACCGGCGACGCGAAGGCGACGACCACCCCGATGATCTGCCCGTCGACGACGATCGGCGCGCCCACGCCTTCGAGGTCGTCGGCCCGGCCGTCCGGTGAGCGGAAGACCTGTCTCCGGCCCGAGCTGCGCACCTGCCGGGCGATGCGCACGGTGGCCGGCTCCAGCCCCTCGGACGCCCCGTCTACCGACAGGGCGTCATCGTCGCCGACGATCGCGACGGCCGCACTGCCCAGCAGCACCCGCAGATGCCTGGCGGCCTTGACGACATCGGGGCCGGCGAGCCCCGCGCGCAGATGCGGGGCCGCGAGGCTCGCCTGATGCAGCGCCTGCAGTGCCGCTCGCTCGGCGTCGCTGCCGAGGTCGGCCGACCCGCGGGCGAGACGCCGCGCGAGCAGCAGGAGCACCGAGAGCACGATGCCGCCGACCACGCCGAGGACCGCGGCGAGGACGACGTCGTTCATGCCCTCAGCCTAGATCCGCGCGTCGGCTCCGCCCCCCTCCGCCCCCTGAGCGAGGAGCGCCCTCGCCACCCCCGCCGCCGCCGCGAGGAGCGCAGCGACGAGACGAAGGGCGCACCGTCAGCCGCAGCGCGCCCCTCCGTGTAGAACGCCCTTCGTCTCGCTCCGCTCGCTCAGGGAGCGGCAGACTTCCGCCCCCTGAGCGAGGAGCGCAGCGACGAGACGAAGGGCGCACCGTCAGCCGCAGCGTGCCCCTCCGTGTAGAACGCCCTTCGTCTCGCTTCGCTCGCTCAGGGAGCGGCAGACTTCCGCCCCCTGAGCGACGAGCGCCCTCGCCACCCCCCGCCCCCTGAGCGAGGAGCGCAGCGACGAGACGAAGGGCGCACCGTCAGCAGCAGCGCGCACCCGGGTTGCGGTCCTGATCGTCCATCCGCTGCCGCCAGAACTGGCGTTCGGTCATCGGCGCCTCCCCCGGATGCTGCCGCTGATGGTGGGCGACATACGTCGCATAGGCGCTGTCACCCATCAGGGTGGTGATGTACCAGCGGATGCCGCGGCCCACCCGCCCCACGGCGCCGAGCAGCGTCCGCAGAGGGGTGGTCGCGGCATCCGCCCGGTTCACGATGTCGGCCAACTCAGTGCCCCGACGTCGAGCGCTCGTCGGCGAGGATCGGCTCCCACTCCTTCTCCAGTTCGCGTTCGGCCGGGCTCGGGAGGAATCCGGCCGGGGCGAACCGCCGCGAGGCGACCGGCGTCTCTTCGGTGTTCTCGCCGCCGCCGTTGCGGATGGCCTTGACCGTGACGACCACCGCGGCGACCATGACGATGATCGCCAGGGTGACGAAGATGATCGACAGGGTGCCCTGCACGGCGGTGTTGCGGATGACGGCCTCGAGCACCTCGGGGGCGCCCAGCGACGTATCGCCGCTGTCGCGTGCCGCGACGTAGCGGAAGTGGTTCGCCCAGTAGCCGATGGCCGGCACGGGGGAGGCGATCTTGTACAGCGACGCGGTGATCGTCACCACGGCGGTGAACGCGAGCGGCAGCCCGATGATCCACAGCCACTTGATGTAGCTCTTGCCGCGCTTGGCGACGATGGCCATCACCACGGCGAGCGCGATCGCGGCGAGCAGCTGGTTCGCGATGCCGAACAGCGGGAAGAACGTGTTGATGCCGCCGAGCGGGTCGGTGACGCCGAGGATGAGGATCGCTCCCCAGCCGGCCACCATGATCGCGGTGCAGATCCAGACTCCGGGGCGCCAGGAGACGTCACGGAACTTCGGGAACCAGGCGCCGATCGAGTCCTGCAGCATGAAGCGGGCGACGCGGGTGCCGGCATCCACTGCGGTGAGGATGAACAGCGCCTCGAACATGATCGCGAAGTGGTACCAGAACGCCATGAGCGCCTGCCCGCCGAGGGCCTGCTGCATGATGTGGGCGAGACCGAGCGCCAGGGTCGGCGCGCCGCCGGTGCGCGAGACGATGGACTCTTCGCCGACCGCCTGCGCGGTGCCGGTGAGCATCTCGGGTGTGAGGTTGACCCCCGTGAGCCCGAGGGAGTTCACGAAGGCGACGGCCCCTTCGACCGTGCCTCCGGTCGCCGCGGTGGGCGCGTTCATCGCGAAGTAGATGCCCTGGTCGATCGAGATCGCGGCGACGAGGGCCATGATCGCGACGAAGGATTCCATCAGCATCCCGCCGTAGCCGATGAAGCGCGTCTGGCGCTCCTTCTCGACGAGCTTCGGGGTGGTGCCCGATGCGATCAGTGCATGGAAGCCCGAGAGGGCTCCGCAGGCGATCGTCACGAACAGGAACGGGAAGAGCGGACCGGCGAACACCGGCCCCATCCCGTTCTCGCCGAAGACGCTGACGGCCGGCACCGTGATCTCGGGGCGCACGAGCACGATCGCGCCGGCGAGCATGACGATGACGCCGATCTTCATGAAGGTCGACAGGTAGTCGCGCGGAGCGAGCAGCAACCACACCGGAAGCACGGCGGCGATGAAGCCGTAGACGATGATGCCCCACGCGATGGTGGTGCGGTCGAGGTGGAAGATCGCCTGGCCCCACTCGGTGCCGGCGACCCAGCCGCCGCCGATGATGGCGGCCATCAGCAGAGCGAAGCCGATGAGCGACACCTCGGTGACCTTGCCCGGGCGCAGGTAGCGCAGGTAGACGCCCATGAAGATGGCGATGGGGATCGTCATCGCCACCGAGAACACGCCCCAGGGGCTCTCGCCGAGCGCGTTCACGACGACGAGGGCGAGGATCGCGACGATGATGAGCATGATCAGCAGCGAGGCGACGATCGCCGCGGTCCCGCCGATCCTGCCGAGTTCCTGCCGCGCCATCTGGCCGATCGTGCGGCCGCCGCGACGCATCGAGAAGAACAGCACGGTGTAGTCCTGCACGGCACCCGCGAGCACGACGCCCACGATGATCCAGATCGTGCCGGGGAGGTAGCCCATCTGCGCGGCGAGGACCGGGCCGACGAGCGGGCCGGCGCCGGCGATGGCGGCGAAGTGGTGTCCGTACAGCACACGGCGGTCGGTGGGGACGTAGTCCTTGCCGTCCTGCCTGACCTCGGCGGGCGTCGCCCGACGGTCATCGGGCCGGGTGATGTACTTCTCGATCACCTTGGAGTAGAACCGGTAGCCGATCAGGTAGGTGCAGACGGCGGCGAACACGAACCAGATCGCGTTCACTGTCTCGCCGCGCACGATCGCGAGCATCGTCCAGGCGACCGCGCCGAGCAGGGCGATCGCCGACCAGAGGACGACCTTGGGCCAGGTCCAGCGGGCGGCCTTCTCGTGGTGCTCGTCGGCCAGGGCGACCGGCGGCAGGGAGGGATCGGTGGTGATCGCGGTGTCGCCGTGCCGACCGTCGCGATCGCGGCCGGTACCGCCGCGGCGATGCGACGAAGATGCAGTCATGGAGGTCTCCTCGGGGTGCGCGTCTTTGCGTTCCCTCACGCTAGGAAGCATCCGCGTCGTCCACCGGCCCGAGACGCGGGACATGCGACGAACGGCGCGGACGACGCGACGAACGGATGCCGCAGCGGACGTTTTCCCCGGCGCCCGCCGCCGCGGACCCCTCGACCCGCAAGTAGGCTGGAGGTGTGGCATCCTCCCCCGTCCTGACGACTCGCGTGCTGCTCGTCTGCGCGGCGATCGGCGTCGCGACGGGCATCCTCGGAGGAATCGCCGGCTGGATCACGCTCCCCGTCCTCGCAGGGCCGGCCTTCCTCTACGGGCTGGTGCTCGGGTCGCACGTGCTGCCGGGGATCATCGCGCAGGAGGTGCTGCGGCGTCCGTTCGTGGCTCTCGTCACGCACGTGATCGCGGCTCTCATCTCGAGCGCGTTCAACCCGGCCTGGACGCTGCGCTTCATCGGCACCGCCCTGCTCTTCGGCGCGATCCAGGAGGGCATCGCCGCGCTCACCCGCTACCGCTCCTGGGGCGCGTGGCGCTTCTTCCTGTCGGCGGGCGTGATCGGCGTGATCGTCGCGGTCGTGGTGTTCTTCGCGGCGCACCTCGCCGTGATGCCGCTCTGGGCGCAGATCGCCTACCTGGTGATCTCGGTGCTCGGACCGATCGTCTGGACGGCCGTCGGCCTCGCGATCGGCACGGCTCTGAGCCGCGCGGGCGTCTCCCGGCGCTGATCCTCGCCTCGGCACCTCGCTGCGGCATCCTCCTGCGCGGGTGCTGCGCCCTTGCTGTACCCCTGCTGCAGATCAGGTTAGGCTTAGCTAAGTCAGAACTTAGCCGATCCGCTGAACCGGGGTGATGCCGTGCGCTCCTCTGCGCCCCTGCTGAGCGTGCGTGACCTCTCGGTCACGCACGCGGATGCCGCGCACCCCTCCCCCGCAGACGTCTCCTTCGACATCCACCCCGGCGAGGTCGTGCTGCTGCTCGGCCCGTCGGGCTCGGGCAAATCCACGCTCACGCTCGCCCTCAACGGGCTCATCCCGCATGCCGTCCCCGCGACCATGTCGGGCGTGGTCGTGGCCGGCGGACTCGACACCGCCGACACCCCGACCGCCTCGCTGAGCACGCGCGTGGCGATGGTGTTCCAGGATCCGGATGCGCAGATCGTCACCGGCACGGGCTACGACGAGGTCGCGTTCGGCCCCGAGAACCTGCGGCTCCCCCTCGACGAGGTGCACCGCCGGACCGAGGACGCCCTGCGACGCGTCGGCCTCTGGGAGCGCCGAGACGAGAACCCCGACCGTCTCTCGGGCGGTGGCCGCCAGCGCCTCGCGATCGCCTGCGCTCTGGCGATGGGATCCCCGCTGATCGTGCTCGACGAGCCGACCGCCAATCTCGACCCCCAGGGCATCGACGACGTGTACGCCGCGCTGACCGACGTGATCGCCGCCGGGGACAGGGCGATCCTGCTCGTCGAGCACAACCTCGACGCGGCGATGGGGTTCGTGACCCGCGCGATCGTGCTCGATGCCGCGGGCCGCGTCGCGTTCGACGGTCCGGCCGACGAGGTCATCCGGAGGCACGCCGACGAGCTCGTCGCGATGGGGGTGTGGCTCCCCGCGGCCACGCTGGCGGCGCTGCGGATGCGGGAGCTGGGCCTGCACATCCCGGAGATCCCCCTCACCCCCGCCGAACTCGCCTCGGCGCTGGCGGACCGGCCCTCCGTCGGCCTGCAGGACCACGGCACGGATGCCGGACCGCAGCCGGTGGATCGACCCGACATCCGTGCCTCGATCCTGCAGGCCGCACGGGCCTGGGGCCCGATCGCCCCCTCGATCGACGAGTCGGATGCCGTCAGCGGGTCGCCCACCCCGATCATCCGCGCCCGGGGGCTGACCGTCCGCCGCCACCGCACCGAGATCCTGCACGGTCTCGACCTCGACATCGCCCCCGGAACCCTCACCGCGATCGTCGGGGCGAACGGCGCGGGCAAGACCACGCTGCTGCAGGCGCTCGCCGGAGTCGTGCCGCCCCCGCGACGGCAGGTGTCGGTCGACGGGATGGACCCGGGGTCCGCGTCGCCCGGGGAGCTCGCGAGCCGCATCGGCTTCGTCTTCCAGAACCCCGAGCACCAGTTCATCGCGCACACCGTCTTCGACGAGCTCGCGCACGGCCTCCGACTGCGACGCACCTCGGATGCCGAGGTCACCGCGCGGGTCGACGCCATGCTCGAGCGGTTCGGCCTCGAAGCCAAGGCGCACGTGCACCCCTTCCTGCTCTCGGGAGGAGAGAAGCGTCGCCTGTCGGTCGGTACCGCGCTCATCACGCGCCCACGGGTGCTCGCCCTCGACGAGCCGACCTTCGGACAGGACCGCGCACGCGCATCCGAACTCCTCGCGCTGCTGCACGACCTGCGCGACGAGGGCACCACGATTCTCATCGTCACCCACGATCTCGCGCTCGTCGCCGCGCACGCCTCGCACACCGTGATCCTCGCCGACGGACGCGTGCATGCCGCCGGTCGCACCGCCGACCTCTTCCGCGACGAGCGCCCGTTCGTCGACGCCGGTCTCCGCCTCCCGGCCCTCCAGCGGGTGCTCGCCGCAGCAGGGCAGGCGCTCGCATGAGCGCGCAGACGTTCGACCCGTACGCCGCGGTGGCCGAGCCCTCGCCCCGCCGGTTCCTCCACGCCCTGAACCCGCTCGCGAAGGTCGCCGGAGTCGCCCCCGCGATGGTGGTGCTGATCTTCGTGCGCGACCTCGCGACGCCGGCGGCCTTCCTGCTGCTCTCGCTGATCCTGATCGTCGTCGGAGCGCGACTCACGGCGCGCAGCGCGGCCCTGCTGTTCCTCGCCCTGCCGGTCGGGATGGTCGCGATCGCCCTCGGCTTCTCCCTGTGGGTAGACCCTGATCTCGTCGCCCACACCCCCGTGGCCGCTCGGATCGGCGACTGGACGCTGTTCCAGGGAGCCCTCGCGATCGGCGCCGCCACCGCCCTGCGCCTCGGCTCGATCATCGCGCTGGCGCTGATCGGAGGACTCACCACCACGGGCCCCGATCTCGTGCGGGCGAGCGTGCAGCAGCTGCGGGTGCCGTATCGGATCGGGTACACGGCTCTCGCCGCGTTCCGCTTCGTTCCGCGTTTCGGGCACGAGCTGTCGGTGATCCGCGCCGCGCACCGCGTGCGCGGCCATCACGGCGGCAGCGGACCGTTCGCGCGCATGGCCCGGGGGTGGGGGTACATCGTGCCGCTGCTGGCGGGAGCGATCCGGCATGCGGAGCGTGTCGCTCTCGCCATGGACTCCCGCGCCTTCGGCGCGCACGCCTCGCGTACCGAGCCCCACCTCGTGCCGTTCCGCCTGCGCGACACCGTCTTCATCGGATGCTGCCTCGCCGCATCCGCCGCGATCCTCGTGATCTTCTTCCCCTGGCAGCTTCCCTGAAAGGTATGCGCATGGCGTTCAGCAAAATGGTCAAGCCCGAGTCGTCCGAGGTCATCCACCTCGAGGTGCTGCGCACCGAACGCCTCTCGCCGCACTGGATGCGGGTGACTCTCGGTGGTGGCGAGATCGAGAAGTTCCGGCCTATGGGCTTCGATCAGTGGTTCCGGCTGTTCCTGCCGATCGGGGGCGAGGCCGGGCTCGACCGTGTGCCCGCCAAGGCGAACAGCCTGCTCGGATACCTCCGATTCCTGCGCATCCCCAGCGGCGAGCGCCCGGTCATGCGCAACTACAGCGTGCGCGCGTATCGCCCCGCATCGGAGGGCGCGGGGCCCGAGATCGACGTCGACTTCGTGCTGCACGGATCGGCTGAAGACGGCACGGCCGGACCCGCTTCGCGGTGGGCCGAGACCTGCGAGCCCGGCGAGCCCGTGCTGATCCTCGACGAGGGGATCACGTTCAACCCGCAGCGCGGAACCGAGCGGGTGGTGCTGGTGGGCGATGAGACGGCTCTTCCCGCGATCGCCTCGATCTGCGCCTCGCTGCCCGATGACGCCACGGGCACCGCTCTCATCGAGGTGCCCTCCGAGGGGGATGCACTCCCGTTCCCGCATCCGCAGGGAGTCGACATCGTCTGGCTCGTGCGCCCGCACGAGTTCGCACCCGGGACTTTCGCCCTCGGCCGGTTGAGCGATCTGGAGCTGCCCGAGGCCCCGTTCCACGCCTACGCCGCAGGCGAGCAGTCGCTCGCCTCGGGCACCCGCAAGCACCTGGTCGGCGAGCGCGGGGTCGATAAGAACAGCGTGAGCTTCTGCGGTTACTGGAAGATCAGCGCAGGCTCCCCCGCGTCGAAGACCGCACGGGACGCGTCGGCGGAGCCCCGCGCATGAGCGGGGCGGATGCTGTGCGCCCGAACCCCCGCGCGAGCGCGTCGGCCGCCGGTGCGGGGTCGTCGGCCGGTGCGGAACCGCACCCGGCACCCGGTGCGGGGTCGTCGGCCGGTGCGGGGCCGGAAACGCACCCGGCACCCGGTGCGGGGTCAGAAACGCACCCCGCACCCGGTGCGGGGTCAGAAACGCACCCGGAATCGCCCTCCGCGGTGCAGAATCGACCCCGCAGCGGCGTCGGCCGCTCGCGCTTCCGCCTGCCGACCGCGATTCTGCTCACCTGCGCGGCGCTCGGGGTGGCCGGCGGCATCCTGCTCGCGCCCGCCAACTGGATCTCGACGGTCCTGTTCCTCGGCGTCCCGTTCGCCAGCGTGGCGCTGGCCGGGTTGTGGCTGCTGCCGTCGGTGATCGCCCTGCGTCTGCTGCGACGCCCCGCGGTCGGCCTGCTGGTGGGGCTCCTCGCCGGGCTCGTCATCGTGCCGTTCTCGGGTTACGGGTTCAGCAGCGTGGCCACGAACCTCTGGTGGGCGGCGTTCACCGAGCTTCCGTTCCTGTTCGTGCTGTGGCGCTACTGGGGAACCTGGATGCACTACCTCGGCGCGGCGATCGTCGGCATCGTCTACCCGATCCTCGCCTGGACGTCGTTCAACCTGGGGACGTTCGACCTCGGCCTGCAGATCACGTTCTTCGCGATCACGCTCGCGAGCTGCCTCGGCGGCACAGCGCTCGGGATCGTGATCGCCGACCGGCTGCGACGCGCGGGTGTCGGCGGTCGCCTGCCGCGCTGACAGACCCTGGCCAGACCCGGGTCGCCCTGTTCAGATCCGGTCGTCCTGTCCAGATCCGGTCCTCCGCTCCAGATCCGGTCCTCCTGTCCGATCCTGGTCGCCCCGGCCGGGCACAGTTTCGGATGCCGGCGCGAGGCGCGCCGTTCGCCGACCTCCGACCCCGGCGCGTCTCTCCTGCCCTCCGAAGCCGTGCCCAGGGCACAGGGCCGCCTCGCTCCGACGGCCGGCCGACCGACCGCGACGCAGAGGGGCCCCGGATGCTGGCATCCGGGGCCCCTCTCGTGATCTGCGTCAGCGCTTGCCGGCGATCTGACGGCCGACGATCTCACGCATGATCTCGTTCGTGCCGCCGTAGATGCGGTGCACGCGGGCGTCGAGGAAGGCGCGCGCGATCGGGTACTCGGTGATGTAGCCGTAGCCACCGTGCAGCTGCACGCCGGTGTCGAGCACTTCCCACTCGCGCTCGGTCGCCCAGAACTTCACCTTCGCGGCCTCCTCGGCCGAGAGCTTCCCCTGCGAATAGGCCAGCAGCGCGCGGTCGACGTATGCCCAGAGCGCGTCGACCGTCGTCGCCATGTCCGCGATCTTGAAGCGGGTGTTCTGGAAGTCGATGATCCGCTCGCCGAACGCCTCGCGGTCCTTCGTGTAGGCGACGGTCCAGTCGAGCGCGGCCTGCGCGGCTGCGGCGCCGGCGACACCGATCGACAGGCGCTCCAGAGGCAGGTTCATCATCAGCTGCACGAAGCCCTTGCCCTCGACACCGCCGATGAGGTTCTCGTCGGGGACGAAGACGTCGCTGAACGAGAGCTCGGCCGTGTCGTGCCCCTGGAAGCCCATCTTGTGGAGCTTCTTGCCGTGCTCGAACCCCTCCATCCCGTCTTCGAGCAGCACCAGGCTGAACGCATCGGGACGGTTGCCCTCACCGGTCTTGACGAACGTGACGACGAGGTCGGCGGTGGCCCCCGACGAGATGAAGGTCTTCGCGCCGTTGACGATGTACCCGCCGTCGGTCTTCTTCGCCGTCGTCTTGATTCCGCGCAAGTCGGACCCGGCGCCGGGCTCGGTCATCGCGAGGGCGCCGATCACCTCGCCGGTGGCCATGCGGGGCAGCCACTTGGCCTTCTGCTCCTGCGTGCCCATGTGCACGAGGTACGGCACGGCGAGGTCGTCCTGGATGCCGAAGGCACCCGCGAGCGAGCCCGCGCCGGCGGCGATGACCTCTTCGTTCACGACCGCGCGGAAGCGGAAGTCCTGCAGCATCCCGGCGCCGCCGAACTCCTCGGGCACGGAGAGTCCGATGATCCCGGCCTCTCCCGCGGCGAGCATGGTCGCGCGGTCGACCTCACCGTCGGCATCCCACTTCTCGATCGTCTCGTGCGTGACGTGGCGCTTGACGAAATCCTTGACGAGGTCGCGGAATGCCTCGTGATCCTCTTCGTAGATGTCGCGTTCCATGGCGTCCTCCTGAGCGTTGGTGCGTCTTTGCTCCGGCGAGTCTATGCCGGTTCACCGACACCACGACAGCACGTTGTGAGAATGCATCCCACATTCGGTGACACTGGGTACCGCGATTGTCGGATGCCGCAATGAGGTCGTCGCGACCGGCATCCGCGGGTGATCAGTGGATGTAATCGGGAGCCGCGGGAAGCCCGAAGAACTCCTCGAGCGTGTGATATCCACCCTGGTGGTAGGCCGCGGCGAGCTCCCGCCCGACGTAGCGGAGATGCCACGGTTCCGGCTTGTATCCGGTGATCCCCGAGCCCACCTGCTCGTACCGCACGATGAAGCCGTACTCCCACGCGTTCGCCGCGATCCAGTCGCCCTGCGCGGTCGCGCCGAACGACTCGATCGCACCGCAGGACGACTCGCACGCCACGAGGTCGATCGCGAGCCCGGTCTGATGTTCGCTGTGGCCCGCCCGCGCCGACGACGCATCGGCGCCCGCCTGGCCGTCGGTGCGCACATGCGAGGCATGGGTCGCGACCTGCAGGTCGTACGACCGGTATCCGTTGTTCGCTCCGATGCGCCCCGCCCCCTCGGAGTCGGCCGCCGCGGCCATCTCTCCCACCGCGGCGGCGACATCGGCGCGAGCCTGGCCCGAACGCGTCGTCATCTGCACCGGGATGTCGGCGAGAGGCGACGGCGCGAAATCGAGGGGGGTCAGCGGACGCGCCTTGTTGACCACGACCCACACGTGCGCCGGGTCGTCGAGAGCGATGCACGGCGCGTTCCCCGCGATCACGGCCGCCCGAAAGCCCTCCCCACCACCGAACCCGGCGATGATCGCCGCGTCGTCGGCGACCGAGATCGCCTCGAGCACGCTCGGCTCGGCGCACGGGTCGGCCGCAGTGGTCGCACCGACCTCCACGGCCGGCACCTCCTGCGCGACGACCGGCTCAGGCATTCCCGGATCGTCTGCGGCCGAGATCGCGACGGGCGCCGAGGCGAGCGAGAGCAGGATGCCGATGGCGGTCACCGCGAGTCCGACCGGCAGCGCCGGCCCTCGTGCCGGGGACCGGGTCGCCGCATGCTGAGGCTGCGGCGGAAGATGCATGCCTCCATTGTCCCTTAAGTCTGCTCGAACATATGTCCGCTCGGGTTGACGCATCCATCGTTCTTATGTTCGAATGAATGCATGAGGTGGCAAGGTCAGAAGGTCGGCGATGTCGACTCCGGGGCTCTCCCGGGGCTCGAAGACCGGTCGAGCGTGCTGCGCACGGTGACCACGCCCGAGTTCGCCGGCATGACGTTCCATGAGGTGCTGTCGAAGTCCGCGCTCAACCACGTCCCCGGCGCCTCGCGGATGCCGTTCGCCTGGACGATCAACCCGTACCGGGGATGCAGCCATGCCTGCGTCTACTGCCTATCCCCCGACACCTTGATCCTTTGCGCCGATGGCCGCCAGCGGCCCCTGCGTGCCCTCGAGATCGGTGACGAGATCATCGGCACCGAGCGGCAAGGCAGCTATCGCCGCTACGTTCGCACCAAGATCCGGGCGAAGTGGGCGACGCGGAAACAGGCGCATAGGGTCACGCTTGCGGATGGGACCGAACTCGTTGCGAGCGGGGATCATCGGTTCCTCACTGAGCGCGGGTGGAAGCATGTCGCAGATGCTGATTCCGGGAAACGTCCACATCTCACGACGAACAATCGGCTCATGGGGTTCGGAATCGGATCCGCCGGGTCGTCGATCGATGCGCTCTCATCCGGATACCGTCGGGGTTACCTCTCGGGAATGATCCGCGGCGACGGGACGATCTTCCACGGCACCTATCCGAGCGAGTCCCGAACCCGCGAGATACACAGCTTTCGCCTCGCGCTGATCGATGACGAAGCCCTCGAGCGAACTCGGCGATTCCTCGACGATGAAGGCGTGCCGACCAGGACCCGCCCCTTCGCGGTCGCCACCAATACGCGCAGCGCTGCGGACGCGATCCACACCGCCGCCAGGCATCATGTCGAGACCGTCGAGTCGCTCGTGGAGACGCCCGACGCTCCGGACGCCGACTGGTACGCGGGGTTTCTCGCCGGCATCTTCGACGCGGAGGGAAGCTGCTCGCAGGGCGTCCTGCGGATCTCGAACAAGGACGCAGAGATCATCGCGCTGATCGCACGCGGTTTGCGGATTTTCGCGATTCCGCATGTCGTCGAAGATCCGCGCCCCAGCGGCGTTCGTTGCGTCCGTGTCGTCGGCGGCCTCCCCAGCCGCCAGCGATTCTTCGCGATCTGCTCGCCGGCGATCACTCGCAAGCTCTCCATAGAGGGGACCGCGGTGAAGAGCGTCGCCGATCTGAGGGTCATCGAGATCACGCCGATCCCGGGAGAGCAGGAACTGCTCGATATCACGACCGGCACAGGAGACTTCATCGCCAACGGGGTCGTCAGCCACAACTGCTTCGCCCGAGGGACGCACGAGTACCTCGACCTCGACGGCGGGGCGGACTTCGATTCGCAGATCGTGGTCAAGACCAACGTGGTCGAGGTTCTGCAGAAGGAGCTGCGCAAGGGCAGCTGGCAGCACGAGACCGTCGCACTGGGCACCAACACCGACCCGTATCAGCGGGCCGAGGGGCGCTACCGACTGATGCCGGGGATCATCGACGCGCTGGCCACGTCGGGAACACCGATGTCGATCCTCACGAAGGGCACGCTGATCCGTCGCGACATCCCTCTGCTGGTCGCGGCCGCGCAGCGCGTGCCCGTCGACATCCAGATGTCGATCGCGATGTACGACGACGAGCTGCAGAAGGCCATCGAGCCGGGCACGCCGACGACGCAGGCGCGGCTCGACACGGTGCGGGCTCTGCGCGATGCCGGGTTCCGTGTCACGGTGTTCCTGATGCCGATCATGCCCCACATGACGGATTCGGTGGAGGCGCTCGACACCGCACTGCACCGTATCAAGGAGGCGGGCGCGAGTCGCGTCGTCTACGGCGCGCTGCACCTTCGCGCGGGCGTGAAACCCTGGTTCATGCAGTGGCTGGGCGAGTACCGCCCGGATCTGCTGTCGTCGTATCGCGGGCTGTATCCGGGGGTCTCCGCCGAAGCCCCGAAGGGCTATCGGCAGTGGCTCGGCAAGAGGGTGCGTCCGCTGATCCGGATGCACGGCCTCGACGCCGAGCACGAAGACGACTATCCGGTGCGCGGCATCCGCTCGTCCGCCCCGCACGGACGCCCGGCGCCCGCCGTCGCGCCGCCTGCCGCGCCCGCGCAGCCGATGCTGTTCTGACGCGCGCTGACGCGCCGTCGCTCCGGAACTCTGGCGGCGTCACCGGGCGTGTGCGCGCCGAGCATCCCGTTAGGTTGGACTGCATGTTCCGCGCATACGTCGCCCTGCTGTTCCTCGCCGGTCTCGCCGCGACCGTCTTCGGCACGCTGATGCCGCTCGGCGGGGGCTCGACGCTCGTGATGGTGGGGGCGGCAGCCCTCGGTGCCTCCTTCGTGCTGATCGGGATCGTGCTGCTCGGCGACCGAGGTACAGCGTCGGCATCGTCGCGATAGGGCTCCGCCGGTCGAGTGATCGGTCGAGGTCCGGCGAGGGCGTCCAGGGCGCGTAGGCTCGGTCGTTATGGCTACCGGCTCCACGATGCACACGTTCGACGTCCAGTTGGCCGACATGGATCGTGGCGTCTACGACGACTACTCGCTGCGTGTCGCCCGGCATCCGTCAGAGACCGACGCCTACATGCTGACGCGCGTGCTGGCATACGGACTCGAGTTCACCGAGGGCATCACCTTCGGCGGCGGCATCTCGCAGACCGACGAGCCGGCCGTGCTCGTGCGCGATCTCACCGGCAGCACCACGGCCTGGATCGAGGTCGGAGCGCCGGATGCCGAACGCCTGCACTACGGATCCCGGCTCGCCGAGCGCACCGTCGTGTACACGCACCGCGACCCGGCGAAGGTCATGGCTCCGTGGGCCGACAAGCGCATCCACCGTTCCGAAGACCTCCGCGTCTTCAGCTTCGACCCCGGCTTCGTGGATTCGGCCGCGCCCCTCCTCGCGCGTCGCAACACGATGACCCTCACCGTCACCGAGCAGGTGCTCTATCTCGACCTCAACGGCACGACGCTGACCACCGCGATCCACGAGCACCGACTCGGCTGACGCGGGCTCCCGCGCACTGCGCCGCACCGTGCACCGCACCGTGCACCCGTCGGGAGGAGAACTGCCCGTCGGGCGGACTCGCCGCCTGAGATCCTCCTCCCGACGGGTGGATCTCCTCCCGGAGAGACGGGGCACGCCACGAAAAAGGCCCCGCCGCCGCAGATGCGGAGACGGGGCCTTCGAGCGATCAGGCCGTGAGGTCTGCCGCGGTCGGCACGCGGCCGGCGATCTCCTCGATCAGGTCGTCGTTCAGGCGCGCGTTCTCGAACGGTGCCTCGATCTCGGCGCGCTCCAGCAGCTCCGTCATCCGGCGCTGACGCTGGCGTGTGATCAGCGTCACCACACGTCCCGAGCGACCGGCGCGACCGGTGCGGCCGGAGCGGTGCAGGTACGTCTTGTACTCGTCGGGGGCATCGGCCTGGACGACCAGGTCGATGTCGTCGACGTGGATGCCGCGGGCGGCGACATCCGTCGCGACGAGCACGTTCACGCGGCCCGAGGTCAGACGCTCGAGGTTGCGCGTGCGCTTGGCCTGGTTCAGGTCGCCGTGCAGCGAGACGGCCGGGATGCCGGCATCGTCGAACTGCTCCGCCAGCATGTCGGCGTAGGCGCGGGTGCGGGCGAAGACGAGGGTCTTGCCGTCGCGGTCGACGAGCGAGGTGAGGATGTCGGCCTTGTCGCGGTGCTCGATGACGAGCACGCGGTGCTCGATGGTGCTCGAGTCCTGGTCTTCACCGGCGACCTCGTAGACGGCAGGATCGACGAGGAACTCGTCGACCAGCGCCGCGACCTCGCGGTCGAGCGTGGCCGAGAACAGCAGCTTCTGGCTGCCGTCGGCGGTGTGCCGCAGGATGCGCTGCACGGGCTCGACGAATCCGAGCTCGCACATGTGGTCGGCCTCGTCGAGCACCGCGATGCGGCAGTCCGACAGATCGAGCTTGCCCTGGTTGATGAGGTCCTCGACACGACCGGGCGTGCCGATGACGATGTCGACGCCCTTCTTCAGTGCGCCCACCTGACGTCCCTGGGGCACGCCACCGTAGATCTGGGTGGTGAACAGGCCCACGCTGCGCGCGATCGGCTGAATGGTGCGGTCGATCTGCAGGGCGAGTTCGCGGGTCGGCGCGAGGATGATCGCGCGCGGCGACCGGCCGAACTCACGGCGCTTGCCGGCCTGGGACTGCAGGACGCGCTCGACGAGCGGCGCGCCGAAGGCGATGGTCTTGCCCGAACCGGTACGGCCGCGGGCGAGCACGTCGCGACCCGCGAGCACGGCCGGGATGCTGGCCGCCTGGATCGGGAACGGCGTGGCCGCCCCCATGCCCACGAGGGTGTCGACGATGTTGGAGCCGAGTCCGAGATCGCCGAAGGTCACACCATCGACCTCGACGGCCGCCACCGACTTCGCCTCGAGGCGCTCGTGCACGACGTCATCGCCCTGCTCGAACTTCTTGCTCGGCGCGGCGGCAGGAGTCGCGTTCCAGTCGTTGCGGCTCGGACGCTCGTTGCGGCTCGGACGCCCGCGGGTGTCGGAGGTCAGCGGGCGCACGCGGTCGGCCCGGTATGCGCCACCGGTCGACGGACGCGAACGCTCGTCGCGGCCGCCCTCGAACGACCGCTGCGTGCGGTCGCGATCGAAGGCGCGGCGGGCACGGTCGGCATCGTAAGAGCGCTCCGGGCGCTCCGCGCCGCGGCTCGGCGCACCGGAACCGCGGTCGTCACGACGCGGACGCTCGTCACGACCGAAGCGCTGACCGCCGCGGTCGTCACGGCCGCCGCGCTCGTCGCGGTAGCTTCCGGGACCGGTCGGACGCTGTCCGCGACGGTCGTCGCGAACGGGACGGCCGCCATCGCGGTGGTCGTTGTCGCGGAAGCCCTGACGCTGCGTGCCTGCACCGCGATCGTCACGGCGCGGACGCTCGTCGCGCTGGCCGCCGCGCTCGTCGCGGTAGGTGCCGGGACCGGTGGGACGCTGCCCGCCGCGGTCGTCACGACGCGGGCGGTCGTCGCGGTCGAAGCGAGGACGCTCGTCGCGTCCGCCGGCGCGGGTCGGGCGGTCGTCGAATCGACGCGCACCGGTCGAGGAGCGGTCGCTGAAGCGGGGACGCTCGGTGCGCTCGTCGCCGCGGTGGTGCGGGGTCTCGCGGCGGCCGGACTCGGCGCGGTTGCGGATGCCGCGAGCCTCGTCGCGACCCGCACGCTCCTGTGCGTTCCAGCGCTGCTTGGGGGCACCGGCCTCGGCCTCCGCCGGGCGGTACCCGCGGTGTCCGACGCTGCGGCTGCCGGGGCGACGGTCGTAGCCGCCGGCGGCGGGAGCGCTGCGGCGATCGCCGGCATCCGCTCGCGCACCGCGCTCGGGACGCCCGGCGTCACGGCCGCCGGCGTGGCGGTCGTGGAACGAGGTCTTGTTCGCGCCGTAGCGCGGCTCGAAATTGGCGGCGGGACGTCCGCCGCGGGGCTTCTTGTTCTTGGGCATGGGTGTGTCCTTCTGAGTTCTCGCACGAGAACAGCGCTGCGCACACGCGCGAGCACCCTGTGCCTGATCCAAAGTGATCGAGCTCGGGGTTCCGGACTGTCAGCGGCCGGGGCCATTCATGTGATGGTTGATTTACGTCGATCGACGCTCACCATCGGCCCCTGGACTCACACTTCTTACACAAAAACGTCCGCGCCATGCGCAGGTGTCCGAAGCCGACCGCACAAGTGTAGCGGGCACGCCTGAAAGAGTGCTCAGTCCGGTGCACCTCGAGCCATACGATGGCGAGGTGAACTCCGCTTCTCCCACCGGCATCCAGGTGCATCTCCAGCTCGGCGACGTCAGCGCCCAGATCGCTCAGGTCGGCGCGTCGCTCCGAGCCCTGCGCATCGGCGCGGTCGATCTGATCCCTCCGTATCCGCTCGACGCTCCGACGCCCTCCTGTTCGGGCGTCGTGCTCGCCCCCTGGCCGAACCGGGTGCGCGACGGACGTTGGGATGACCGGGGCGCCGAGCGGCAGCTCGCGATCACCGAACCGAAGTTCCGGAACGCCAGCCACGGACTGCTGCGCTTCACGGCCTACGACATCTCCGAGACCGCGTCAGCGGCGACGCTCACCGCGACGATCGTGCCGCAGACCGGCTACCCGTACCTCGTCGAGACGAGCGTGACCTACGTACTGCGGGCCGACGGCATCGACGTGACGCACGCGCTCACGAACCGGTCGGCCACTGCGGCACCGGTCGCCCTCGGCACGCATCCCTTCTTCATGATCGGCGACGTGGACACGCAGGATCTCGTGCTGCGGGTGCCGGCGCACACCGCGTTCGAGACGGATGAGCGGATGCTGCCCACCGGAACCCGCCCCGTCGACGCGGCGCTGCGCGACGGCATCCGCGTGGGCGACACGAGCCTCGACACCGGATTCGCCGATCTCGATCGTGACCCCGACGGACTCGTCCGTCATTCGCTGACCGCCCCTGACGGTCGACGCCTCACGGTCTGGCAGGGTGCCGGCTTCGACTTCGTGCAGGTGTTCACGACCGACAAGTACCCCGGACAGCCGCTGGCGGTCGCGATCGAGCCGATGACGGCGCCCGCCGACGCGCTGAACAGCGGCGCCGGCATCCGCCACCTCGACCCCGGCGAGACCTGGACGCTCGAGTGGGGCATCACGCTCGACTGAGTTCCCGGTGCGGCGTGCACGATTCAGCACCGATGCGCCGACACCCGTCCGGGAATCGCTTCCGGGCGGGCGTCGGGCTCAACTGTGCTGAATCGCAGACGGGGCGGCGATCACTCGCCGCGCTCGCGAAGCTCACGACGCGTCAGCTGCGGCGCATGCGGCAGGCCTGCCCCCGCACCGGCGCCCGCCAGCGCCATGTCGCCCGCCGGAGCAGGGCCATCTGACGGCTCCTCGCCGCCGGCCGACGCAGACCCGTCGCCGCCATCCGCTCCGGACCGACGTGCGCGACGCCGCTCCTTCGCGCCCTCGACGAGGTTGTAGAGGGTCGGCAGCACGATCAGCGTCAGCACGGTCGAGGAGATGAGTCCACCGATCACGACGATCGCGAGCGGCTGCGAGATGAAGCCGCCGTGCCCGGTGATGCCGAGGGCCATCGGGGTGAGCGCGAAGATCGTCGCGAGGGCCGTCATGAGGATCGGCCGCAGACGCTTCTCGCCACCGGCCTTGACGGCGTCGATCGTCGACAGACCCTTCTCCCGGTACTGGTTCACCAGGTCGATGAGGACGATCGCGTTCGTCACCACGATGCCGATGAGCATCAGCACGCCGATCAGCGAGGCGACACCGAGCGGCACGCCCGTGACGATCTGCAGCAGGATCGCACCGGTCGCCGCGAACGGCACCGACACCAGCAGCAGCAGCGGCTGGCGCAGCGACTTGAACGTCGCCACCATCACGACATAGACGATGAGGATCGCCGCCAGCATCGCCAGGCCCAGCTGCGAGAACGAGTCGGCCTGCTGCGAGGCGACACCGCCGACCTCGGCTGAGGCGCCGTCGGGCAGGTCGACCGCAGCGAGCGCCGCGGTCACCGAGGCGGTGGCGGTGGCGAGGTTGTCTGATGCCGGAGGCACGGTGATCGTCGCGGTGCGGCGTCCCTGCTCGGTGGTGATCGACGTCGGCCCGTTGCGCTCCTCGACGGAGGCGATGTCCTGCAGCTGCACGACGCCGAGTGCCGTCGGGATCGCGAGCTCGCGCAGCGCCTGGGCCGTAGTGGGCGGCTCGGACGACGCCAGGTAGACGGTCAGCGCGGTGTCATCGATCTCGATCGAGCCGAGCTGCTCGGGGCGCATCGTGTTCGACACGATCGCTCCGACGGCGACCTCGGACAGACCGCGCTGGGCGGCCGCATCGCGGTCGACGACCACGGCGAGGTACGGCAGGGCGGCGGCGAGGTTGTCGGTGATCTGGCCGATGCCGTCACGGTCCTTCAGCTCGTCGATGACGGCCGTCGTCGCGGTCTGCAGGTCGTCGGAGCCGGCCGCCGAGACCGTGATCTCGATGTCGCTGGAGCCGAGTCCGGCCGATGCCGCGACCGACACCTCGCCGACATCGGTGAGGTCCTCGATCGCGCTCTGCACCGAGGCACGGAGCTTCTCCTGGTCGGCGTCTCCGTCGGTGAGCACCGAGTAGGTCACGCCGGCGCCGCCCGAGAAGGCGTCGCGCAGCGCCGAGCCGCTCGATCCGATCGATGCCTGCACGTGGGTGACGCCCTTGATGTCCAGCAGGGCGTCCTCGACGGCGATGGCCGCCTGCGACTTGGTCTCCAGGCTCGCCGTGGGTCCGAGGTCCTGTGTGACGGTCATGGTGTTCTGGCCGGAGTCGCTGAGGAAGTTGATCTTCATCAGCGGTGCCGCCGCGACGGTCGCACCGAGCACGATGACGGCGAGGATCACGGTGATGCCGGAGTGCTTGAGAGTCCACGCCAGGATCGGACGGTAGCCGCGCTGGAGTCGGGTCGGAGGAGCATCCTGGTGCTCCGGGTCGATCTGCACGCCGTGCTCGTCGAGCAGCGGCTTGCCCGGGCGCAGGAACCAGTAGGCGAGCACCGGGACGATGGTCAGCGAGACGAGCAGCGAGGCGACCATCGCGATCGACACGGTGACCGCGAACGGACGGAAGAGCTCACCGACCACGTCGCCGACGAACACGATCGGCAGGAACACCGCGACCGTGGTGATGGTGGAGGCGGTGACCGCCATCGCGACCTCGCGCACCGCGAGGCGGATCGCGTCCCCCTTGTCGGCGTCGCCGACGTAGTGCCGTTTGATGTTCTCGATCACGACGATCGAGTCGTCGACGACTCGACCGATCGCGATCGTGAGGGCGCCGAGCGTGAGGACGTTCAGCGAGTACCCGAACGCCTGCAGTCCGATGAACGTGATGAGCACGCTCGTCGGGATCGAGATCGCCGTCACGAGGGTCGAGCGGATCGAGAAGAGGAACACCAGGATGACCAGCACGGCGAAGACGAGACCGAGGAGTCCTTCGACGGCCAGTGTCTCGATCGATTGCTGGATGAAGGGCGCCTGATCGAAGATGATCGTGAAGTCGGCATCGGGGAACGTCTTGCCGATCTCGTCCAGAGCGGCGATCACGCCCTGCGAGACATCGACCGTGTTGGCGGCGGGCAGCTTGGTGATCGAGATGGAGAGGGCGTCCTTGCCGTCGACGCGAGAGATCGAGGAGACGGGGTCGGACTCCTGCACGACCGTGGCGACATCGCCGATCGACTGGTCGGAGCCGACCAGGGGAAGGGCTGCGAGCTCCTCCACCGAGGTGATCTTCGCGCCGGTCTGCACCGTGAGCGTCTGGCCGTTCTCGGTGATGTCTCCACCGGGGAACAGTGTGCCGTTCTGCTGCAGGGCCGTGCTGATCGCCTGCGTGCTCTGCCCTGCGGCGGCGAGCTTCGCGAGATCAGGGGTGATCGTGATGCGCTGTCCGACGCCGCCGATGATCTGGGCGGCGTTGACTCCGTCGACGTCCTCGAGGTCGGGGATCGCGATGTTCTGAAGCTCGGCCTGGGCGTTCTCGGCGTCGTCGAAGCCGGTGACGGCGACCTGGATCACCGGGAAGTCATCGATCGACACCGTCAGGACCTGAGGGCTGAGGTCGTCGGGCAACTGACCCGAGATGCGGTTGATCGCCTGCTGGATCTTCTGCTCGGCTGTCGCGAGGTTCGTGCCGTAGGCGAAGGTGGCCTGCACGATCGACGCATTGGTGGTGCTCGTCGCCGTGGTGGCCTCGAGCCCCGGTACACCCTGGATCGCCGATTCGATGGGGGTCGACACGTCGTTCTCGACGACCTCGGGCGAGGCGCCGGGGTACGTCGTCTGGACCACGAGGTTCGGGAGTTCGAGCGACGGAATGAGCTCCTGCTTGAGGTTCGTCAGAGCGAGTCCGCCGAACACGGCGGCGACGATCGTGATGAGCGCGATCAGTGCGCGGTTCTTGAGACTCAGGACGGCGAGGTTCGACAAGGCGGATTCTCTCTCGATCGGTTCAGGCGGATCAGGCGGATGCTGCGGCGGAAGATGCGGCGGAGGATGCGGAGGGGGACGCCGGAGAGGGGATGAGGATCCCGGCGAGGGCGTCGCGGATGAGCTCTTCGTCGAGCGGCTCGTCGTGGATCTGTGAGTGCCACAGTACGCCGTCGATGAAGGCGGCGGCGGCCCTGGCGCGATCCGTTCCGTGCACGGGAGAGATGAAGCCGACGATCTCCTCGGACCAGCGCTTGGCGAAGGCGCGAACGCGGGGATCATGCACGGCGGCGGTCACGACCGCGCGATCGGCCTGCACTGCCCGTGCGTCCTCGAGACTGCGGTGCACGAGTCGCGCGATGCCTTCCGGGCTCACGCCCTCGGCGGCGACGGCTCGCCTGGTCTCATCGATGCGCACCTCGACCTCGGCGGCGAGTGCGCCGATGGCCGCTTCGCGCAGGTCGTCGAGGGTGGCGAAGTACTGCGTTGTCGACCCCAGCGGCACACCGGCGCGGGCGGCGACCTTGCGGTGCGTCAGGGCGTCGACGCCCACCTCGATGATGAGCTCGGCGGCGGCCGTGATGATCTCGAGACGGCGCGCTTCAGGGTCACGGCGGCGGCGTGTGCCCTCGCTCATCCGGATCCCCCTGCGCTGCGCTGTCTGTACGCACGTACATGTACGTTTGTACATTCTGCGCGGCGAACCTGGACATTCGCCCGGCGCAGGCGCAGGCGCGCTGCGTGCGGCTACTCCACCTGACCGCGCTCGAAGTACGCGACGAGTTCGGGCTCCAGTGCGGGGATCGTGATCGCCGAGCCGTCTGCGCGCAACGACTCGGTCGCGAGGATGCCGGTGGCCACCGCCTCGCGAGCGGCCACGGGTGACGTCTCGGTCGCTCCCCCGTCACGCACGAAACGCAGGAACTCCGCGACCAGGAGCGCATCGGCTCCGTCGTGCCCCGCACCCTCGGCCTCGGGAACGACGAACGTCTCATCGGCCTCTGCCGCGCCTCGGTGCCGACGATTCCAGAGCCTGACCTCGCTGCCGGCGGTGTCGCCGAAGTTCTCGATGCGCCCCTCGGTGCCGATCACCGTGTAGTTGCGCCAGTAGTCGGGGGTGAAGTGGCACTGCTGGTACGACGCGAGGATGCCCCCTGACAGACGCATGTTCACCATCGAGATGTCCTCGACGTCGATCACCGGGTTCAGACCCGTGAGCGATGCGGGCGGCCAGTTGTCGACGCTGAACCAGTCGGGCATCCGCTCTCCGGTGCGGTCGCGGCGGTCGGCGATGCCGCCGTAGACGCTGAGCTCGCCCATCGCCGCGACCTGCTCCGTATAGGCGCCGGCGAGCCAGTGGATGATGTCGATGTCGTGCGCCCCCTTCTGCAGGAGCAGCCCCGTCGTGCGGCGGCGGTCGGCGTGCCAGTCCTTGAAGTAGTAGTCGCCTCCGTGTCCGACGAAGTGGCGCACCCACACGGCCTTGACGTCTCCGATCCGTCCGTCCTGGATGAGCCCGCGCATCAGTGTGATCACCGGCATGTGGCGCATGTTGTGACCGATGTAGAGGCGACTGCCGGTGCGGCGGGCCGTCTCGAGCATGGCGTCGGCGTCGGCGAGATCGATCGCGAGAGGCTTCTCGCAGAACACCGCAACACCGGCTTCGAGGGCGCGGATGCTGAGGGCGGCGTGCGTGTCGTCGGGCGTCAGCACCATGACGGCGTCGACTCCCGAGGCGAGCAGGTCGTCGAGTGAGTCGGTGACGAAAGCCTCGGGAAGCAGACGCCGCGCGTCATCGCGCGCACGCTCCGACGGGTCGCAGATCGCGGTGATGCGCGACCCCCGGCCGGGGCGGTGCGCTTCCTCGCGCAGGGTGGCGCGCGCGCCGAAGCCGATGATTCCGATGGTGAGATCCACGGTGGTCCTTCTGAGGGTCGAGTCGGATGTGCGCGGACGACTGCGTCAGCGCGCGTGAGTGGTGGAGGAATCGAGGTCCGTCGACGCCCCGGGGAACAACGACCAGGCGAACTCGTGCAGCTGTGCGGGCGAGTCGTCTGCCGCGAGCGCGCGGTCGATGATGATGCGCGCCTGCCGGTCGTAGAAGTCGGTCGGGCCGACCGTGGTCAGGGTGGGAGCGATGAGCTGAGCGTCGGGGGTGTTGCCGACGCCGATGACCGCGACGTCGTGCGGCACGCGGAGTCCGAGCATGTGCGCCGCATTGATGGCCGCGATGGCCGCGAAGTCGGTCGTCGCGTAGATCGCATCCGGCCGGTCGTCGCGCGAGAGCAGCCGCACCGCCTCAGCGAAGGCGCTCGCCTGACCCTCGGTGTAGGTCGCCGTCCACTCGGGATCGACCTCGAGGCCGGCATCCGCCATCTTCTCGAGGTATGGCGTGTACCGGGTGACCTGCGTGGGTGCCAGGCGCACGGCCCCCTCGGCGGCCAGGCATCCGATCCGCACGTGCCGTTCGAGCAGATGATCCATCGCGAGTTCGCACCCGGGGATCGCGTCCGACCGCACGACGTCGAATCCGGCGGGTTCGAGGTGCTCCGAGAACACGACGAGTCGCTGTCCGCGCTGCACGAGGTCGGCGAGTTTGCGCTCGGCATCCTCGTCGATCCCCACCCCGTCGAGATAGGCGACGTCGCTCTCGACCCGGTCGAGAGCCGCATGCCAGTCTCCGTCGGCGAGGATGAGCGTCGTGAGGCCGTGCCTGTTGGCCTCGACGTTCACGGCGTCTGCGACCGCGAGCGACCACGGGTCGCTGAGCATGTGCAGCGAGAGCTGCACCATTCCGCTGCGCCCGGTGCGGATCGTCCGCGCCGCGATGTTGGGCCGGTAGTTGAGCTCGTCGGCCGCCGCGAGCACCCTGGCTGCGGTGGCCTCGGCGACGCCCGCCCCCGAGGCCGCGCCCGAGCGCCCGGAGAACACGTACGACACCGTGGCGGTCGAGACGCCTGCGCGCTCTGCGACCATGCGGAGGGTCGGACGCCGTGAGGTCGTCGACTGCTGCCTGCGCTCTGCCATCGGTCAGCCCTTCGATCCGCTGAAGGCGATGCCCTGGATGAACTGCCGCTGCAGGATCATGAAGGTCACCAGCATCGGCAGGGTCGCGAGCAACGCTCCCGCCATCAGCACCGGGTAGTCGGTGCCGTGGATGCCGACGAGCTGCGAGAGCCCGACGGACAGCGGCATCCTGGCGGGGTCGGTCGTCACGATCAACGGCCAGAGCAGATCGTTCCAGGACCACAGCACAGTGAACACCACGAGAGCGATGATGCCAGGCTTCGCGAGCGGAACCATGATCCGCCAGAAGGTCTGCCACGGATTCGCCCCGTCGATGCGGGCCGCCTCCTCGAGCTCCGCCGGCATCGACATGAAGAACTGACGCATGAGGAACGTGCCGAAGGCGCTGAAGATCCCCGGCACGATCAGTGCCTGCAGGGTGTTGAGCCACCCGAGCGCCTGGATGATCTCGTACTGCGGCAGCAGATACAGCTGCGAGGGCACCATGAGCACCGACAGGAACACCACGAACAGCGCGTTGCGTCCCGGGAACGGAATGCGGGCGAACGCATACCCGGCCATGGTGCACAGCACCACCTGCCCGACCGTTCGACCGACGGTGAGCAGTACGGAGTTCGCGAACATCTGCGCGAAAGGCATCGACTCGAAGACCTCGGCGAAGTTCGTGAAGACCCACTCTCGCGGGAGCAGGCTCGGCGGCACCTGCACCGAGTCCGACAGCGTCTTGAACGAGGTCAGCAGCTGCCAGATGAACGGGAAGACCATGAGGATCGCGCCGAGGAGGAGTACGACGTGGACGATCCAGAGCGCCCTGTTGCGGGGCTTTCCGGGGCGGGTGGCCGAGCGGCCCGTCGGAGCGCCGACGATGGCACGCGTGTCGAGCGAGACCTCACTCATAGTGCACCCACTTCTTCTGCAGACGGAACTGCACGACCGTGAGCACCAGGATGATCACGAGCAGCAGGAAGGCGACGGCGGCGGCATAGCCCCGGTCGTTGTCGAGGAACCCGGCTTCGTAGAACAGGTAGACGACCGTGCGGGTGTTGGGCATGGCCGGATTGCTGCGGCCGAGCATCATGTAGATGAGGTCGAACACCTGCAGCGCCCCGATCACGCTGATGACGCTGACGAAGAAGATCGACGGCGACAGCAGGGGGATGGTGATGGAGAAGAACTTGCGCACCGGACCCGCACCGTCGAGATCGGCCGCCTCCATGATCGTGTCGGGGATGCCCTGGAGCCCGGCGAGGAAGATCACGATGTTGGTGCCGAGGCCCGCCCAGATACCCACGACCGCGATGGCCACGAGGGCGGTGTTCGGATCGGTGAGCCAGCTCCGGCCGTCGATGCCCACAGCATCGAGGGCGGCATTGAGCACGCCGTAGTCGCCGTTGTAGATCATGCGCCACACCAGCGCGATCGCTGCGGGCATCGTGACGACGGGGATGAAGTACAGCGTCCGATAGGCGCTGCGGCCCTTGAGCCCTGCGGTGTTCAGGAGGGCGGCGATCCCGACCGCCAGCGGGATCCCGATCAGGGCGATGACCGTGTAGACGGCGGTGTTGCGCAGCGCCCCGATCAGCTCCGGGTCCTGGAACAGGCGGACGTAGTTCTCGATCCCGACCCACTCCGCGCCGCCGAACGGCCCCGACTTCGTGAACGAGATGAGGAGCGTGCGCACGGTCGGCCACAGGTAGAAGACGGCGATGCCGAGGGCCGTGGGGCCGAGGAAGACGAGAGCCCACCAGGGGGACGCGCCGGGGTTGCGCCGGCGGCGGCGGGTGCCGGTGCTGGGCGCGTCCGGCATCCGCTCCGCCTGCGCGGCCGCAGCTGACGCGACGACGGTCATGGCCGGTTACTCCTGCTCCGCATCGAGCGCTGTCTGCATCTGCTCGGCGAGGTCCTTCAGGCCCGCCTCGGGGGCGACGGCGCCCGACCAGACCTGCGACAGCACCTCACTCTCGATGCTCGTCCACGCCGACGTGTTCTTCGAGACCGGGTAGGGCACTGCGGTGTCGAGAGCGTCGATGTAGACCTGCAGGTCGTACTGCGGCAGGGCGTCGACCCATGCCTGTTGGGTGCCGTTGAATGCGGGGATCACGGTGCCGGACTCGGCCTGGATCTGCGCCGCCTTCTCACCGCTCGCGAAGGCGGCGAACGCCTGCGCCTCGACCGGATGCGAGCTCTTCGCGTTGGCGACGTTGCCCACACCGTGGATCACGCTCTGGTTGCCTTCCGGCCCCTCGGGAAGCGGCGCCACGTTCACCTTGTCGGCGATCTCGGCGTTGTCCCCGTAGGCGATGGCCGCCCACGAACCGTTCTGGAACATCGCGACCTTGCCGGAGAGGAAGAAGTCCTCGGGGTTGGTGTCGGTCATCTGCTGCGCCGTCGGAGACGAACCGGCCTCGATCAGGTCGGTCCACAGCTCGATGCCCGCGAGTGCCTCGGGCGAGCCGTACCCACTCTCGGTGCCGTCGGCCGAGATGACCTCGCCGCCGGCCTGCGCGATCGAGTTGTAGTAGTTCTCCTGGCCGTACTGGCTCGCAGCCACACCGAACTGGCCCTTGGCGGGGTCGGTGAGCGCGGCGGCCGCCGCGGTGAAGTCGTCCCACGTCCAGCCGGCGGTCGGGTAGTCGACGCCTGCGGCGTCGAAGAGCTCCGTGTTGTACCAGAGGGCGACCGTGTCGAAGTCCTTGGGTGCGCCGTACAGCTTTCCGTCGAACGTGTAGAGGTCGATGAGTCCCTGGGGATAGTCGGCGGCGTCTACGCCCGCGTCATCGAGGGGTGCGAGCTGCCCGTTCGAGGCGTAGAGCGGAAAGTTCGGGCCGTTCATCCAGAAGACGTCGGCGGCGGATCCCCCGGTGGCCGCGGTCTGCAGCTTCGTGAAGTACTCCTTGTAGGGCGTCACCTGGATGTCGATGGTGACGTTCGGGTTCTCCTCCTCGAAGGCGGCGGCGATGTCCTCCATCGCGGGCTTCTGGTTCTCATCCCAGATGGCGTAGCTGAGGGTGACGTCTCCTCCCGACGAGCCCTCGCCCCCGGTCGATGACGCACAGGCGCTGAGCGCGAGGACGGCTGCCGCAGAGGCGGCGAGCGCGGCGAAGGTGCGGCGAGAGGTGCGGGACATCGGTGTCTCCTTTGACGGGTGCAGGGCATCGCATCGAGCGGAATCGCCATGTTAAACGATTAACAGTTAAACGATTAGCAAGACACTAACCTGACCGGTCCACGCCGCGCAAGCGTCAGATCGCACCTCACGGTGGACATGCCGGAGCACCGAGGGCGGCGCACGGGGTCAGCGAGGTCAGAGCAGAGAGCCGAGCGCGAGCCCGAGACCGGCCGCGAGCAGGCCCAGCAGCAGCATCCCGACAGCGTTGAATGCGGATGCCCCGCGCTCGCCGTCGCGCCAGAGCGCCACCGTGTCGAGCATCGCGGTGCTGAAGGTCGTGTAGCCGCCGAGCAGACCGGCGCCGAGGAGGAACGCCTGATCGGGCAGCGCCGCCGTCACGACGCCCAGCGCGAACGAGCCGGTGAGGTTCACGACGAAGATGCCCCAGGGGAAGCGACGACCGGCGACCTTCGCGACGCCGAGATCGACGAGGTACCTCAGCGCGGCACCCACACCCCCGGCGAGCGCCGCTGCGACGAACACCAGGGGGTTCACGAGTCGACTCCTGCGCGGCGAGCGGTCGAGCGAGGGCGTCCGATCCACACCCCGAGCACCGCCGCCGCGAGACCGAGCACGAGGCTGATCCCGGCGTAGGCGGCGGCGAGCAGCGGGGCGTGCGCCCAGAGCGCATCCGTGCCCGTCATGAGCGCGCTGTAGGTGGTGAAACCGCCGAGCACACCCGTGCCGAGGAACACTCGCAGACCCGTGGTCTGCGGCAGCCGTGCCGCGAGGATGCCGATGAGCAGCGCGCCGAGCACATTGACCAGGAGAGTGGCGACGGGCACTCCGCCTGCATCGGGCACCGCGAGTCCGACGGCGAGCCGTGCTGCCGTGCCGACACTGCCGCCGGCGAAGACGAGCAGCAGGGGGCGAAGGGTCACGCGGCAACTCTAGTCCGGCCGTTGCAAGGTGATCGGCGATTGTCAACCGGGTGCGGATCAGAAGCTCCGACGCGAAGACTGGGGTCATGAAGCCACTGTGGAAGCTCGACCGGACCCCTCCCACCGGTACACCGTTCGACCCCGGGGCGCGGCACGACGTGATCATCGTCGGCGCGGGCCTCACCGGCCTGACGACGGCCGTGATGCTCTCGCGCGCCGGACTCGACGTCGCGGTGATCGAGGCGGGCGAGGTCGCCGAACTCGCCACGGGAGGCAACACCGGCAAGCTGAACCTGTTGCAGGGCAAACGGCTCGCCGAGATCCGGGCGCACCATTCGGCCTCGTTGCTGCAGGCATACGTCGAGGGCAACCGCGAGGGCATGGACTGGCTGGTCGCATTCGCCGATCACGCCGGGGTCTCGTACGAACGACGCACCGATCACTCCTACGCGCAGGACGAGAGCGGACTCGATGCGGTGCGGCAGGTGCACGCGGCGGCGCGCGAGGCGGGACTCCCGACGCGGCTGCTCTCGCGGTCCGAGCTGTCGTCCAGCGCGTTCCCCGCTGCGGGCGCGGTGGCGCTCGACGAGCAGGTCACCATCGATCCGGCCCTGGTGACGGGCGCCCTGGCAGCCGAGCTCCTCGCCGCGGGAGGGACCCTGCACACCGGCGTCCGCGTCACCGCGACCCATGCCCTCCCCGATCCGCGTGTGGAGACGCCGGTCGGTCCCCTCTTCGCCGACCACATCGTGATCGCGACCGGATACCCCATCCTCGACCGCGGCCTGTACTTCGCCAAGATGCGCGCGTTCCGCTCATACTGTGTCTCGTTCCGCGTGCCGGGAGACGTTCCCGAGAGCACCTTCATCTCGGTCGACAGCCCCACCCGCTCGATCCGCCCCGTGTCCTCCGCGGACGGCCCCGGTGGCGACGCGCGTCTCGTCGTCGGCGGCAACGGACACCCCGTCGGACGCTCCGACGGTGAGGCCGCGGCCGTCGACGACCTCGTGTCCTGGGCGCGCACGTACTTCCCCGATGCGGAGGAGACCCACCGCTGGTCGGCTCAGGACTACGAGTCGCACAACCAGATCCCCTTCGTCGGCGCGATGCCTCGCGGGCTCGGTCGCATCCGCTTCGCGACCGGATACGCGAAGTGGGGGCTGTCGAACGCCCCCGCCGCCGCCCTGCGTCTCACCGCCGAGATCCTGGGCGCGAGCTGGCACGATCGTCCTGGGTGGATGGTGAAGATCGGCACGAGGCTCACCGTCCCCGCGGATCTCGCGCGCGGCGCGGTCGAGGGGGCCAAGGTCGCCGCGGCAGCGACGACCGGGTGGATCGACGCCGAGTCCCGTCCTGTTCCCGTGCCGAGGCCCGCCGAGGGAGAAGGCGTCGTCGCGCAGCGCAGTGGGCGCCCCGTCGCGATCTCGACGGTCGACGGAGTGACCCGCGCGGTCTCGGCCGTGTGTCCGCACCTCGGCGGCGTGCTCGCGTGGAACGACGCCGAATGCACGTGGGACTGCCCGCTGCACGCCTCGCGCTTCGCCCCCGACGGCACCCGCATCGAGGGGCCCGCGCTTCAGGACCTCACGGTACTCCCGCGCACGAGCGGCGGGTGACGCTCAGTCCCGGGGCGGCGCGCCGGCCCCGGGAGGCGGCGAGTCCCACCCCTGCTGGGGCTCGTCGCAGTTCTCGCGGAACACGTACTGCGAGACGAGCTTGCGCTGGTGGCTCGACCAGTCGATCGCCGGCCGGCGCTGCTCCGGGGGCAGATAGCCGAGCCGGTAGACGGCCATGAGCTCCAGGTCGTCGGGCACGCGCAGCAGCGCGTTGATCTCGTCCCAGCGCCCCGGCACCTCCATCGGGAACGAGATGAACTGGATCCCCATGCCCAGTTCGACGGTGGTGAGCCAGACGTTCTCCATCGCCGCGCCCATGCTGAACACCGAGTAGAACGACGACAGCTGGCCCGGACGGTACTCGCTGCGATCGAGCATCACTCCGAGCAGCAACGGGGATCCGCCGACCAGCTTGTGGTTCTCCTCCCCCAGCGTCTTGGGCACGCCGAACGTGTTCATCAGCTTCTGGCCGCGCTTGGTGAAGACCTGGCTCGTGAAGGGCCGCAGCGCCGCGGGGAGCTTGTCGAACAGCATCCCGCTGCGCTTCTCCTCCATCTCGGCCTGGCTGAAGCGGAAGTACGGCTTGTACCGCTCGAAGAACGTGCCGTTCGACATGGCCTCGGTCATGCTCTCACCGGAGATCCGGGCGATCTTGTCGATCGTGTCGCGGTTCTCGATGACCACGAAACGCCACGGCTGACTGTTCAGCTGCGAGGGCGCCCGCCCCGCCGCCTCGAGCAGGATGCGCTGATGCTCCTCCGACACCGGGTCGGGCAGGAAGGGCCCGTTCGTGGTCTTGCGGCGGCGGATGGCGTCGAGCAGTTCCATGCGTTCACTTCCGGTCGGTGACGAGGCGCGAGCAGATCAGGCCCGCGACGATGAAGGGCGCCGCGGCGAGCGCGACGAGCGGATGCCGGCGGGTGTGCGTTCCCACGTGCGGGATGGCCGCGAGGGGCACCGCCGCCGGCGCGAGGGCCAGGGCGGCGCGTCGGCTCGCGGGCCTCGGCCGCCCCCAGAGGAGCGCCGAGAACGCGGCGGCGGACGTCACGCAGGTGGCGATGTACATCGCATGATGCAGCCAGCGGAATCCGCTCGTGTCGATGACTCGGGCGGCGACGGCGAGTCCGAGCGCGCAGTTGGCGGCGTAGGCCACGGCGGCGGCGATGAAGAGCGGCGCGGCGTTCGTGCGTCTCCGGCGGTGGCCCATGCCACGACCCTACGCCCCGCCTCGGCATCCGCTCCTGCCCTTGCCGTGGCGTGGCGGCCTGTGCAATGCGGCTCGTGCCTCTCCTGCTCCGCTGCTCGCTCTGCGACCGGAGGTCCCGGTCACAGAGCGAGCTCGACGAGGCGACGCGCTAGAGGTTCGCCTCCGCGTAGACGCGGAGCGCGTCACGCACGAACTCCGCTCCCTGCGTGCCGCCGGCGGATGTCGCATAGTTGGCGCCGAAGCGCGGGTCCGCGACGTACATCTCTCCGAGTCCGATCACGTAGCCTCGCACGTCGCCCCCCGCGACTGCCGCCGGAGTGCCGGGGATGCCGGCGAGCCAGGCCACGTGGCGTCGCGCCACGTCCTGAGCCTCGGTCGATGCCGGATCCACGCCGCTCTCGGCGGCGGCGATCCAGTCCCGTCCGAGGTCGGAGACCCGCTGCTGCCAGTCGGCGCGCTCGCCCTCTGCCATCCCCCGCCACCAGCGGTCGCTGTCGGCGTACGCCTCGCGGCCCCACCGGCGCTCGACCTCCTCCCGATGTCGGGTGTGATCGAACCCGTCGAACATGTTCTCTGCCATGAGTTCCTCCCCTCCTCTCAGTGTCTCGATGGTGCTCTCGACCGACGCGATCTGTCGCGCCAGCCGGCCCTGCTCCTCGCGCAGCAGCGCGAGGTGGGTCCTGAGTGCGGACTGCTCACCGCCTCGAGAGGTCGACGTGTCGAGGACCTCGGCGATCTGCGGCAGCCCGAGCCCGAGGTCGCGCAGCAGCAGGATGCGCTGCAGGCGCAGCAGCGCGGTCTCGTCGTACTGGCGGTAGCCGTTGCGCGCGACGCGCGATGCCGGCAGCAGCCCGATCGCGTCGTAGTGGCGCAGCGTTCTGCTCGTGGTGCTCGCGAGCCTCGCGACCTCCTGGATCGACCACTCCCTCCCTGCCATCTCTGCTCCTCCCGCGGGCTCGTCGTGCGATGTCCCCACGCTAGGAGTTGACGCTGCGTCAAGGTCAACCGCTCTTGCTCGTGCGCAAACGTATGTCAGCATTCTGCACTCATATGACTATGTTTACGTGCAAGAGGCAGCACGCCTCTCGCTGTGAAAATTTATGGAGGTGGTGTACATGTCCCTACTGGCGGCAATCGAACCGACGATGATGCGTCGGCGTGCGCAGGACGCGATCGACGATGCGATCCTGCGGATGGATGCCTGGTGGCTGGTGCTGATGGCGGCGATCCTCGTCTTCGGGGTCGCGTTCCTGGCGGCACTGGCGCTGTGGTGCTTCTTCTCCGCCGGGGGTCGCAGATTCAGCGGCAACTGGAAGTGGGGCAAGAGCGGCGTCTCCGTGTGGATCGAATGCGTCTAGACCCACGTCGCCCCCGTGCATCGGTGCCGATGCACGGGGGCGACGACTCCCCGCGCCCCGATTCCTCGCCCCTGCTCGAGGTGGCCGACGTCACCTTCGGATACTCGGCACGGGCCACGGCACTCCGTGACGTCTCGTTCTCGCTCGCCCAGGGCGAGAGGGTCGGCCTGGTGGGGCCGAACGGCTCGGGCAAGTCGACGCTCATCCGCCTCGTGGCAGACCTGTTGCAGGTGCGCCGGGGCGACATCACCATCGACGGTCGCCCGAACCACACCCGCGCGTCTCGAGAACAGCTCTGCTACATCGCGAGCAACGACACCCTGCCGCAGTTCCTGACCGGACGCGAGTACATCGAGCTCATGCATCGCCTCTACCGCACGGCTCCCGACGAGGCCACCGTCGACGACCTGCTCGAGCGCTATCAGATGGGCGGGCGGCAGTTCGACCTGATCGAGGACTACTCGCACGGGATGCGCAAGAAGATCCAGCTCGTCTCGGCACTCTCCCTGAGCAGACCGCTCACGATCATCGACGAGACGCTCAACGGCGTCGACGTCGACGCGCTGTTCGAATTCGAGCTCGATGCCGCTCGCGTGGCCGACGACCGCGGGCTGCTGCTGTGCAGCCACGACTTCCGCCTCCTCGAGAACGTCTGCGACCGCGTGATCGTGCTCTGCCGGGGTGAGATCGCGTTCGACCTTCCCACCTCGCGCGTGCTCGACGACTTCGGATCGGTCGACGCGCTGGTCCGGCGGGCGCTCGCGCTCGCCCGTGCGCAGGAATCGCCATGAGGCCGTCGCTGCAGCTGGCCGGTTTCCTCTGGATGTTCCTGGTGCGACGCATCCTCCGCCGCGGCGTGCTCCGCGTCGCGGCCGTCCGCTGGGCGCTCGTCGCCGCGGTCGCGGCGGCGTTCGTGGGCTTCTGCGCGTTCGGTGTGCTCGCCCTGCGGCAACTGATCGTCGACCCCGAGCAGCTTCCTCCCCTGGTGCGCGTCGTCGGCGTCTCGATACCGCTCTGGGTGCTCACGGCGTTCACCGTCGTGCGGGTGCTGTTCCTGAAGGCCGGCGATCTGATCGAGCTCACCTTCTCCTTTCCGCTGACCAATCGAGCGCGCGGTCTCGGAGTGCTGCTCTTCGAGACCCTGCTCGTCGCCATCGCGGTCACCTTCGCGCTCGGCGCCGTCATCTCCGGGGCACTGTCGATCGGCGGCGTCGGCATCCTCGACGACATCGTGACCTGCGTGATCCTGCCGGCGGTCGTCGCCTATCTGCTGACGAGTGTCGCCTACCTGGCGCTCGAGCGGCTGCTCCTGCGCATCCGTCTCGCCCGGCTCCGGGCGTTTCTCGTACCGGTGGCGCTCGCCGGCGCCATGGTCGCCGTCTATCTCGGGGTGTCATCACAGTCCGAGCCGGTGCTCTTCGCGGCCGTCGGTCAGGGCGATGACTATTTCGCCCCCTCGCTGATCTTCGCCGACATCGCCGCGTCGCACGGACTGCTCGCCGCGCTGTCGGCGTGGGTGCCGTCGGTCGCGCTGCTCGTGCTCGCCGTCATCGCGATGGCGCCGCGGCAGTTCGAGCCGACGCGGCGCTTCGCCGTCATGCCCCGCCTCTTCGGGTCGACCGAGTTCGGCGTCTACTTCTCGGCCCACATCCGGGCGATCGAGACCATCACCGTGATCGGGCTGGCTCTGGCGGGGTCGTACGCCCTGTTCCTCGCGAACGTCCGGCTCCCCCCTCTGCTGCTCATCGCGGTCTCGGTGCAGTCCGTCTACTCCTTCGTCTCGACCGAGTCGCTGCGCGCCACCGGGCCGCGGCGGCACGGCGGGTCGATGCGCTATCTCCTGATCCTCGGCCCGCAGCTGGCGGTGCTCGCGCTGATCGCGGTCCCGGTGAGCGCCCTCTCGGCGCTCACCGGGACACCCGCGGATGCCATCCTCACCGTCATCGGCTTCGCGGCGTCCAACATCGTCGTCCTGACTCTCGCCGGAATCGCCTTCCCTCCCGAGAAGGGCAACCCGTTCTCGGTGATCGCCGGTGTCGCCATCGCCGGGCTCGTGGTGGGGACGATCATGCTCGGCACGAACCTCCTCGGACTGCCGACTCCCTTCACCATCGGGGTGATGGTCTTCCTCACCCTGCTCTCTGCCGCACTCTCCATCGCAGGGATGGACCGAACAGAAAGGACCGCTCGTCATGAAGTGGTTGTTGAGGACCGCCGTGAGCGCGGTCGGAGCGCTCGTCGTCACCGCGGGGGCGGCGATCGCCACCGCGATCTGGTTGATGTTCGCGGAAGGATCGACGGAGGGCCGAAGGCTCGGCTTCTTCGGGGCGGTGTTCGTCGAGGTGCATCCGAGCGCTGACGGGCCCACCCAGCTGGGAGCGGGGTTGAACGACGCGCTTCCGATCATCCTCAGCATCATCGTGGTGACGGTTTTCATCCTCGCCGTGTTCGCCGTGCACGATGCGCTCGTCGAGCGCCGCAGATACCTCCTCGCCGGGGGGAGCTGAGATGTGGTCGGCCCGCGCCGAGCGCGTCGGCGCGGGCCTCATCTGCCGATGGCTCCTCCTCGCGGCCTGGCCGCTCCATCTCGGCTTCGGCGCGCTGGTCGTGGCGACCGGGGCACTCGCCGCCGTCACCGAGCAGACGGGGATCGCGGATGCAGTCGCCGCACTCGCCGCGCACTACGTCCTCGGGCTCTGCTGCTCCTTCGGCCTGCACGAGCTCGGGCACCTGTTCGTGCTCTCGCGTGCGCGCGGGATCACGGCCATCACGCTCGAGCGCACGCTGTGGCGACTGTCGGTGAGCGCGCACGGCCGGATCAGCGGGAGAGCCGCGCTTCTCGCGGCGCTCGCCGGGCCCGGGTCCTGCGTGGTCGCGGGCATCGCCCTTCTGATGCTGATCCCGCAGTCGCACCTGCACCTCTGGTACCTGGCGCACGCCGTGTTCCTCGTCCCGGTCTTCGGCGACGGCAGAACCGTGCTCTCCGTCGTCCTCTCCCGATACCGGCAGGTTCAGTCGCACGCCGAATGAGGGGTTGACAGAGTCGAGATATATCGTGTTACTCTGACCGAAACACGATATATCGTGATCGCTCGACACAGGAGAAGCAGACATGACCGAGAAGTGGCTCGTCGCCCCCGGCGAAGAACGCGTGATCGACATCGAGAACGTCACCCGGCTGAAGATCGGTCTGGTCGGCGGCCAGGTCGACGTCATCGCGCACGATGAACCCGGCATCCGCATCGAGGTGCACGGCGTCACCACCAAGGACCTGCGCATCGAGGCGAACGACGGCGAGGTCGAGATCGACCATCCGCAGCTCGGCTGGGACAACTTCCTCGAGGTGTTCCGCAACTTCGGCTCCGGAGGACCCAAGGCCGAGGTCAGCGTCGCCGTCCCCCGCTCGGTCGCCCTCAACCTGGGCGTCGTGAGCGCCGGGGCCCTGGTGTCGGGCATCCGCAACGATGCACGTCTGAACACCGTCTCGGGCGACCTCATCGTCGACACCCTGATCGGCGACCTCACCGTCAACTCCGTGTCCGGCGACGTGCAGGTGCGCGGACTGACCGGATCCATCAGTGCGAACAGCGTCTCGGGCGACCTCGCCGTCACCGGCACCGTGCGTCGCGCGACCGTCGACATCGTGTCGGGCTCGACGCTCGTCGACGCCGCGGGAGACGTCAACACCATCACCGTGAACTCCGTGTCCGGCGGCACCACCGTGCGACTCGACGAGTCGCTCGCCGCGAACTACGTCATCCGCTCGCTGAGCGGGCGCCTCCTCATCGACGGCGTGGAGCGCAACACGTCGGGCCCCAGCAACTACACCGGATCGACCGGCGAGCTGGCCGGCCGATTCGTCGACCTGCGCGCCAACTCGGTCTCCGGCGGCGTCACGGTGCTCCGCCGCTCACCGGCATCCATCACCGACGATGCGGAGTGGGAAGCATGAGTCCGGCGGTCTTCTCTCACGGCGACCTGAGGCTCTACCTCCTCTCGCTGCTCGCCGAAGCACCCCAGCACGGGTACGGGATCATCCAGGCGCTGACGGACCGCACCGGCGGGACGTACACGCCCAGCGCCGGCACGATCTACCCGCGATTGGCCAAGCTCGAAGAGGAGGGCCTCGTCAGCAAGACCGTCGACGGCCGCACGACGATCTACGCGATCACCGACTCCGGACGCGCCGAGCTCGCCTCACGAGAGGGCGACCTCGCCGGCATCGAGGCGGGGCTGACCGATTCGGTGCGGCTGATCGCCAATGAGGTGCGCCAGAGCGTCAAGGAGGCCATGAAGAGCCTCCGTGCCGACCTCGCCACCGCCGCGAAGGACGATCGCGCCACATCACCGTCGCGTCCCCGCAGTGCGGGCGACGACGAGCGCTCCCTCACCCGTGAGGAGATGCACCGAGCGGATGCCGTCATCAACGCCTTCCGTGCGAGGGTCCGCACCGACCTGCGCACCCACATCGCGAAGGGCGGCACGCTGCCGGCATCCGTGGTGACGCAGCTCGAGGACGGACTGGATGCCGCCGCTCGCGGCATCACCACCGCCCTCGCGGCACTGGGGCGCTGACGTCCTGCGCGTTTCGTCTCGCTCCGCTCGCTCAACGGCCGGATCCGCCCGCCCGCTCGTTGAGCGAGGAGCGCAGCGACGAGACGAAACGCGCCTCCCCCTCCGCCCCCTCACCGCCGGACCCACCCCGCCCGTTGAGCGAGGAGCGCAGCGACGAGACGAAACGCGCGCCCTACTCCGCCGCCTCACCCGCCGGACCCACCCCGCCCGTTGAGCGAGGAGCGCAGCGACGAGACGAAACGCGCACCCCCTCCGCCGCCGGACGCACCCCGCCCGTTGAGCGAGGAGCGCAGCGACGAGACGAAACGCGCGCCCTACTCCGTCCAGATCTCCGGCTGCGTGTCGGGCACGGGCTCCTCCAGCGGGACCACCAGCACCGACCGGTGCTGACGGTGGGCGAGTCGCGCGGCCACCGAACCCGTGAAGAACTCCCTGATCGATTCGCCGATGCCCCGTTTGCGCGTGCCGACGACGATCAGCTGCGCATCGAGTCGGTGGGCGAGCTGCTTGATCGCGAGGGCGGGATCTCCGACGAGCTGCCTCGCGGTCCAGGTGAGCCCCGATCCGTCGAGCACGGCGGCAGCCTGAGCCTGCACCGCCTCGAACTCTGCCGCGCCCGCGTCGAAATTGACGTCGATGGGGGCCGAATGCACGTACCCGTCAGGATCCTCGTAGGTGACGAAGCGCGTGACATCGACATGGGCCACCACGAGGGGCACACGCAACAGTCGGGCGTAGCGCGCGGCCTCCTCGATGACTCTGGGCGCCTGGCCCGGCTGCATCCCGACGATGACTGCTTTCTGCAGTGTCGCGTTCTGCGCCGCCTCATCGGCGTGCGTCGCGTTGCTCTCGGTCATGAGGATCGCTCCCTTCACCAGCCTGCCGACGGGCCAGGGCGGTCCGCCCGCGTGCTATTCTGAATGCTACTCTTACCGGCCTTCAGCCGGTGTCGTGAATGACTCGGGCTCTCGTTGCCCGCAGCTTAACTCGTGAGGGGGTCTCGCGCATGGGCCGTGGCCGTCAAAAGGCGAAACACACCAAGATCGCTCGCGAACTGAAGTCATTCAGTCCGTCGGTGAACTACTCGGCGCTCGAACGTGAGCTCGCGCACCCGAGTGACTCGGAAGACGCGTACGTCGACAAGTGGGCCGACGAGTACGCAGACGAAGACGAGGATGAACTAGAGAAGGCCTGATCGCCCCTCTGTTCGACTTCTCCCCCGCACGACCTGCGGGGGTTTCGTCGTACCCGGCGGTCGACGTTCTCGACACCTGAGAGAATCGGCGCATGCCCCGCGTCACCGCCCTCTACCGCCACCCCATCAAGGGTTTCACCGCCGAGTCCGTCGAGGAGCTGCAGGTGCAGTCCGACGGCAGGGTCGCCGGCGACCGCGTGCTCGCCTTCCGGTTCGCGGACGCTGCGACACCGGAACGGCGCGACGACGGTCTGGACCACTGGCCGAAGGCGCGGGGTCTCTCACTGCAGGACTTCCCCTCGGTGGCCGCGCTGCGCACCCGATACGACGACACCTCCGGTCGGGTGCGGATCGGACACGGCGGCGACCTGCTGGTCGAGGCCGGCCTCGATGCCGACGGTCGCACCGCGCTGGCCGAGGCCGTCACCGAGTTCGTCCTCGCCACCCCCGAGGGCCGCAAGCTCTCGCGCCCGGGTCGTCTGCCGCTGGTGCTCGTCGGTGACGGTGAGACGGCGCGTTTCCAGGACCGCGCTCGCGGCTTCATCTCGGTGCATGGACGAGCGAGCACCCTCGCACTGAGCGGCGCACTCGGGATCGACGTCGACGATCGCCGCTTCCGATCGAACATCGTGATCGACGGCGTCGACGCCTGGGAGGAGCTCGACTGGTCGGGCGAGGTGCGCATCGGCGAGGTGACGCTGCAGACGGAAGGACCCATCGTGCGGTGTCTCGCGACGCATGCGAACCCCGACACCGGCCTCCGCGACGCCAAGGTGCTCACGACCCTCACCGGCGCCCTCGCTCAGGAGGAGCCGACGCTGGGACGCCTGCTGCTTCCCGCGACGACAGAGGGCTCGGTCTCGTCCGGCACGATCAGGCTCGGCGACGACGTGCGTCTGCCCACCGTGCAGAGAACTCCCGCGACGGCCTGACCCCGCGACCCCCGGTCTGAGGTCCGATCGCGCGCGTCACCACCGCCCGTATCGGCGCTCCCAGTCCTCCTCGATCGTGCGTCGTCGACCGGCGACCCAGCCCGCGGGGATGACGGCGATCAGCACGCCGACCAGGACCCACAGAGGGATCACCCAGCTGTCGGTCACGTCATGCAGCAGGCCGATCAGCAGGGGGAACACGGCCGCCACGGCATACCCGATGCTCTGCACGAAACCGCTCAGCGCGACGGCGCTCTCGGGTGTGCGGGCACGGATGCTCAGCAGCACCAGCGCGACCGGGAACAGTGCCGGTGCGAGGCCGAACAGCACGACCCAGAGCGGGAGTCCGACGGTCGGGAAGAAGAGGAAACCGGCCAGGCCGATCAGTCCCGAGGTGATCGCGAAGAAGAACACCGGTCGCGTCGCCTGGAAGCGCACGATGAGGATCGGCACGATCAGCGAGCACGGCAGCCCCATCAGGCCGAACAGCGACAGCAGCAGCCCCGCGTTCGACGGCGAGACACCGCCCACATCGATCATGATGGTGGGCAACCACGAGAACGAGACGTAGGCCACGGTCGACGACGCCCCGAAGACGAGCGCGATAGACCAGGCCAGAGGCAGGCGCCACAGTCGACCGAACACCCGGGGGTTGGCGGGCGCTGTGCCGATCGGGCCGGTCGCCAGCGAGGCGGCGCGGGAATCGGCGTCGGCGTCCGTCTCCGCATCCGCATCCGTCTCCGCATCCGTCGACGTCGAATCAGCCGCCGAACCCGACACCGGCACGCGCGCGGCGGGACCGGCCGTGCGGTGCGCGAGCAGCATCGTCACCCACGGCACCAGCGCGATCGCGGCGAACACGCCCCACAGCCCCAGAGACACGCGCCAGCCCGCCGTGTCGGCGATCGGCACGGCGACGAGGGGTGGGACGAAGGTCGACACGGCCATCGTGGTCGAGTAGACCGTCATCATCAGCCCGAGGCGATCGGGGAAGTACTTCTTGACCAGCGGCGGCAGCAGCACGTTCCCCGAGCCGACGCCCGCGAACACCACGGCGGTGGCGGCGAGGAGCGACGTCGAATCGACCGCGAGGCTGCGCAGCAGCAGACCCGCCGCGATCAGTGCGATCGCGACGACCGCGACGCGTTCGAGACCGAAGCGACGCTCGAACAGCGGGGTGAGCAGACCGAACACGGCGAAGCACACCGGCGGAGCGGCCCCGATGAGACCGACGACGACCGACGAGACCGGGAAGTCCTCGGCGACATGGTCGATCACCGGCGACAGCGAGGCGACGGCCGATCGCAGCGAGAACGCGACGAGGACGATGCCGATCAGGGCGAGCGCGCGTCCACGCCACAGCGGCTGCGCACCCGAGGTCACGAGGTCTGCGACCCCTCCACCCACGCGAGGTACTCGTCGGAGACGGTGCCGGTGACGTACCGACCGTCGAAGCAGCTCATGTCGAGATCGTCGAGCACCGACCCCTCGGTGATCGCGGCCTTGAGGTCCTCGACCTCCTGGTAGACCAGGTGGTCGCAGCCCAGTTCGGCGGCGATCTCGGGAATGGTGCGGCCGTGCGCGATGAGCTCGTGGCGCGAGGGCATGTTGATGCCGTAGACGTGCGGATACCGCACGGGGGGCGCCGCCGAGGCGAACGTGACCGACGTGGCGCCGGCGTCCCTGGCCATCTGGATGATCTCCCGCGAGGTCGTGCCGCGCACGATCGAGTCGTCGATCAGCAGCACGTTCTTGCCCTGGAACTCCGTCGACATGGCGTTGAGCTTCTGCCGTACGCTCTTCTTGCGCACCGCCTGCCCGGGCATGATGAAGGTACGCCCCACATAGCGGTTCTTGTAGAAGCCCTCGCGGTATTCGATGCCCAGCTTGCGCGCGACCTCCATGGCCGCGGGACGCGAGGAATCGGGGATCGGCATGACCACGTCGATCTTGTCCATCGGGACGTGCTTCGCGATGGTGTCGGCCAGCTTGTCGCCCATGCGCAGCCGCGACTCGTAGACCGAGACGCCGTTCATGACCGAGTCGGGACGCGCGAGGTACACGTACTCGAACGCGCACGGCGCGAGCGTGGCGTCCTTCGCGCACTGGCGGCTGTGCAGCTCGCCCTCGTTCGTGATGAAGATCGCCTCACCGGGCTCGACCTCGCGCACGACCTCGTAGTCGGCGTTCTCGAGCACGAGCGATTCGCTGGCCACGACCCACTCGTCGCGGCCCTCCGCTCCGGCGACCGTCGACGGACGACGTCCGAGGATCAGCGGGCGGATGCCGAAGGGATCACGGAAGGCCAGCAGACCGTATCCGGCGATCACCGCGATCACCGCGTAGGCGCCCTCGATGCGCTCGTGCGTGCGCTCGACCGCCTCGAAGATCCGCTCGGAGTCGAGGTCGACCGTCGACGTGGTGTTCTGCAGCTCACCGGCGAGCACGTTGAGCAGCAGCTCGGTGTCGCTCGAGGAGTTGAGGTGACGGCGGTCGCGCTGGGCCATGTCGGCGGTGAGCTCACGGGTGTTGGTGAGGTTGCCGTTGTGGATGAGGATGATGCCGTACGGCGCGTTCACGTAGAACGGCTGCATCTCCTCCTCGTTCGACGCGGTGCCCTTGGTCGCGTAGCGCACGTGACCGAGTCCGACGTTGCCCAGCAGCGCGCGCATGTCGCGGGTGCGGAACGCCTCGCGGACCATGCCCTGCGCCTTCGCGTTGTGCATGACGCCGTTCGCCTCAGCGGTCGCGATGCCCGTCGCATCCTGGCCGCGGTGCTGCAGCAGCAGGAGTGCGTCGTAGATGTCCTGATTGACCGGGGCAGAGCCCACCATTCCGACGATGCCGCACATGGACTCTTACTTCGCTCCGTCCGCGTAGGCGCCGACCAGGCGCACCGCTCCACCGTCGACGCCCTTGGCGCCCTGTTCGAACTCGCCGTCCGGGCGGGCACCGAAGCCCACCGTGCCGACCTGCCAGGCGGGCATGCCCTCGGCCGCGAGGGCGGCGATCGCCGCGTCCTTCGCCTCCGCCGAGATGACCGCGAGGAAGCCGATGCCGAGATTCCACGTGCCCTCGGCCGACTCCAGCGTCGATCCCGCGATGTCGCTGAGCACCCGGAAGACGGGGCTCGGAGACCACGTGCTGCGATCGACCTCCGCCCAGCTCCCCTGCGGGAGCACGCGTGCGAGGTTGGCGGCGATGCCGCCGCCGGTCACATGGCTGAGCGCGTGGACCGCGCCGGTTCCTGAGCCTGTCGAAGGGCCCAGCTTCTCGATGAGACGCAGCAGGGGAAGCGTGTAGAGGCGGGTCGGCTCGAGCAGGGTCTCGCCCCATGTCATGCCGAAGTCGGCGGCGTTGTCGCCGTAGCCGATGCCCGCGTTCGTGACGATGTGACGCACGAGCGAGTAGCCGTTGGAGTGCAGACCGCTCGACGCGACCCCGAGGACCACGTCTCCGTCCTGCACGCGATCAGCGCCGAGGATCGCGTCGGCCTCGACGACACCCGTCGCCGCACCCGCGACGTCGTAGTCGCGGGGTCCGAGGAGCCCGGGGTGCTCGGCGGTCTCTCCGCCGACGAGCGCGGTGCCCGTCGCGGCGCACGCCTCGGCGATGCCGCGCACGATGTCGGCGATGCGCTGTGGGAACACCTTGCCGCAGGCGATGTAGTCGGTCATGAAGAGCGGCTTCGCTCCCACCACGACGATGTCGTCGACGACCATGCCGACCAGGTCCTGGCCGATCGTGTCGTGCTTGTCGATGGCCTGCGCGATGGCGACCTTGGTGCCGACGCCGTCGGTGCTCGTGGCGAGCAGCGGTCGGCGGAAGTCGCGCAGCGCGCTGGCGTCGAACAGGCCCGCGAATCCGCCCACACCGCCCAGCACTTCAGGGCCGTGCGTCGCGCGCACGGAAGACTTCATCAGCTCGACGGCGAGATCACCTGCAGCGGTGTCGACGCCGGCTTCGGAATAGGGATTGGTGGGGGAGGCAGCCACCCCTCCAGCCTAGCGCGCGGCAGGCGGCGGGTCTCACCAGGAGTCCTGGTGCGGATCCGGTCCCGTGCCGCGGCATCGTTCCGCGGCGGTCGGCAGGCGGATGCGCGAGCCATCCTCGATCGAGACTGCCGTGATGGCGCGAGCGTCTCCTACGATGGGGCCATGGCCGACAAGCCGCAGTGGTTGATCCGCGAGGACGCGAGCGTTCCCGTCCTCGTCGCGCTCGCGCTGCGGCAGTCACTCGGCATCCGGGTGCCCGACGACCTCCCGAGCCTGCGAGACCTGCCGGTGCGCGCACCGGACGCCGTCGAGGTCACACCGGCGCTCGAGAAGCAGTGGCGCGAGTACTGGGACATGACGATCGAGCCCCGGGCGCATCCGTCCGAGGTGCCGCTCGAGCTCATCGGCGGCTTCGACACGCTCGTCGCCCTGCCCGCATCCGGCGCGGAGGAGCTCGCGGCCGCGATCGCACCGCAGGCGGCATCCGCCCTGCACTTCGCCCGCGGGGCGCACGACAGGTACGTCGCCTCCATCCGCAGCTCGATGGGCAACCGCTCGACGGGCGGCTCCATCGGCGGAGAGGCGTACCGCGCCTACGCGAGCGCCATCGCCGAGTTCGAGCGCGACGTCGGCCGGCGCGCGCATTCGTTCGAGCTGAACGTGCAGGTGCTGCCGTTCTCGCAGCGGGGCATCTGGTGGGTCGGCGCCCTGACGGTCGCGGTGACCGACGGCCTGCGCCGGGACGTGGTGTCGTTCGACGCGGCGATCAGACCGATCATCGCCGAACTGGCCTGACCCGGGACGCGGGTGTCAGTCGCTCTCGATGATCGTCTCGTGCTCGACGTGCACGACCCGGTCGTGCCGACGCGCCGTGCGCTCCAGGATCAGGGCGACGACGCTGCCGAGCGCGAAGCCGATCGGCACCGTCCACAGCAGCAGGAAGCCGAACACCTGGCCGGGAGGGTAGACGACGTTGACCGCGTCGGACGGCTCATAGCTGCCCACCATCGTGAGGATGCCGGCGGCGATGATGCCGAGCACGACGCCGATGCCCATGAACACGCCGAAGCGCGGCACGCGGCGGACGGTCGCCTCGACCGTCTGGGGGGAATCGTGGGAGGCCATGAGTCCATTGTCCCACCGTTGGCGGCCGCGCGCGCCCGTCTGCCCGGCGGAATGCGGCTCCTCGCGGCGTCCGTCGCGGACGGGCCCCGGTGTCTGGTGGGCCTCAGGGTCGCAGCGGCAGCACGTCGGCGAGGTCGGCCCGCGTGCCCGAGGCGCTGACCCGGCCGGACGATGCGGCATCGACCCAGTGCTCGGCGCCCGTGGCGACCGCGATCCAGGTCGCGGCATCCATCTCGACGACGTTCGGCGGCGTGCCTCGCGTATGCCGCGGACCCTGGATCACCTGCACGGCACCGAACGGCGGCACCCGCACCTCGACGCTGTTCCCCGGGGCCTTCTCGTCGAGCAGCTGCAGCAGGTAGCGCACCGCCGTCGCCAGGGCCGTGCGCGCCGGCTTCTCGCCCGCGGCATCCGCTCGTCGCACCGTGTCGAGAGCCGCTCGGCCGTCGATGATGTCGATCTTCCTCGGGGGCATGCGCCCAGGCTACGCCGCGTTGCGCACGAACGAGCGGTCGATCGAGCCGTTCGACGCGCCGACCGCCGTGGCCGGCACGCACGGGAATATGCTCGAGGCGATGAGCGAGACCCCCGATCCCCTGCCCGGCGCGCGCGCCGAGCTGCTGGCCGCCGCCCGACGAGCGGATGCCTGGGCTCGCCCCTTCCCGCCGGTCGTCGGCCCCGCGCACCCGGCGTCGGTGTTGGTGCTGTTCGGCCGGCTCGACAGCATCCCGGCGCAGACCGACGAGCTGACCGTCGCCGCCGACCTCGATGTGCTGCTGCAGCGCCGCGCCGCCACGCTGTCGTCGCATCCGGGGCAGGTGTCGTTCCCCGGCGGCCGGCGTGAGGAGCAGGATGCGGATGCCGTGGCCACGGCCCTCCGCGAGGCCGAGGAGGAGACGGGTCTCGACCCCGCGGGCGTCGACGTGCTCGCGACGCTGACCGAGCTTCCGCTGGCGGCGAGCAATCACGTGGTGACCCCGGTGCTGGCATGGTGGCGTTCGCCGTCACGCGTTGCGGCGGTGGATCATGCCGAGACGGTCGACGTGTTCCGGGTGCCGGTGGCGCAGCTGCTCGACCCCGAGACCCGGTTCACCTCGACGCTGCACCGCCTGGGGCGCACCTGGAAGGGCCCCGCCTTCGACGTCGACGGGACGATCGTGTGGGGGTTCACCGCGATGGTGCTCGATGCGCTGTTCGACGCGACCGGGTGGACGCGGGAGTGGGACCGGTCGCTCGAGCGCCCGATCGACCTCTGAGTCCTCGTCTCTTCCTGTCTGAGCTCTTCCGTCTCATCTCTTCCCGTCTCATCTCTTTCACGTTCACAACTCAGCACGGATGTCGTCACCGCCCCGCGAAGGCGCCGCGCACCGGCCCCGGAAAGATCCTGTGCTGAGTCCTGCACGCGCTCGCATCCCGCCGAAACCCGCGCGCGAGCCTCGGTAGTCTGGATGGGTGAAGATCCTCGTCCTCGGTTCCGGTGCCCGTGAGCACGCGATCATCCTCGCTCTGCGAGCAGAGAAGGCGGAGCACGACGTCTTCGTCGCTCCCGGCAATGCAGGAATGGCGGACGACGCGATCCCTGTCACGCTCGACGTGCTCGACGGCGCCGCGGTGACCACGTTCGCCAACGAGCAGGCGATCGATCTCGTCGTCATCGGTCCAGAGGCCCCCCTCGTCGCCGGCGTCGCCGACGTGCTCCGCGCGCACGGGATCCCGGTGTTCGGCCCCGGAAAGGCGGCGGCTCAGCTCGAGGGATCGAAGTCGTTCGCGAAGCGGATCATGGATGCCGCGGGCGTGCCCACCGGTCGGGCGGTGCGCGCCACCACCACCGCGGAGGTCGAGTCGGCATTCGACGACCTCGGCGCCCCCTATGTGGTGAAGGCCGACGGTCTCGCGGCGGGCAAGGGCGTCATCGTCACGTCCGACCGAGGAGACGCGCGCGCCCACGCCGAGAACTATCTGCCCTCCGGCCCTGTGCTGATCGAGGAGTTCCTCTCCGGCCCCGAGGTGTCGCTGTTCTTCCTGAGCGACGGCGACACCGTGCGCGCGCTCAGCCCCGCCCAGGACTTCAAGCGGGCACTCGACGGCGACGAAGGCCCCAACACCGGTGGGATGGGCGCGTACTCTCCCCTCCCCTGGCTCGCCGAGGACTTCGGCAGCGAGCGGGCGTTCGTCGAGGAGGTCACCCGCGATGTGGCGCTGCCGGTGATCCGTCAGCTCGACAGCGAGGGCACCCCGTTCATCGGCCTGCTCTACGCGGGACTCATCCTCACCCCGGCCGGTGTGCGCGTGATCGAGTTCAACGCCCGCTTCGGCGACCCCGAGACGCAGATCGTGCTGCCGCGCCTCACGACCCCCCTGTCGGAACTGCTGTTCGCCGCGGCATCCGGCACTCTCGAAGACCAGCCCGAGCCGGTCTTCAGCGACGACGTCGCCATCACCGTCGTGCTCGCGAGCGAGGGATACCCCGACGCACCGCAGACCGGCCGCCCGATCGAGGGTCTGGCCGACGCCGCGGCGGTCGAGGGCGTGCGCCTCGTGCATGCTGCGACTGCGAGCCCGGACGCCCCCGGCGGATCCCTCATCGCGACCGGCGGTCGTGTGCTGAACGTCGTCGCCGTGGCGGCGGACTTCCCCACCGCCCGCGAGCGCGCGTACGAGGCCATCGGCCGGATCACGCTCGAGGGGTCGCACTTCCGCACCGACATCGCCGCCCGCGTCGCGGAGTAGCGTCGCCCGGCAGAACGGAGCCGACGAAGGCCCCGTCCGGGAAACCGGACGGGGCCTTCGACACAGAAGACGACTCAGAGCACCTTCGAGAGGAAGTCCTTCAGTCGCTCGTTCTTCGGGGCTCCGAACAGCTCGGCGGGCGTCGCCTCCTCGACGACGACTCCGTCGTCCATGAACACGGTGCGGCCGGAGACCTCGCGGGCGAAGCCCATCTCGTGCGTGACCAGCACCATCGTCATCCCGCCGGAGGCGAGGTCGCGGATCACCTGCAGCACCTCGCCGACCATCTCGGGGTCGAGCGCGCTGGTGGCCTCGTCGAAGAGCATGATCTCGGGGTCCATCGCGAGCGCACGGGCGATCGCCACGCGCTGCTTCTGTCCCCCGGAGAGGGATGCCGGCTTCGCATCCGCCTTCTCGGTCAGACCGACCCTCTCGAGCAGTGCCATCCCGCGCTCGCGGGCCTTCGCCTTCGTGACCTTGCCCAGCTCGATCGGGGCGAGCGTGATGTTCTCGAGAACCGTCATGTGCGGGAAGAGATTGAAGTGCTGGAACACCATGCCGATGCGCTGGCGCACCTCGTCGAGCTTGACGCTCTTGTCGGTGAGGTCGACGCCGTCGATGACGACCTTGCCCGACGTCGGCTCCTCGAGCTTGTTGAGGCAGCGCAGCAGCGTCGACTTGCCCGAACCCGACGGCCCGATGACGGCGACGACCTCGCCGTCCTCCACCGTGAGGTCGATGCCCTTGAGCACCTCGTTCTGGCCGAAGGACTTGTGCAGGTTCTGCACGGCGATCTTGCTCATGCGTTGAACTTCCTCTCGAGGCGGTTCGCGAGCAGCGTCAGCAGCGTGATCACGACGAAGTAGATGATGGCGACGATGGTCAGCACCTGCGCCGACAGGTACGTCGAGGCGATGATCTGACGCGACTGGAACGTCAGCTCGGCGAGGCCGATGACGCTGATCAGCGACGTGTCCTTGAGCGTGATGATGCCCTGGTTCACGAACGACGGGATCATGATGCGGAAGGCCTGCGGCAGCACGACCTTCTGCATGGTCTTCCAGTGGCCGAGGCCCAGCGAACGCGATGCCTCGTTCTGCCCGGGATCGACGGCCTGGATGCCGCCGCGGATGATCTCGGTCATGTAGGCGCCGGTGTTGAGGGACAGCGTGATCGCACCGGCGACGAACGGGTCGAACGTGAGCCCGGGGAACAGCTGCGGGACCGCGAAGAACACGAAGAAGGCCTGCACGAGGATCGGCGTTCCTCGGAACACGAACACGTAGGCGGTGGCGAGCCAGCGGAACGGCAGGAACTTCGAGATGCGCCCGAAGCCGAACACGATGCCGAGGATGAACGCGGCGACGAGGGCGACGAGCGTCGCGAGGATCGTGAGACCGAGACCGCTCATCAGCGCGGGCCAGTACTTGACCGCGACCGAGATGATGTCGGTCGGCTGCGTGGTCGCCTCTCCGTTGCTCAGGTACGTGTCGACGATCTCGTCGTACTCGCCCGAGGACTGGAGGTTCTCGAGGCCGGCGTTGAACATCTCGATCAGCTCGGGATTCATGCCCTTGTTGACGGCGAAGCCGTACTCTCCGCCGAGCTCGGGTTCGCCGATCAGGCGGAAGCCCGATCCCTGCTGGATGCCGTACGCGAGCACGGGGAAGTCTTCGAAGTAGCCGACCGCCTGGCCGGCCTTGACGGCGTCGACCATATCGGTCGTGTCGGAATAGGGCGTGATCCGGTAGCCGAACTCGTCCTGGTTGTCTTCGGCGAAGGTCTGACCCTGGGTGCCGGTCTTGACCGCGACGGCCTTGCCGTCGAGGTCGTCGAGCGACTGGATGTCACTGGCTTCGAGCACGCCGAGCTGGACGCCGCTGGTGAAGTAGGGGTCACTGAAATCGAACGTCTGCTGGCGGTCTTCGGTGATCGACATGCCCGCCATGACGCCGTCGACCTGGTTCGACTGCAGGGCCTGCAGAGCGGCGTCGAATCCGAGCTGGCGGATCTCGACCTCGAAGCCCTGATCCTCGGCGATCGCACGGAGCAGATCCATGTCGATGCCGACGAGGTCGCCGTTCTCATCGGTGAATTCGAACGGCGCGAACGTGGTGTCGGTGCCGATGACGTAGGTCTCGCCTGAGGTCTCGGCGGATGCCGCGGTCGCACCGCCGAGCAGCGCACCGACCGCGATGAACGCCGTGAGCGCCATCGCTCCGACGGTACGTCCGAGCGTGCGCAGGCGCGCGGACGCAGGAGAGGGATGTGGGATCACGACGGATGCTCCTCGGATCGGGTGGGCGGCAGGACACTGCCACCGGGATGGTCGTCGACGATCAACCCTAACCGGCGACCGCGTGGCGCCGCGTCCGAGGCCCCTCCGGCCGGCCCACCCGCTAGAGCGTGATCCAGTACCGGCGCACCGGGGTGTCGCCGTGCTCAGACACGACGCGGATGTCCTGCAGCACCCCGCCTGCGCTCTCGATCGCGCGGAAGGATCCGATGTTGTCGTCGTCGCAGGTCACCAAGACCCGTTCGAGCCCGATCTCGCGCGCCCGATCGAGGCCGAAGCGCAGCGCGGCCGAGGCATAGCCCTGACGTCGCCGGGACTCCCGCACCGAATAGCCGATGTGCCCACCCACCTCCCGCAGGTGGTCGTTCAGCTCGTGACGGAACGACAGGAACCCGACGACCTCGCCACCGTCGACGATCCAGTAGAGGTCGTTGTGCACCATGCCTTCGGGCAGCGACGCCGAGGTGTCGGCCCACAGCGACGACCTCTCGATCAAGGCGTCGAGCGTCGCCCGGTCAGGGGTGACCGGTGCCTGCAGACCCGATCCGTCGACATGACCGTCGCCGAACTCGGCGACGGTCGCAGCCCAGGAGTCGAACAGGTCTGCGGTGGGCCTGAGGAGCTCGATCGTCATGCCCGATGACATCACAGCGGGCACGACCGTCGCAAACCGGTCCATCGCGTTTCGTCTCGCTCGGCTCCGCCGTGTTCGCTCAACGGCCGGTCAGGGTGTCGACACTGGTCATTGAGCGAGCGAAGCGAGACGAAATGCGCCAGCCGAGCGGTGCGTCAGGCCGCAGGTTCGGGGGCCGCCGCGGGAGCGGATGCCGCCGCATCCGCTTTGTCGTAGCGGCCGAGGAACAGCGACGCGACGAGGGCGACGACCATCACGCAGGCGGGCAGCAGGATCGCCTGCGACATGCCGGCCGCGAAGCCCTCGGCGACCTGAGGGGGCAACGACCCGCCGCCGCTGATGCCCGACGGGGCGTCGGAGAGGCCCGGAAGGTTCGCCTCGAGACGCGACTGCATGAACGCGGCGATGGATGCCGATCCGATGACCGATCCGATGGTGCGGGTGGTGTTGTAGATGCCGGCACCGGCACCGGCCTGATGCCGGGGCAGCCTGCGCGTCGCGGTCGTCGCGAGCGGTCCCCACATGCCCGCGTTGCCGAGGCCCATCAGCGCCGAGGGCAGCAGGAACATCCAGATCGGAGTGTCCATGTTGATCAGTGCCGAGTACCAGACCAGGGCGACCCCCACGCAGAGCAGACCCGGGATGAGGATGATGCGCGGATCGACGCGATCGAGCATCTTGCCGGCGAACGGCGCGAGCACTCCCGACAGCACGGCCATCGGGATCAGCAGCAGTGCGGCCTCGGTCGGCGTGAGCTCTCGTGCCGTCTGCAGGAAGAACATCATCGGCAGCGACATGCTCGTCACCGTGAAGCCCACAGCGGCGATCGCGACGTTGGCGCCCGAGAAGTTGCGGTCGCGGAAGAGGTCGAGCGGAACCAGTGCCTCGCTGCGCGTGCGCGCCTGCTGCACGATGAACACCGCGAGCACGACGAGACCGGCGATGATGAGGCCCCACACCGAGATCGGCCCCCAGATGACGCCCCAGCCGAACTTCTCGCCCTCCTGGAGCCCGAAGACGATCAGGAACAGCGCGACCGCACTGAGGATCACGCCGAGGACGTCGAAGCGGTGCGGGGTGGTCTGCAGTCTCGGCACGAGGCGCCACGCGAGCACGAACGCGACGACGCCGACAGGGATGTTGACGAAGAAGATCCACTCCCAGCCGAAACCGTCGACGAGCAGACCGCCGAGGAGCGGTCCGACGAGTGTCGCGACACCGGCCGTCGCACCCCACAGGCCCATGGCGGCGCCGCGGCGCTCAGGCGGGAACGTGCGCGTGATCACGGCCATCGTCTGCGGCGTCATGAATGCGGCGCCGAGTCCCTGCACCGCACGTGCCGCGATCAGCATCTCGAGCGAGTTCGACAGTCCGCACCAGAGGGAGGCGAGGGTGAAGATCGCGAGGCCGATGAGGTAGATGTTCTTGGGCCCGAAGCGGTCGCCGAGACGTCCGGTGATCAGCAGCGGCACCGCGTAGGCGAGCAGGTAGGCGCTGGTGACCCATACGACGTTGTCGAGGTTGTTGGTCGTCGGGTCGAGCGCCGCCTTGATCGCGGGGTTCGCGACCGAGACGATCGTCGTGTCGACGAGGATCATGAAGAAGCCGATGACGAGGGCCCAGAGGGCGGGCCAGGGGCTCGCGGGGCGCTGTCCGGCGGCGAAGGTTCCCGTGTCGGGTCCTGTCGCCTGGCGGGATTCGGTCATTGCTGTGCAGCCTTTCGCTGAGCGAGGTAGCGGTCTGTGTTCTCGAAAGCCGTGGGCCCCCAGGGGAACTCCTCGGACTCGAGGCGTTCGAGGAGAGAGTCGGTCCAGCGCAGCTCTGCCTCGAGCAGTACTGCCTGGCGGTCGAATTCGACGAGGACCTGTTCGGGCACGCCCTTGGTGCGCGCGTCGACGAGTCCGTCTCGATGCGCCACGTACCCCTCGTCGAGGGCGTCGCGTCGGGAGTGGAGACGTTCGATGACGTCGGCCCGTTCGAGGTTGTGCGCCTCGGCGAGCGCGATGCGGAACTCGGCGGGCCGGTCGATGACCGAGAGCTCTCGACGCAGCCAGTCGACCAGGGCATCCGTCCCCGCATCCGTGAGCGTGTAGGTCGTGCGCTCGGGACGATTGCCGTCGCGGTCGATGCCGACCTCGTCGAGCAGGCCCTCCCGCTGCAGCCGACCGACCGTGTGATACAGCGTGCCGTTGGTGATGGTCAGCAGGCGCTCGTCGCGTCGGGAGCGCATCAGACGCACCATCTCATAGGGGTGCATGTCGCCCTCGCGCAGCAGTGCGAGCACCATCACCCCCATCGGGGTCAGCCGTTCCATCGGCCCCTCCCCAGATGGTTCCGTTCAAATAGTCCATGTGGACTATACGCCTCCGGCCGCCCCACGACAAGGCCGGGGATGCCGGGCGCGCACTCCTAGCGCAGGGCCGCCGCGAGCTGGGCAGGCGCGAGAGGCCGATCCGCATAGACCAGCCTGATCACCGAGGGGTCGGGGTTGCCGGCATCCGGCGCACGGTGCACCAGGTCGAGCCCGATCTTCTGCGCCACGTGCGCCGACCCATGATTGTGCTCGACCAGATAGGCGATGACCGGACGCTCAGGGGCGACGATGCGCGCCTGAGCGAGAGCGGCTCGCGCAAGCTCTGTCGCGTATCCGCGCCCATGGTGGTCGGCGGCGATCCGGTAGCCCACGTTCCATACGCCGCCGTCGAGCAGAGTGCAGCCGCCATTGCCGATCACCTCGCCGGTGTCACGCAGACGCACGACCCACGACCCGAGCCCCGCCCGCTCCCAGCTGCGCTCCCACCGCTGCATCATCCGGATCGTGGCCTCGGTGTCGGTATGACGCAGGCTCGGATAGTGCGTCCACACCCGGGGATCGCTCTGGATGCCGAATACCGCATCGAGATCCGCGGGCACGGCCCGCGAGAGCCGCAGTCGGTCGGTGAAGAGGTCGTCGGTCACAGGTCCACGCTAGGCGGCCCCACCGACACTCGGACTGTGCTCGGCCGCTCGCCTCAGCGGCTCAGCCTGCGCAGCGCCGTTCCCTTGTGCGCCGCGGTGTCACCGCTCTTCTCCGACTTCACGATGTAGGCGGGTTCGCCCTCGGACGCGGTGAAGCTCTGCCCGGCGAACCGGAAGTCCTTCGTCCGCTTCTCCTCGACAGTGCCCTGCGTGCGCCCCTGCGAGGTGTTCCAGCTCACCCGGTCCCCCGTGGAGAGATCCTTCGCCATGACTGCTCCGTTCGTCTTCCGTCGAGCCTCGCCCACGCCGCCCTGGCCACACCAGGGCTTGACACGGCATCCGCTCGCGCTCCGCGATAATGGGCGGGTGAGCACACCTTCGGAGAACAACGCGCAGACCATCCCCGGCTGGCGCCACATCTACTCGGGCAAGGTCCGCGACCTGTACGCCTCGGACGATGCCGCCGACACCCGCATCCTGGTGGTCGCGTCGGACCGCGTGAGCGCATTCGACGTCGTGCTCTCCCCCGGAATCCCCCACAAGGGCGCACTGCTGACGCGTCTGAGCCGCTGGTGGTTCAGCCAGCTGAGCGACGTGCCCAACCACCTCGCCGAGGGCGAGATCCCCGCGAGCGTCGCCGATCGGGCCATGCTCGCGCAGTCGCTGGAGATGCTGCCGGTCGAGTGCGTCGTGCGCGGCTACATCACCGGCTCCGGCTGGGCCGAGTACACCGAGAGCGGCACCGTGTGCGGCATCCCGCTGCCCGAGGGCCTGCAGAACGGCGACCGCCTGCCCGAGCCGCTGTTCACCCCGGCCTACAAGGCGCCGATGGGCGAGCACGACGAGAACATCACGTTCGAGCAGACCGTCGAGCTCGTCGGCGCCGACCGCGCGGCCGAGCTGCGCGACGTGTCGCTGTCGCTGTACACCCGCGCCGCCGCGATCGCCGAAGAGCGCGGCCTCGTGCTCGCCGACACCAAATTCGAGTTCGGCACCGATGCCGACGGCATCCTGCATCTGGCCGACGAGGTGCTCACGAGCGACTCCTCGCGGTATTGGGATGCCGAGGCGTGGCGCACCGGCTCGACGCCGACCGAGCGCATGGCGAGCTTCGACAAGCAGATCGTCCGCGACTGGCTCGCCGCCAACTGGGACAAGCAGGGAGAGCCGCCCGTGCTTCCCGACGACATCGTCGACCGCACGGCCGCCCGCTACCGCGAACTCATCGAGCGCCTCGGCGCCTGACCCTTCGTCTCGCTCCGCTCGCTCAGGGAGCGGGGGTCGACTCGCTCAGGGAGCGGGGGTCGACTCGCTCAGGGAGCGGGGTATGAACCGCGGCCCCCTGAGCGAGGAGCGCAGCGACGAGACGAAGGGTGCCCAACGACCGGGCGCATGAACCACGGCCCCCTGAGCGAGGAGCGCAGCGACGAGACGAAGGGCGCCCAACAACCGGGGGCATGAACCGCGCCCTTCGTCTCGCTCCGCTCGCTCAGGGAGCGGCGGTCAGACCGGGGGTCGACTCGCTCAGGGAGCGGGGGTCGACTCGCTCAGCGGCCGGGCGCATGAACCGCGGCCCCCTGAGCGAGGAGCGCAGCGACGAGACGAAGGGCGCCCAACAACCGGGCGCATGAACCGCGCCCTTCGTCTCGCTCCGCTCGCTCAGGGAGCGGCGGTCAGACCGGGGGTCGACTCGCTCAGGGAGCGGGGGTCGACTCGCTCAGCGGCCGGGCGCATGAACCGCGGCCCCCTGAGCGAGGAGCGCAGCGACGAGACGAAGGCTGCCCAACGACCGGGGGTCGACTCGCTCAGCGACCGGGCGCATGAACCGCGCCCTTCGTCTCGCTCCGCTCGCTCAGGGACCGGGGGTCGATTCGCTCAGGGAGCGGGGGTCAGAGCGAGGGCGCCACCCAGGGAACACACAGGAATGGGTAGTGTTGCTCCAGCACTCCCCTCCCCCGATCCTGAGGAGCCCGCATGCCCCTGTGGAAGATCCACGGCAACGGACGCACCGTCGAAGCCGGCGCCGTCGTCACCCCCGCTGAACGCCTGAACTGGCCCGCGACCATCGCCATCGGCGCGCAGCACGTCGTCGCGATGTTCGGCGCGACGTTCCTCGTGCCCACGTTGACCGGCTTCCCCGTCTCGACCACGCTGCTGTTCAGCGGTCTCGGCACCCTGCTCTTCCTCCTCATCACGAAGAACAGGCTGCCCAGCTACCTGGGGTCGTCGTTCGCCTTCATCGCACCGATCACCGCCGCGACGGCGTCGGGCAACTTCGGCTCGGCGCTCGCCGGCGTGGTGGCCGTCGGCATCCTGCTGACCGTCGTGGGTCTCGTCGTGCAGTTCGCGGGCCTGCGGTGGGTCGACGCGCTGATGCCGCCGGTCGTCGCCGGCGCGATCGTCGCCCTGATCGGCTTCAACCTCGCGCCGACCGCGTGGGGCAACTTCGCGCTCGACCCGGTCACGGCGACGATCACACTCGTCGCGATCATCGTGTTCGCCGTGCTCTTCCGCGGGTTCCTCGGCCGGATCTCGATCTTCCTCGGTGTCGCGGTCGGCTTCGTCTGGGCGGCGGTCAACGGGTCGTTCGACGTGCCCAACGCGCTGCGCGGAGGCAAGACCCCGAACGAGCTCATCGCGGATGCGCCCTGGGTCGGCCTGCCCCAGTTCCAGTTCCCCGACTTCGTCGAGCCCGGCACCTGGTCGACGATCGCGATGTTCCTGCCCGTGGTGCTCGTGCTCGTCGCCGAGAACATCGGCCACGTGCGCGGCGTCGCGAGCATGACCGAGGACCCGACCGTGAACAAGCAGACCGGGCGTGCGCTCATCGCCGACGGCGTCGCCACCACGATCGCCGGCGGGTTCGGCGGCTCGGGAACCACGACGTACGGCGAGAACATCGGCGTCATGGCTGCGACGCGCGTCTACTCGACGGCCGTCTACTGGGTGGCGGGCCTGTTCGCCATCCTGCTGGCGTTCTCGCCCAAGGTCGGCGAGGTGTTCAACTCGATCCCCGCCGGCGTGCTGGGTGGCGCGACCACCGCGCTCTACGGCCTGATCGGCATCATCGGCATCAAGATCTGGGTCGACAGCCGCGTCGACTTCTCACGCCCGGTCAACCAGTACACGGCTGCGGTCTCGCTCGTGATCGGCATCGCCGGGTTCTCGATGCAGCTCGGCGACTTCTCGTTCGGCGGGATCGTGCTGGGCACGGTCGCCGCCCTGCTGATCTACCACGTGGGCAACTTCATCGCCCGAGCGCGGCGCACGGGAGCCGACGACCCGCGTCCGCTCGAGGCCGTGGGACCCCTGGGCGGGGACCCCGCCTGACCGACGGTCGCGATCCCGGATGCTGCATGCCGCGGCATCCGGGATCTTCGCGTCTCAGGTGTCGGCACGCGCCGCGCGGGTGCGGGCGTCGGGGTTTCGCGGAGCGAGCCGGAGCGGCAGGGGAGCCTCCGGTTCCGGCAGACCGTAGAGACGGTGCATCCACCGCCGGGAGTCCTCGAGCGGAAACGTGTCGCCGTAGACGGCGTACTTGAGGAAGATGCCTTCGAGCGTCGTGCGCAGCATGATCTCTTCGAGAGGTGGGTCCGCTGCGCGCCGGTCGCGGAAGATCTGGCGCACGATGTCCTCCGACATGGAGGCCTGATCGGCGAACCTGCCCTCCGATTCCGCGAACAGTCGGTGCGTGTCGGGCTGAAGCTGCATGGCGAACACCGTCCGCTGCAGCGGCATGGCGTAGCCGGTCGCGGTGAGGGCTGCGTCGATGATCCCGGCGAGTCGGACGTCTGCCGGTCCCTCTGCCTGGGGCAACGCGAACAGTGTCTCGTACCAGCGATCGATCACGGCCGAGATCAGCTGCTGCTTGCCGCCGAAATGGTAGTTCATCAGGCCTTGGGCGACGCCCGCCCTCTGGGTGATCTCCGCGACGCTCGCGCCGTTCACTCCGCGTTCGGCGAAGAGTTCGATGGCGGCGGTCAACATGGACTCCCGCGCTCGTGCGCTCGCGCCGCGATTGTGCTCTTCGGACCGGGCCATGTCGCAATCACTTCCCCAGGATCGGGTCGCCTTCGGGTTGCGATCCGAACGCTATATATTACACTTTGAACAGACATTCAGCTTATGAGTCCCCCCAGACTCTCACAGTGAGGAGTGTAATGCCCCCCTTGCGGATCGCCACGGCGATCACGATGAACGCCTCGCCGCACTACTCCTCGACCGGCGACGACGCCGAGGGGATCGCGGTGGGCCTGATGCAGATCTGCACCTTGCCGTCAGGCCCGTGGAACGATCCGACAGCCCCCGGTCTGGGACGGGTGGAGCGCGAGATGATCGTCGAGCAGTGGGACGTCGGCTCGCGCGCGGACTGGCTCAGCATGATCGACTTCCTGAGCATCGAGCGGCGCCGTCGCCACGCGTGGATGCTCCATCTCTCGGCGCGCAACCAGCGGGCGGCCGCCCTCGGTCGTCCCCCGCGCACCCAGGAGTGGCTGGCCGGAATCGACCACGAGGGCGGGGACGTGACCGACGCGCGCCCCTTCGTCGCAGGCATCGAGCTGATCGAACGCGAGGTGCGCAGGTCGGTCGGGGAAGACCTCCTCGGCCCCGACCTGTTCGTGCGCACCCTCGACGGCTACGCGCTGGGACAGGCGGTCGCCATGACGACCTGGGGTGTCGCGCTCGGCTACGCCGACGTTCCCGAGGCGCGGCAGATCATCCGCCGCATCAGCAGAGAGGCGAGGCCGTCTTTCGAGTCGTGGGCAGACTTCGGCCTCAGCTACCTCGCCGGGCGGGTCATGCACTGGAGCGACGGCGCAGTGGACGAGGACGCGATCGCGAAGTTCGGCGACGGCTGGCGCGACCTCAAGATCGCGCTGAGCAGCCGGCGCGGTCCGTGGAACACCCTCCCCTGGTCGACGACTCAGGACCTCTCGAGCTCGCAGCGAATCAGCTGACGACACCGACCCGCGGATGCGGACCATGCCGGAGGGGCGTCGGGTCCGCATCCGTGTCGGAGGGTCACTGCGCATGCCGCAGGGCTACCGCACATCCCGCAGGGTCACCGCACCGACGCCGGGGCCTTCAGGACGAGGCGCGGACGACCAGCTCGGTCGGCAGGATCGTCGTATGCGTGGGATCGCTGCCGGCGAGCCGCGACAGCAGCACGCCCGCCATCGCCTCACCCTGCGCGTACATCGGCTGGCGCATGGTCGTCAACGGCGGGTCGGTGCTGATCGCGACCGAGGAGTCGTCGAAGCCGACGAGGGCGACATCGTCAGGCACGCGGATTCCGGCTGCCCGCAGCGCGGTCAGCGCCCCCCGGGCCATGAGGTCGCTGGCGACGAAGATCGCATCCGGACGCCCGACCGCGAGGATGCGGCGCGCCGCCTCCGCTCCGCTCGCCTCGCTGTAGTCGCCGGCCTCTTCGGCGAACGGGACGAGCCCGGCATCCGCCAGCGCGCTGCGGAAGCCCTGCACTCGATCGGCGGAGGAGACCATGGTGATCGGACCCGAGATCGTCGCGATGCGAGTGCGCCCGGTGTCGATCAGGTGCGTCGTCGCGACGCGCGCACCGGCCACGTTGTCGACGTCGACCACGTAGTCGCCCTCGCGCAGCCGCACCGGTCGGCCGCCCCAGACCACGGGCACGGCGTCGGCGACGCGCTCGATGAACGCGTCACTCGTGTGATGCGACACGATGAGCGCGCCGTCGACGCCGCCGTTGCGCACGAAGCTGGTCATCTTGTCGCCCGGATCGTCGCTCGCGATGAGAAGGTTCAGCAGGTAGTCGGAGCCGCGCAGGGCGCCCGTGATGCCCGCCACGATCGCCGCGAAGAACGGGTCGCCGAAGAAGCGCGTGGTGTCTTCGGGCACGATCAGCGCGATCGCGTGCGTCTGCTTCGACGCGAGGGAACGCGCCGCGCGGTTGGGCACGTAGCTGAGCTCCTGGATCGCGCGCTGCACGGCGAGCAGGGCCTCGGGACTGACAGCCGTCGACCCGTTGACGACACGCGACACGGTCGACCGGGACACCCCGGCGGTCGATGCCACCTCTTCGATGGTCGCTCGTGACGACACGACTCTCCCCTCCGCCGGCGGCCACGCCGAATGCTCCCGAACTCCGCCGCCCGGCGTCAGAGAGCGCGAGCGGCGATGATGCGAGCGTACTCCCGCCCGGAGTCCTTCACGCTCCGCTGCTGGGTGTCGTAGTCGACCCGCACGATGCCGAACCGCTTGTCGTACCCCCAGGCCCACTCGAAATTGTCGAACAGCGACCAGTAGAAGTAGCCCCGCACATCGACTCCGGCATCGACGGCGTCGAGCACGGCCGCGAGGTGCAGTCGCAGGAATTCGGTGCGGTCGTCGTCGTGCACGCGGGTCTCGCCGTCGGCGATCACGGCGACGTCGTCGTACGCGGCGCCGTTCTCGGTCAACGAGAGCGCGACGCCCGCGGGCTCCGCGTACTCGCTCCAGATGCGCTGCAGGAGGCGGGTGAGCCCCTCGGGCTGCACCTCCCAGTTCTGGGCCGTGCGCGGCAGCCCGCGCTCGACGGCATGGATGCCCTCGAACGACGGATAGGGGCTGCGCACCGCGCGCTCGGTGTCGGGCACGCTCTCGACGGCGGCGTGCTCGGGGGCGGCACCGGCGAGGAGGTCGCCGTGGTAGTAGTTGACGCCCTGCGTGTCGATGCGCTGCGCGATCGTCGCGAGGTCGCCGTCGTGCACGGCCTCGTCGAACCGCGCCACCGCCTCGGCGTCCACGACGCGGATGTCCTCGACGATGTCCGCCGGGTACTCTCCGCGGTAGATCGGATCGAGGAACCAGCGGTTGAACTGCCCGTCGACGCGGCGGGCGGCATCGACATCGGCCGGATTCGTCGGGTCTGCCGGGTCGGCGACCGTGTGGTTGAGGGTGATCCCGAGGTTCAGGCTCGCGTCGCGACCGCGCAGCTCGCGCACGGTCTCGCCGTGGGCGAGAAGCAGGTGGTGGGCCGAGAGCAGCCCCTCGGCGACACTGGTGTGACCCGGCGCATGCTCCCCTCCGGTGTAGGAGAGGAACGACGAGCACCACGGCTCGTTGAGGGTCGTCCACACGTTCACCCGGTCCCCGAGCGCATCGTGCATGGTTCCCGCGTACTCGAGGAAGCGCGAGACCGTGTCGCGGTTCGTCCAGCCGCCCACGTCCTGCAGCGCCTGCGGCATGTCCCAGTGGTACAGGGTCAGCCACGGCAGGATGTCGTTCGCGAGCAGCTCGTCGACGAGGCGCTCGTAGAAGTCGACGCCCTTGGCGTTGACGGCCCCGCCGTCGGGTCGCACCCGCGACCACGACGTCGAGAACCGGTAGGTCTGCAGCCCCAGGTCTTTCATGAGCGCGACGTCCTGCGGATGCCGGTGATAGTGGTCGCATGCCACATCGCCGTCATCACCGCCGATCACCGCACCGGGCACGCGGCAGAACGCGTCCCAGATCGATGCGGTGCGTCCGTCCTCGAACGCGGCCCCCTCGATCTGATACGCCGCGGTCGCGGCACCGAACAAGAAGTTCTGGGGAAAAGCACGGGTCACAGAGGTCATCCTTTCACCGCGCCCGCCATGATGCCACTGACCAGCTGCCGTCCGGCGACCACGAAGAGCACCAGGAGCGGAAGGGTCGCGAGCACCGCACCGGCGAGCACGATGGAGTAGTCGATGTAGTAGCCCGACTGCAGCTGGCTGAGGGCCGTCTGCAGAGTCGGGTTCGAGGGGGACAGCACGATCAGCGGCCACAGGTAGTCGGTCCAGGCGGTCATGAAGGTGAAGAGACCGAGGATCGCCATGGCCGGACGTGCGGCGGGGATCGCGACCGTGAGGAACGTGCGGAACTGATTCGCCCCGTCCATGCGCGCGGCCTCGATGAGCTCGTCGGGGATGACGTCGACGAGATACTGCCGCATGAAGAAGACGCCGAAGGCGGTGACGAGCGTGGGCACGATGACCGCACCGATCGATCCGGTCCAGCCGAGCTCGCGCATCAGCATGAACAGCGGGATGATGCCCAGCTGCGTCGGGATCGCCATCGTCGCGATCACGAAGATCATCAGTCCGTCGCGGCCCTTGAAACGCAGCTTCGCGAACGCATAGCCCGCGAGGGTCGAGAAGGTCACGACGGAGAGCGTGATGACGCTCGAGATCAGGAACGAGTTGCCGAGTGCGAGCCAGAACGGGATCGCGTCGAACACCTTGGCGGCATTCGCGAGGAAGTTGCCACCGGGTATCAGCGGCAGCGTCTCGCCACGGGTCGAGTTCGTGCCGCTCGCGACGACCAGCGACCACCAGAGCGGGTAGACGCTGCCGATGATGAAGGCGGCGAGGAGGCCGTAGGTGAGGAAGCCGGGTCGGCTGCCGATGCCGGCGGTTCCTCCCGCGACGGCGCGGCGGCGGCGGATCTTCTCCGGCACGCTGAGTGCCTGGGTGGCGGTCATCGCGCCCCCTCCTTGTCGGTCGAGCGGACGCGGCGGCGCGCGGCGCGGTTGCGGCGGTCGTCACCGGTGGAGATCCTGCGGGAGATCGCGAAGTTCAGCAGCCCGAAGGCCACGATCAGCAGGAACAGCAGGATCGCGACGGCCGAGGCCTTGCCCAGGTCGAGGCGGAAGAAGGCCAGCTCCCAGAGGAACAGGACCGTCGTCTGAAACTGTCTGTCGCTGCCGCCGATGCCGCCCGCGGTGGAGACGTCGAACAGCTTCGGCTCGGCGAAGATCTGCAGACCGCCGATCGTCGAGGTGATGATCACGAAGATCAGGGTCGGACGGATCGTCGGGATCGTGATCGAGAAGAAGCGCCGAGCGGAACCCGCACCGTCGATGGCCGCGGACTCGTAGAGCTCGCGCGGCACCGACTGCATGGCGGCGAGCAGGATCAGCGCGTTGTAGCCGGTCCACCGGAAGTTCACCATCACCGCGATCGCGATGTGCGACAGCGCGGTGTCCTCCTTCCACTGCTGATCGGCGATGCCGACGAGGTTCAGGAGGTTGTTGGCCAGTCCGTCGGCCTCGTTGAAGATGCTGGAGAAGATGAGCGCGACGGCAACGGGCGTGACCACGAAGGGGATGAGCACGCTCATGCGCCAGAACGTCGGTGTGCGCAGCCCTCGGTCGAGCAGGTAGGCGATGAAGAGGGCGACGGTGAGCTGAGGGATGGCGGAGAGCAGGAAGATGCTCAGGGTGTTGAAGATCGAGTTCCAGAACATCCCGTCGCCGAGGATCTTGACGAAGTTGCCGACGCCGACGAAGTCGCCCTGCCCCTTGAGCAGGTTCCAGTCGTGGACGGCGACCCAGATCGTGTAGAGCAGCGGGAAGAGTCCGACCAGCCCGAAGAGCAGGAAGAACGGAGAGATGTAGAAGTACGGGGACGCGCGCTGATCGAATCGTGAGACGCGGTGGCGCCAGGGGCGCTTCGACGCGGCATCCGTCTTCTGCTGCGGAGCGGATGCCGTCGACCGGCGCTCTTCAGTGAGGGTCATGAGAGTTTCCTGGTTCCGGAACCGGGGTCCCTGGGCATGTGGATGGAGGGGCGTCTCGTCCCGTTCGGCGCCGCCGAACGGAACGAGACGCCCCGTGGATCACTGGGTGACCAAGTCGTTCAGCAGTCCCAGCGCCTTGTCCCACGCGCCCTTCGTGTCGACCTCACCGAGGTCGAGGCTCTTCAGAGCGGGTCCGAAGACGTTCTCCTGGATGACCGAGTCCTCGGCGCCCTTGAACTGCGCGACCACGCCCTTGGCGCGCTCGGCGAGGATCGCACCGGTCGGAGCGTCGTTGAAGAACGGGTTCGGCGTCGCCTCGGCGGCGAGCGTCTCCTGCGCCTTCAGCGTCGAGGGGAAGTTGCCCGCGGCCGCGGACTGCTTCACCTGCTGCTCGGGCTGCGTCAGCCAGTCGGCGAGCTCGGCCGCGGCCTCCTGGTGCGTCGAGCTCTCCGGGATCGACAGGAACGCGCCACCCCAGTTGGCGGCTCCTCCGGGGAACACGTCGGCGAAGTCCCAGCCGGTCTCGGCGTCGCCGCCACCGGCCTCGACGGAGCCCTTGACGTTGCCCAGCATCCATCCGGGGCAGACGAACACCGCGAAGGTGCCGTCGACGAACGACTTTCCGCCGTTCCAGTCCCAGGCCTTCTGCGCGGCGGACTGGCCGCCCTCGGTCGCTGCGCCGAGCAGCGCGAAGCGCTCCTCGAGCTCGTCGTTGCCCTCGACGTTCAGCTTTCCGTCAGCGGTGTAGTACCCCTCGTCGAGCTGGTTGACCATGGCGTTCCAGACGAATCCGGAGTGGTCGTACCAGGCCTTGCCGGTCTTGGCCGTGTAGTCGGCGCCGACCTGGAAGAAGTTCTCCCAGTCGCCGTTGAGCAGTTCGGCGACGCCCTCGCGGTCGCTGGGGAGTCCGGCCGCCTCGAGAGCGGGGCCGTTGAAGCAGATGCCGCTCGGACCGATGTCGGTGCCGTAGCCGATGACGCGACCGTCGGCATCCGTACCCTGCGCGTACTTCCAGTCGACCCAGTCGGACTTGCGGTCTTCGATGCCGAAGTCGCGCAGGTCGACGAAGGTGTCGGAGACGTCCATGATGGCTCCGAGCCAGCCCTCTTCGATCGCGACGATGTCGCTGAGTCCGGAGCCGGCGGCGATCTTGGTGAAGGCGTCGGTGCGGGCGTTTCCGCCGGTGTCGATGTTGTTCGCCTCGATCGTGACGTTCGGGTGCGCCTTCTCGTACTCGTCGTAGAGGTCCTCGTAGCCGAAGGTGCCGAAGGTCGTGACGGTCAGGGTGACGTCCGCGTCGCTCGCTGCGCCGTCGCCTCCGTCGGCGGGGGCGCAGCCGGCGAGGGCGAGGGCGGCGACGGATGCTGCGGCAGCCGCCGTCAGGATCCGGGTGCGGGCACGTGTGTTCACAGTTCACTCCTTTGTGGTGGGTCGTGCGGGGGTGCAGGTGGTGCGACGGTGCGAGCGCTGACGATCTGTGGGAGCGCTCCCACGCTTGATGAGCGACTCTATGGGAGCGCTCCCACGAAAGTCAACCCCTCTTGTCGCGTACCCTTGTCCAGTGCCCGACACCGAACTCTCCCCCGCTCTCGTCCGCGCCGCATCGCTGATCCGCAGCATCCCGGACTACCCGGAGGCGGGGATCATCTTCCGCGACATCACGCCGCTGCTCGCCGATGCCGAGGCGCTGCAGGCGACGACCGAGGCGATCATCGCCCCGTTCGCCGGGCAGTTCGACGTCGTCGCCGGCATCGAGGCACGGGGGTTCATCCTCGCCGGAGCTGCGGCGATCGCAGCGGGTGTGGGACTCATCCCGATCCGCAAGGCGGGCAAGCTGCCCCGCCCCGCGGCATCCGTCGACTACGCCCTCGAGTACGGCACCGCGACGATCGAGATGCATGACGATCTGCCCGCCGGATCCCGCGTGCTGCTCATCGACGATGTCCTCGCCACGGGAGGCACCCTCGCCGCCGGCCGCCAGCTCGTCGAGCGCCTGGGCAGCCACGTCGTCGGCATCTCGGTGCTGTTCGAGATCGACGGACTGGGCGGTCGCGACGCCATCGGCGACCTGCACACCGTCTTCCACGCCTGACGACGCACCCCAGGGAATCCGGCGAGTCGCGAGCCGGTAGACTGGTCGCGCCCGTCCGCCCGCGACTTCCGGAGCCGTTCATGCCCACCATCGTCGTCGACGTCATGCCCAAGCCCGAACTGCTCGACCCGCAGGGGAAGGCCGTCTCCGGCGCCTTCGCCCGCCTGGGCGTCACGGGGTTCTCCGATGTCCGCATCGGCAAGCGCTTCGAGCTCACCGTCGAGGGCGAGGTCACCGACGAGGTTCTCGCCGAGGCCCGCCGCATCGCCGACGAGGTGCTCTCCAACTCCGTGATCGAAGACGTGGTCGGCATCGAGGTCGCTGAGTGAGCGTCCGTATCGGGGTCGTCACCTTCCCGGGGTCGCTCGACGATCGCGACGCGCAGCGCGCGGTCCGCATCGCGGGCGCCGAGCCCGTCGCCCTGTGGCACGGCTCCCACGACCTCGAGGGCGTGGATGCACTCGTCCTCCCCGGTGGCTTCAGCTACGGCGATTACCTGCGCGCCGGAGCGATCGCGGCCCTGTCGCCGATCATGTCCGAGGTCAAGGACGCCGCCGCCAAGGGGATGCCCGTGCTCGGCATCTGCAACGGCTTCCAGATGCTCGTCGAGGCGCACCTGCTGCCCGGCGGCCTGATCCGCAACGATCACCAGCACTTCGTGCGTCGCGACCAGAAGCTCACGGTCGAGAACTCCGACACGGCCTGGACCAACCGGTTCCGCACCGGCCAGGAGATCGTCATCCCGCTCAAGAACGCCGACGGCGGATACATCGCCGACGACGAGACGCTCGATCGCATCGAGGGCGAGGGGCTCGTGGCCTTCCGCTACGCGGGCGTCAACCCGAACGGCTCGCTGCGCGACATCGCCGGACTCACCAACGAGGCGGGCAACGTCGTCGGACTCATGCCGCACCCCGAGCACGCGACCGAGGCGGGATTCGGACCCGACACCTCGGTGGCCATGCGCTCCGGCATCGACGGAGTCGACTTCTTCGCGAGCGCGATCGCCGCCGTCGCCCGCGTCGCCGCCTGAGTACCGCCCGCGTCGATCCCGCCCCCGCCTCGTCCCTGCAGGCGGGGCCAGTTCCGCATCCGCCGCCCTGCAGCCGGGGCCAGTTCCGCATCCGCCGCCCAGCCGGGGCCACTCCCGCATCCGCCGCCCAGGCGGGGCCACTTCCGCACCCGCACGCACAGCCGGGGTCAATTCCGCACCCGAACTGCCCGAATCGGATGCGTTTCTGACCCCGCACACAGCCGAGGTCAATTCCGCACCCGCGCACAGCCGGGGTCACTTTCGCATCCGAATAAGCAACTTCACATGCCATTGTGACCCCGCACCGGGCCTGAATGCGTTTTCGACCCCGCACCGCGCGGAAGGTGCGACATCGACCCCGCAGCGCACCGGACGTCGGAACGACGCCCACACGCACCGAACCGGGCCACTTCCGCACCCGCGCCCCAGACGGGGCCACTTCCGCACCCGAACTGCCCGATTCCGATGCGGAACTGACCTCGCACCGCGCGGAAGGGGCAGCCCCCACCACTCAGTCGGTCGGCAGCGCGAACGGGTTGTCGCCGGCGGCGGCGAGCAGGTACCAGGCGGTCGCTCCGGTGTGCAGGCTCGCGTAATAGAGATCCCCGAGGCCCGAGTCGAGGCCGTCGGTGGATGTCGCGACGATGCCCTTGCCGTCGCCGTTCGCGGCGTCTCGCTGACCGAGGCGGATGCTGTCGAGCAGCGCCTCCGCTCGCCCGGCGTCGCCGTCTGCGCCGCGCAGTTTCAGGGCGAGCGCCAGATGCCCGCTGCCCTCGAACCACACCTTCGACACGTCGCTGTCGCTGATCGAGGGGCCCTGGTATTGACCGTCGGTGGCGACGAGGTGCGCGAGCGCCCAGTCCACGGCCGCGTCGTAGCGGGCATCACCGGTCGCGAGCGAGGTCCACGTCTGCGAGTCGAGTGGCACAGGCCGCGTGTTCACGGTGCTCCCGTCGAGCAGCGTCCCGGTGTCGACGTGACCGTCGCCGCTCTGCATGGCCGCCACGAAGTCGGCCGCGACCGCCGCACGGTCCGCCCAGATCTGATCGCCGGAGAGCTCCGCGAGCTGGGTGAAGAATCCCGCAATGTCGCTGTTGTGCTCGGTGGACTTCCACTCGAGCGAGGTGCCGTCCTCGAGCTGGCCGCCGGTGTACCCGTAGGGTGCGCGCACCATGTCGGCGGTGTTCGTCTGGATCCACTGCGCGGTGCGCAGCGCCCCGTCGAGATACCTCTGCTCGCCGGTCGCGTGGAACAGTCGGGTCAGGGCCATGCCCACCCACGCCTGGTTGCCGGTGAAAGAGCCGGGACCGGTGATCTCGACCCGCCCCTGGAGGATGCCGTGGGGCTCGTACGAGGCCCTGGTGCGCCCGTCGCCGATGGGGTCGTTCTCCTGCACGAACAGCAGCGCGTCGCCGATCGCCTGTGCGCGGCGGATGTCGTCGGGCAGGCCGCGAGCGGTGTATGCGATCACCACGAGTGCGTCGTCGTAGACGAACGAGGGGGTGAAGTCCCAGGTCGGCAGGTCGGTGAAGAATCCGCCCTCGTAGCTCCGTGGAAGACAGCGGCCCTCGCCGTCGCAGAACTGGTCGACGCGCGCGTCGAGGAACTCGTAGGCGAGCGAGACCGAGAGAGTGGGGTCGGGTGTTCCCGCGTCGGTCGACGGGTCCGCATCGGCGGAGGCGCCGATGCCCACGGACACGGCACCCGCCAGCACGACGGCGGCGACGAGAACCGTCGAGACCGTACGTCTCGCCGGACGGCGCAACGACCCGTGCATCGTGACTCCCTCGGTCGGAACAGCGGTCCGAGTGCGGGCCGCGCAGGCGACCAGGAGGTCACACTGAAAATGCTCGCATATCAGCGAGACGCACGGAAGTGGACGAAAGGCCAGTTTCTCGTTTCACCGGCGTGTCGCGTCACTTTTCCGAGCCATGTCGTCGCGACCTCCTCCGGCACGGTCCGCGTGCAGGATCGGGGCACGGATGCAGGGTCGAAAACCGTCACTCATCTCTGCATCCGCGCCCGGGTCCTGCAGACGGCTCGGGGCACGGATGCCGAGCGCCCAGACCCCTTCCCGACATCCGTGCCGAATCGATTCGATCTCAGCCCTGGTGCACCTGTAAGCGTTTGCACTACTCTGAGGTCATGGCACAGCTTGAGCAGATCGCAGCCCCCGGTTCCGAGTGGTGGCGCACCGCGGTCATCTATCAGATCTACCCCCGTTCGTTCGCCGACGCCTCGGGCGACGGCATCGGCGACCTGCCCGGCATCACCAGCCGACTCGACTCCCTCAAGGAGCTCGGCGTCGATGCGATCTGGCTGAGCCCCTTCATGACCAGCCCGCAGCGCGACGCCGGCTATGACGTCGCCGACTACCGTGACGTCGACCCCCTGTTCGGCACGCTCGACGACTTCGACACGATGCTGAACGAGGCGCACACCCGCGGCATCCGCGTCGTCGTCGACCTGGTCCCGAACCATTCATCGGCCCAGCACGCGTGGTTCCAGGAGGCGCTGAGGGCAGCCCCGGGCAGCCCCGAGCGGGCGCGCTACATCTTCCGCGACGGCAAGGGCGAGAACGGCGAGCTGCCCCCGAACAACTGGGAGTCGGTGTTCGGCGGCGGCATGTGGGAGCGCGTGACCGAGGCCGACGGCACCCCCGGCCAGTGGTACCTGCACATCTTCGACCCCACGCAGCCCGACTTCGACTGGAACAACGAAGAGGTGCGCGAGGAGTTCCGCTCCATCCTGCGCTTCTGGCTCGACCGCGGCGTCGACGGCTTCCGCGTCGACGTGGCCCACGGCATGATCAAGGCCGAAGGCCTCCCCGACTACACCCCGCCGGCCGACGCCGACTCGATGGGCGGCGGCGAAGCCGACGTCCCCTACTGGGGTCAGGACGGCGTGCACGACATCTACCGCGACTGGCACCGGGTGCTCGCCGAATACGACGGCGACCGTGCTCTCTGCGGCGAGGCGTGGATGCCCACGCTGACGCAGACCGCGCTGTGGGTGCGCCCCGACGAGATGCACCAGACGTTCAACTTCCCGTACCTGATGACGGAGTGGGACGCGAAGGCGCTCGGCGACGTCATCCGCGAGTCGCTCGACGCCTTCGGCGCGGTCGGCGCCCCCAGCACCTGGGTGCTGTCGAACCACGACGTGGTGCGTCACGCCTCCCGCCTCGCGCTCACCGACGAGAACCCGCAGGGTGACGGCATCGGCCCGAACACCCCGCACAAGCCCGACATCGCCACCGGCCTCGCCCGCGCCAGGGCCGCCACGACCGTGATGCTCGCGCTGCCCGGCTCCGCGTACATCTACCAGGGCGAGGAGCTGGGTCTGCCGGAGGCGATGGAGATCCCCGACGCGTTCCGTCAGGATCCGACCTGGTTCCGCACGAACGGCGAGCGCTACGGGCGTGACGGATGCCGCGTGCCGCTGCCGTGGGAGGCGGACGCTCCGGCCTTCGGCTTCAACGAGACCGGCGCCTCGTGGCTGCCGCAGCCCGCCGGCTGGGCCACCTACTCGCGCGATGTCGAAGAGGTCGACCCCGCGTCCACGCTCGCTCTCTACAAGCGGCTGCTCGCCGGACGCCGCGAGTACGGGTTCGGCAGCGGATCCCTCGTCTGGGAAGACGCAGGAGCGGATGCCGTGGCTTTCCGCCGCGGCACCGTGCACGTCCTCGCGAACCTCGGAACCGAGCCGGTCCCACTGCCGACCGATGCGTTCGTGCTCCTGCAGAGCCAGCCCTTCGACGGCGGATCCGTGCCGGTCGACACGGCCGTCTGGTACACCACGGCGTAACGCGGCATCCCGTTCCTGTCGCCGTTCGCGCAGCCCGGCACCGCCCGCGGCGCGAACGGCGACGGGAACGGCTCCGAGAGGAACCCCATGACGGGCATCGATGAGGTCGCCCGGCTCGCCGGCGTCTCGACGGCCACCGTCTCGCGCGCCCTGAGCGGTCGCGGGCACGTGTCGGAATCGGCGCGCCTGAGGGTGCAGGAGGCCGCCTCGGCGCTCGGCTACGTCGTCTCGTCCCGCGCCTCGAGCCTCGCCTCCGGGCGCACGCGCAACATCGGCGTCATCGTGCCCTTCCTCGACCGCTGGTTCTTCAGCACCGTGCTCTCGGGGATCTCGGCCGCGCTGATGCGTGAGGGCTACGACATCACGCTCTACAACATCACCGCCGACGAGGACATGCGTCGGCACGTGTTCGACACGTTCCTGCGCCGTCAGCGGGTCGACGCCGTGATCGCCGTGTCGATCGAGCTCGACGACGATGAGACCCGGCACCTGCTCGATCTGGGTCTGCCTGTCATCGTGATCGGCGGCCCGAGCTCCCCGCTCGACACCCTGACCGTCGACGATATGGCCGTCGCGCAGCTCGCGACCGAGCATCTGATCGCCCTCGGCCACCGCGACATCGCGCACATCGGCGCGAGCCCCGCGTTCGACCTCGACTTCCACATCCCGACGAACCGCCGGCGGGGTTTCGAACGGGCGATGGCCAACGCCGGCATCCCCCTGGACCCCGCGTTCTTCGAGCCGGCCGACTTCACCGTCGAGGGCGGGTACCGCGCCGCGAAGCAGCTGCTCGGCCGGCCGGGCCCGCGCCCGACGGCGGTGTTCGCGGCGTCCGACGAGATGGCGGTCGGCGCGATCCTCGCCGCGCGAGACCTGGGTGTCGCCGTGCCGGAAGACCTCTCGGTGGTCGGCATCGACGGCCACGAGCTCGGCGAGTTCTTCCGCCTGACGACGGTCGACCAGTTCCCCTTCCGTCAGGGCGAGCGCGCGGCGGAGGCTGTGCTCGCCACGCTCACCGACGGCGAAGCCGGCGGCATCCCCGCCGCGCTCCCCTTCGGGCTGAACGTGCGAGGGACGACAGCGCGGCGCGTGCAGCGAGAGAATCTCCCCGCTCAAGGCGGCATGCCGCCATACTGATGCGATGGACGCGCTCAACGATTTCGTGCTCTCTGCCGGCGATGGGCTGTGGACCTGGGTGGTGCTGCCGATCCTGGTTCTCCTCGGCCTGTACTTCACCCTGCGATCGGGCGTGGTGCAGTTCCGCCTGATCCCCGAGATGTTCCGGACCCTCACCGACCGCACCCCCCGCAAGGAGAACGGCGAGCCGCAGTCCGTCTCCGCGTTCCAGGCGTTCACGATCTCGGCGGCATCCCGCGTCGGCGTGGGCAACATCGCGGGCGTCGGCACCGCGATCGCCATCGGCGGTCCGGGCGCGATCTTCTGGATGTGGACGATGGCGTTCATCGGCGGGGCGTCGAGCTTCATCGAGTCGACGCTCGGCCAGGCCTTCAAGGTCCGCGACAAGGACGGCTTCCGCGGTGGCCCCGCGTACTACATGCAGCACGGATTGAAGGCGCGCTGGATGGGCATCCTCTTCGCCGTCATCCTGATCGTCTGCTTCCCCTTCGCGTTCAGCTCCCTGCAGGCGAACACGATCAGCGCCACGGTGTCATCGAGCTTCGGCGGCGAGGTGGGCTGGATCCCGTGGGTGGTCGGCATCGTCCTCGCCATCCTGACCGCACTCGTCGTCTTCGGGGGCATCCGTCGCATCGCCAGCGTCACGCAGGCGGTCGTGCCCGCCATGGCCCTGGGGTACCTGCTGCTGGGCCTCGTGATCGTCGGCCTGAACTTCGAGCGCCTCCCCGAGGTCTTCGGCTCCATCTACAGCCAGGCATTCGGATTCAACGAGGTCGTCGGCGCTGCACTCGGAACGATCATCATGACCGGCGTCAAGCGCGGCATGTTCTCGAACGAGGCCGGCCTCGGATCGGCGCCGAACGCCGGGGCGAGTGCGGCTGTCACGCACCCGGTCAAGCAGGGACTCGTCCAGACGCTCGGCGTCTACTTCGACACGTTCCTCGTCTGCTCGATCACGGCGTTCATCATCCTCGTCTCCACGCCGGACCTGGCTAACGCGACTCGCGGCATCGGCCTCACGCAGAACGCGATCGTGAGCAACCTCGGCGAGTGGTCGAACATCCTCCTCAGCATCATCATCTTCCTGCTGGCGTTCAGCTCGATCCTCGGCAACTACTACTACGGCGAATCGAACATCGAGTTCATCAGCGGCCGGCCGTGGATCCTCACGGCGTACCGCGTGCTCGTCGTCGCGATCATCTTCCTCGGATCGATCGCGTCGGCGGACATCATCTGGAACACGGCCGACGGGATCATGGGGCTCATGGCGATCGTGAACCTCGTCGCGATCGCGCTCCTCTCCGGCATCGCCTTCAAGCTGCTGCGCGACTACTCCGAACAGCGCCGCGCGGGTCTCGATCCGGTGTTCACCAGGGCGCGCCTGCCCGAGGTCACGGGCATCCAGTGCTGGGAGGACGAGCTCAGCGTCACCGGCCCGATCCCGGTGCAGGGCGAACAGCGCGCGCGACGCCGCTGACCCTGTCCACGGGGGCCGTCACTGACGGCCCCCGTGGACTCAGACGTCGAGCCGCTCCCGTCGGGCGAGTGCGCTCCGCCGCGCGAGGACGAGTCCGCCCACGATCGCCGCGATCAGAGACCCGAGGAGCACGCCGATCTTGACGTGCTCGTCGGCCACCGAACTGGCTCCGAACGCGAGCTCGCCGACCAGCAGCGAGACGGTGAAGCCGATCCCGGCGACGAAGGCCATGCCCGTGAGATCCGGCCACCGCAGCGACTCGTCGAGCCGCAGGGCGGGAATGCGGCTCAGCAGGAACGTCGTCACGAGGATGCCGATCGGCTTGCCCGCGACGAGTCCGACGATGATGCCGATCGCGATCGGATCGGTCAGCGCCGATCGCAGCCCGTCGAGGCCGCCGATCGTCACACCCGCGGCGAAGAAGGCGAACACCGGGACGGCGAACAGCGTCGCGACGACACCCCACCGATCGGCGAAGTGCGGCGCGAGGCCGTCGTAGAGGGGCTGGCCGTCGGCATCCTCGCCGGCCCGGACCCGCGCACGCTCTGTGGGCACGACCGGCACGACGAAACCGAGCAGCACGCCGGCGACGGTCGCGTGGATGCCCGCCGCGTGGATGCACACCCATACGGCGATGGCGAGCGGCAGCAGGATCCACCACGCGCGCACACCCTTCTGCACGAGGAACGCGAAACCGGCGAGAGGCAGCAGGGCGAGAGTGAGCCACGGAAGGCTGATCGTGTCGGTGTAGAACGTCGCGATGATGGTGATCGCGATCAGATCGTCGATGATGGCGAGTGTCAGCAGGAAGACCCGGAGCGCGGGGGGAAGGAACTTGCCGACGACGGCGATCACGGCGACGGCGAACGCGATGTCCGTCGCGGTCGGGATCGCCCAGCCGCGCAGTGCGTCGCCGTCACCCAGGTTGATCACGGCGAAGATGACCGCGGGCACGATGACACCGCCGACGGCGGCGGCGATCGGCAGCGCCGCCTGACGAGGATCACGCAGGCGCCCGGTGACGAACTCCTCCTTGAGCTCGAGGCCGACGACGAAGAAGAAGATCGCCAGCAGACCGTCGGCGGCCCAGGCGCCGACGCTGAGATCGAGGTGCAGCGCGGGGATGCCGAAGGTGAAGTCGCGCACGGACTCGTACCACGACACCGCCGGGGTGTTGGCGAGGATCAGGGCCGCGACGGTGGCGGCGAGCAGGAGCGATCCGCCGAGGACGTCACTGCGGGCGTTGGAGCGGATGCCCCGCCACAGCTCGTGCGGAGCGAGGCGCAGGCGGGGACGGACAGGAGAGATGGACACGGGAAGACCTCACGCGGAAGAAGGGGTGGATGGCGCAGGAGACCACCGCCCCGGATGAGGCGTGGTCTAGGCGCGTGGCGGCGGGCAGCCCGCGATCTCGCCGTGCGAGAGCGTGCCCCACACACTGGTCCAGCCGTTCGTGCCCGGGTGCATCACGACGCGCATCCATTCCTTCATCGGCGTCGCCGAGCGCAGCTCATGCGGAGCGCGCGCCGAACCGGCGATCGAGAGGAGGGCCACATGTCCAGCCTATCCGGGGTCGGCTGGATGCCGTCAGCATCTGCACGCGTCCTCGACCCCGCTCGCTCGCCTACCCTGGAGACATCATGACGACCACAGCCAAGCCCTCCGTCCTCTTCGTCTGCGTGCACAACGCCGGGCGCTCGCAGATGGCCGCCGGGTTCCTGCGCGAGATCGCCGGAGACCGCATCGAGGTGCGCTCAGCGGGATCCATGCCCGCCGACCGGATCAATCCGGTCGCGGTCTCGGCGATGGGCGAGCTCGGCATCGACATCACCGCCGAGCAGCCGAAAGTGCTCACGACCGAGGCCGTGCAGGCATCCGACGTGGTCATCACGATGGGATGCGGTGACGCCTGCCCGTTCTTCCCCGGCAAGCGGTATGAGGATTGGACGCTCGACGACCCGGCCGGTCAGGGCATCGAGTCCGTGCGACCGATCCGCGACGAGATCCGCCGCCGCATCGAGGCGCTCGCGGGCGAGCTGCTCGCCTGACGCCCCCGGCCCGGCACCGGCACCTGCTCCTGCTCCGGGCCCGGCACCGGCTCCGGCACGGATGGCTGAACATTCCCCGCCGGGCTGGCGGATGCCGCGGCATCCGTCAGCCCAGCGGGATTCCGTCAGCCGGATGAACGGCCAACGGGACGTCACGAGTGCAGGTCAGCGGGCGACGATGAGCCCCGCGGTCTTCTCCTGCACGGCCTGGAAGCGGCGCTGCACGTCGGCCCAGTTCACGAGCTCCCAGAACGCCTTGACGTAGTCGGCGCGCACGTTGAGGTAGTCGAGGTAGTACGCGTGCTCCCAGACGTCGAGCTGCAGCAGCGGGGTAACGCCGAGCGGCGCGTTGCCCTGCTGGTCGAACAGCTGGAAGATGACCGGACGAGCCCCGACGCTGTCCCAGGCGAGCACAGCCCAGCCCGAGCCCTGCACGCCGAGCGCGGTCGCGGTGAAGTGCGCGCGGAAGGCGTCGACCGACCCGAACGCGTCGGTCAGCGCAGCCTCCAGCTCGCCTTCGGGGTTCCCACCGCCGTCGGGCGAGAGGTTCTCCCAGAACACCGAGTGGTTGATGTGTCCGCCGAGGTTGAACGCGAGGTCCTTCTCGAGCTTGTTCACGGCGGCGAAGTCACCCGACTCGCGCGCGCCGGCCAGCTGCTCGAGGGCGGTGTTGGCGCCGGTCACATACGCCTGGTGGTGCTTGGAGTGGTGCAGCTCCATGATCTTGCCCGAGATGTGCGGGGCGAGGGCCGAGTAGTCGTAGGGCAGCTCGGGAAGCGTGTAGGGAGTGGTCATGGACATCCTTCTTTCATTTCGGTTCGGAACAGAGCCGGTCGCCTCGGACGCAGCCGCGGGCTATCAGTCGGGGTCCTGCGCAAGCGTGTGGAACCGGCGGTCCAGGTAGACGAGAGGGCGGCCGGGTCGTCCGAGCAGGACCTCGTCGATCTCGGCGACCACGACGGTCGACGATCCGACGGCGACGGTCGTCATGGTGTGGCCGCGCATGGCGGCCCTCGCCTCGCGCAGGTAGGGCTCGCCGGTGGGCAGCGCACCCCAGCCCTGCTCGGGCGTGAACCGCTCGGCGCCGCTCACGGCGAAGCTCTGCGCCAGAGCCGAGTGCTCGTCATCGATCAGGTGCACCACGAAGCTGCCTGCCGAGAGGATCGCCCCGGCGCTGCCGGTCGCCCGGGTCACCGAGAACACGATCGCGGCGGGGTCGACGGCGACGGAGGCGACGCTGGATGCCGTGAGGCCGACGGGCCCGTCGGGGGTCATGGCGGTGATGATGGCGACACCGGCCGGATGCGCGCGGAAGGCGGCCTTGAGTCCCTCCCCGACCTCGGAGGGCACGGGCGGGGACGGGCGATCGGTGTTCTCTGAGGTCACGATGCAACCGTACGACCTCAAGTAGGCTTGAGGTCAAATCGAAACGGGGGTCGACGTGAACACAGCATCGGATCCGGAACGCTCGACCCACGGCCCCGACGAGCCGCTGACGATCGGCGAGATGAGCAGACGCACGGGCGTCGCCCCCTCGGCCCTGCACTTCTACGAGGGCCTCGGGCTCATCGCGTCGACGCGCACGGCCGGCAACCAGCGTCGCTACGCGCGCCACATGCTGCGCCGGGTGTCACTCATCACGGTCGCGAAACGCCTCGGCATCCCCCTCTCCGACGTGCAGGACGCGTTCGCCGACGTCCCCCTCACGCAGACGCCCAGTCACGAGGACTGGCAGCGTGCATCGCGCCGATGGAAGCGCGAGCTCGAGAAGCGCCGCGAGGGCATCGAGCGGCTCGAGCGCGAGCTGACCGGATGCATCGGCTGCGGCTGCCTGTCGATGAAGGCGTGCGGGCTGCTCAACCCCGACGACGCGCTCGGCAGTCAGGGCGCGGGGCCACGGCGCCTGAGCGACGGGGACGCCTGAGCGCCCCCGTCGACGTTCAGGACACGGTGAACGCAGCGCTCAGCAGCACGTCGTCGCGTGAGCTCGGGCCGACCAGGAGGGCGAACTCCCCCGGCTCGACGAGGCGCGTGCCCGCGGCGTCGACGATCGAGCAGTCGGCCACGGGCACCTCGACCCGCACGGAGCGACTCTCGCCCGGCGCCAGATCGATCTGCCGGTAGGTCTTGAGCTCCTTGTCGGTCCAGCTCACGCTCGTCACGACGTCGCGCACGTACACCTGCACGGTCTCGCGCACCGGACGCGCACCGGTGTTCGTCACCGTCACATCGGCCGCGACGGTGTCGTCGAGTCCGAGGGCGTCCGTCGCGATGACGAGCTCCGAATAGTCGACCGTCGAGTACGACAGCCCCTCGCCGAACGCCCAGGCCGGGGACTGGGTGAGATCGGCATAGCGGTCGCCGTGCTGTCCGCGGATCTGGTTGTAGTAGGTCGGCTGCTGTCCGACATGACGTGCGAACGAGATCGGCAGGCGCCCAGACGGCTCGACGGCGCCGGTGATGACCTCGGCGAGCGCGCGACCGCCCTGCATGCCCGGATTCGCCGCCCAGATCACGGCCGCGGCGCCTGAGACCGAGGCCGGGAGCACGAGCGGCTTCGATGCGAGCAGAACGACGACGACCGGCGTTCCGGTGGCGATCAGCGCATCGAGCATCGCGTTCTGGCCGCCGATCAGCTCGAGGGTCGCGGTCGAGCGCCCCTCGCCGACGAGCTCGATGCGGTCGCCCACGACCGCGACCACGATGTCGGATGCCGCTGCGGCAGCCACCGCCTCGGCGATCAGCGCCTCGTTCGCCTCGGCCGGAACGACCACAGGCGGTCGGGGCTGCCCGTCAGGGAAGGTCGCACCGAGCGGATCATCCTCGAGGGTGAGGATGTCGGCGCCGCGGGCGTGGGTGACGGTCCATCCGTCGATGCCCGCGAGGCCGTCGAGCACGGTCGTGATCATCTCGCGCGGCTGACCGTCGAGCCACCCGGCCTGGCCCGATCCGCCGGCCCAGTCGCCGAGCTGCGTCTGCGCGTCGTCGGCGAGAGGTCCCACGACCGCCACCCTCAGTGGCGCTGCGGCGTCGAGCGGCAGCGTTCCGTCGTTCTCGAGCAGCACCAGCGATCGGCGGGCCGTCTCGAGGTTGAGGGCGGCGTGCGCGGGGCTGCCGACGACGGCATCCAGCCCGTCCTGCGGCAGGCGGGGGTCTTCGAAGAGGCCGAGCTCGAACTTCAGGGTGAGGATGCGGGCGACGGCGTCGTCGAACGCGTCCTCGGCCAGCATCCCGTTCGCGACGGCGTCGAGGGCTCCCTGGAAGAAGCCCGGCGTGTTCATGATCATGTCGTTGCCGGCGCGCACCGCCGCGGCGGACGCATGCACGTAGTCGGGCTGCACCTGCTGTTCCCACACCATGCGTCCGACGTTGTCCCAGTCGGTGATGAGGGTGCCCGTGTAGCCCCATTCGCCGCGCAGCACGTCGCTGAGCAGCCAGTCGTTGACCGTGATCGGCACGCCGTCGGTGGTCTGGTAGCCGAGCATGAACGTGCGGCATCCCTCGCGCGCGACCCGCTCGAAAGGCGGCAGGAACCACGATCGCAGCTTGCGTCGCGAGATGTCGGCCTCGCTGGCGTCGCGTCCGCCCTGGGTCTCGGAGTATCCGGCGAAGTGCTTGGCCGTGGCGAGGATCGCCGTCGGGTCGTCCAGACCCCGCCCCTGATAGCCGCGCACCATGGCGGAGGCGAGCTCCCCGATCAGGAACGGATCTTCGCCGAAGGTCTCGTCGATGCGTCCCCAGCGCAGGTCTCGCGCGATGCACAGCACCGGAGAGAACGTCCAGTGCACGCCGGTCGCCGCGACCTCGACCGCGGTGGCCCTGGCGACCTGCTCGACGAGGTCGGCATCCCACGTCGCCGCCATGCCGAGCTGGGTCGGGTAGATCGTCGCCCCTGGCCAGAACGAGTGGCCATGGATGCAGTCCTCCCCGACCAGCAGCGGGATGCGCAGCCGTGTCTGCGAGGCCAGTTCATTCGCCCGGACGATGCGTTCGGGCGAGGTGTGCAGGATCGACCCGACGTGGCGGCCGAGGACATGGTCGTCGAGGTCGTCGCGCGCATCGAGCTGCAGCATCTGCCCGACCTTCTCCTCGACCGTCATGCGGTCGAGGAGGTCGGCGACGCGGGCGGCGATCGGCAGTTCGGGGTCGAGATAGGGCAGGGATTCGGTCAGTGTCTGAGAGGTCATCACTTCTGAGTATTCGCGTTCTGGATCTTCGTCGTCTGAGAGGTCGCCGGGTCGGCGCCCGTGACGGGCACCTCGCGCACCGCAGTGACCGGGGCGTTCACGTCGAGCCCCTTCTTCTTCATGGCGCGGGCGCGCTCACCCGCCGACCGCAGCCTCGGGTTCACGTACTCGTCGATGCCGAAGTTGATCAGCGACAGCGCGACGCCGATGATCGCGATGCAGAGGCCCGCGGGCACGTACCACCACCACAGGCGGGGGAAGGCGCCGTTCTGCTGCGCCCAGAACAGGATCGTGCCCCAGTTCAGGTTGCTCACCGGGATCACGCCGATGAAGGCGAGGGTGGTGAGGCCGAGGATGGCCGCGGTGACCGTGCCGACGAAGCTCGATGCGATCAGCGCCATCAGGTTCGGCAGCATCTCGACCGTGATGATGCGATGCAGCGGCTCGCCGTTGGCCCGGGCCGCCTGGATGAAGTCGCGGTTGCGCAGCGACATCGTCTGCGCCCGCAGCACGCGCGCACCCCAGGCCCAGCCGGTGAGACCCAGCACCGCGGCGATCACGATGAGCGGCGGGTTCTCGAACTGCGAGGCGACGATGATGATCAGCGGGATGCCGGGGATCACCAGGAACACGTTCGTGAGCGCCGAGAGGGACTCGCTCTTCCATCCGCGCACGTAGCCGGCGATGACGCCGATCGTGATCGCGATGACCGTCGCGATGATCGCCGAGAGGAATCCGACGACCACCACGCCGCGCGTGCCGAAGATGAGCTGGCTGAGCACGTCCTCACCCATGTGCGTGGTGCCGAGCCAGTGGTCGAGCGAGGGCGCCTGGCGCAGCGCCGTGCGGTCCTTCTGCGTGGGGCCGTATGGCGCGAGCAGCGGGGCGAAGATCGCGACCAGCACGAAAACCCCGAGGATGATGAGTCCGGCGACCGACTTCGGATTGCGGAACATCGCGAACGCCTGCACCAGCTGCGTCCAGAAGGTCTTGCGCGGCGGTGCGACGACGCCGGGTGCGCGGAACGTCGCCGTCTCCGGCATCCCGGTGGGGATCGGGCGCCCGTCGGGAGCGGTGTTCTCGGTCGAGGTGGGAACGCTCATGTCAGGCCTCCGTCTGGCGCGTGCGCGGGTCGAGGTATGCGTAGACGATGTCGGCGAGGATGTTGGCGACCAGCACCGACAGCGTGATCACCAGGAACACCCCCTGCATCAGGGCGAAGTCCTTCGCATTGGTGGCGTCGAGCAGCAGCTTGCCGACGCCCGGGTAGCTGAAGACCATCTCCATCACGATCGTGCCGCCGACGATGAAGCCGATCGAGAGCGCGAAGCTCTGCACCTGAGGGAGCACCGCGTTGCGGGCGGCATATGCCCAGAGCACGCGTCGGTTGGGCATGCCCTTGGCCTGGGCGACGGTGATGTAGTCCTCGTCGAGCACGGTGAGCATCATGTTGCGCATGCCCAGCATCCAGCCTCCGAGCGACGCGATGATGATCGTCACCGCAGGCAGGGTGCCGTGCGTGATCACCTGGCCGATGAAGTCGAGGCTCCACTCGGGCGACTGCCCCTTGCCGTAGGCGTGCGACGAGGGGAACCACTTGAGGGTCGACGAGAAGATCGCGATCGCGATCAGCCCCAGCCAGAAGTACGGGATCGTGTTGAAGAACGTCGTGATCGGGATGAGCGCGTCGAGCCTGCTGCCGCGCTTCCAGCCCACGATCGCCCCGCCGACGGTGCCGAGCGCGAACGAGATGATGGTCGCGAGTCCGACCAGGCCGAGCGTCCAGGGAAGGGCCGAGCTGAGCACCTCGGCGACGGGGCGCAGCCCGTGCAGGGTCGAGATGCCGAGGTCGCCGCGGAACAGCATGGCCCAGTAGTCGATGTACTGCTGCCAGATCGACTTGTCGGTGTCGATGCCGAGCAGGATGCGCAGCGAATCGGCCGCCTCGGGACTGATGTTGCGGTTGCGGGCGAGGTAGGAGCTGACCGCATCGCCCTTCATGAACCGGGGCAGGAAGAAGTTGATCGTGATGGCGGCCCAGAGCGTGAACAGGTAGAAGCCCGCCCGCCCCGCGAAGAACCGCCAGGGCACGAGTACGCGTCCCTTCTCGGCGGTGGTCGCGGTCGTCCCGACCTCGAGAGCGTCGCGGTCCTGTTGCTCGAACTGCCCGAGCTCGGGCGATGCGGTGGTCACTGTGCACCTCCGTGCGTTCCGGCGGTCGCGAAGTGCGTGTCGGGATCCGGCGACGCCGCCCGCAGCTCTCGCGTGTAGGGGTCCTGCGGGTTGAGGATGACGTCGTCGGCGTCGCCGTACTCGACGACTCGACCCTGGTTGAGCACCATGATCTTGTCGCTGAAGTGCCGCGCGGTGGCGAGGTCGTGCGTGATGTAGAGCACGCCGAGACCCTCCTCGCGCTGCAGATCGGCGAGCAGGTTCAGCACCCCGAGGCGGATCGACACATCGAGCATCGACACCGGCTCGTCGGCGACGAGGAGCGCCGGGCGGGAGGCGAGTGCGCGGGCGATCGCCACACGCTGCCGCTGGCCGCCGGACAGCTCGTGCGGACGGCGGTCGATCACGGCATCCGCGTCGAGCCTGACCCGCTCCAGGAGTCTGCGCACCTCCGCCTCGGTCTGATCCTTGGGCACCACATCGTCGAGGCGGATCGGACGCTCCAGGTGGTACCGGATCGAGTGGTACGGGTTGAGCGAGGCGAACGGGTCCTGGAACACCATGCGCAGCTGCTGCCGGTAACGGCGCAGGCCCTTGCCACGCCGCGGGATCGGCGCGCCGTCGAGGCGGACCTCTCCGCTGGTCGGCGTCTCGAGCTGGGTGAGGATCTTCGCGATCGTCGACTTGCCGCTGCCGGACTGGCCGACGAGGCCGATCGTCTGCCCCGAGGTCAGGGTGAAGCTGACGTCGTCGAGCGCCTTCAGGCGTCCGGCGCCGCGGACGTTGTACGTCTTCGTGACATGGGCGAACTCGAGGGTCGTCATCGCGTCAGTACTCCTCGTGCGCCGGTGAGACGGGGGAACGACGACAGCAGCGTCTTCGTGTAATCGTTCTGCGGATCGGTCCAGATCTTCTCCGCCGAGGCCAGCTCGACGATCTCGCCCTCGCGCATGATCGCGATGCGATCGCTGATCTCGAGCAGCAGCGGAAGGTCGTGCGTGATGAAGATGACCGAGAAGCCGAACTCGTGGCGCAGCTGCGAGATCTGCGTGAGGATCTCGCGCTGCACCAGCACATCGAGAGCGGTGGTCGGCTCATCCATCACCATGAGCTGCGGGCGGAGAGCCAGCGCCATCGCGATCATCACGCGCTGGCGCATGCCGCCGGAGAGCTCATGGGGGAAGGAGCGGATGCGCTGGCGCCCCACCTTGACGATCTCGAGCAGCTCCTCGGCCTCCGCGCGACGCTGCCGGCGGGTCATGTCGGGGCGGTGGATCTCGAACACGTCCTCCAGCTGCGAGCCGATCGTCGCGACCGGATTGAGCGCGTTCATCGCGCCCTGGAAGACCATCGACACCTTGTCCCAGCGGAAGCGCTGCATCGCGTCGACGTCGAGCGCGTTGATGTCGACGTCGACGCCGGAGGCGTCGTGGAAGGTCACGCTGCCTCCGGAGATCACGGCCGGGGCGCGGAGCAGGCGCTGCACCCCGTAGGCGAGGGTGGTCTTGCCGCATCCGCTCTCACCGGCGAGACCGAGGATCTCGCCCCGCCGCAGTTCGAGGGTCACGTTCTTCACCGCCTCGACGGGCGGATCGACGTCGTACACGACCGAGAGGCCGCGCACGCTGAGAAGTGGTTCTGACATGGGGTCTTCCTTCGTCTGGGTCCTTCGTCTCGTCGCTCCGCTCCTCGCTCAGGAACCCGTGCCGGCCCGTAGCTTCCGCCCTGGTCGCGAGACCGAGCACCGCCCCCTGAGCGAGCGGAGCGAGACGAAGGGCGACTTGCCCGCCCCCTGAGCGAGCGGAGCGAGACGAAGGGCTACTTGCCCGCCCCCTGAGCGAGCGGAGCGAGACGAAGGGCGAACCGGGCGTGGGGCCCGGCCCGCTCAGGAGCCGGCACCGAGACACCGGCCCCTGAGCGAGCGGAGCGAGACGAAGGGCTACTCGGCCGGCTTCAGCTTGGTGAGGATCATCACGACGTTCTGCTGCGTCGGGTCGCCCGAGGCGTACGGGTCGTCCTCCGACGGCCACCCCACGTAGTTGCGCGTGTTGTACTCGCCCAGGAGCGGATGCGCACCGAGCGGGATCGCCGGGACCTGATCGACGAAGATCTGCTCCAGCGTGCTGATCGACGACGTGCGGACGTCGTCGGACGAGGCGTTCGCGTAGGCGTTCAGCGCCTCGGTCGCGACCGGGTCGTCGAAGCGTCCGAAGTTGAATCCGGCGATGCCCTCGGGCGAGATCCATCGCGGGTCCATGGTCGACGTGTAGAGGCCGTAGGCCGTGCCGCTGTCCTCGAGCCAGTGGATGATGGCCGAGAAGGTGCCTTCGTCGCGGGGTCCGGCCCAGCCGCCCCAGTCGGGCATGTCGATCTTGACCTCGGCGCCGATGGCCTCGGTGACGTCCTCGGCGATGAGCTCCTGGGCGGTGTTCCAGTCGCTCCACCCCGAGGGGACCGAGAGCGTGAACGAGACGGGCGTGCCGTCGGGGTCGATCAGCGCGTCGTCCTTCCAGGTGTATCCGGCGTCTTCGAGCAGACCGCGCGCCTTCTCGGCGTCGACGGAGTAGTCCTCGCCCTGGAACTCCGGCTGGATCTCGTCTTCGAGGATCGACGAGAGCCCGGTCACAGACCACACCGGCTCGCTGGCGCCCTCGCGGGCGATGTCGACGTAGGCGTCGCGGTCGATGACCCAGGCGAGCGCCTGGCGGAACACGACGTCGTCGAACGGCTTCTGCTGCAGGTTCATGAACAGCGTCGCCGACCCGGTCGTCGGCGCGACGAAGAACTTGTTGTGCTCGGGGTCGGCGTCGAGGAACTGCTCCTGGATCTGCGGGATGAACGCCTGCGCCCAGTCGGCCTCGCCCTGGGCGAGCGCCGTGGTCAGCGCGGTGTTGTCGCCGTACGAGACGTAGTGCAGCTCGGGGACCGCCAGGTCTCCGCCCCAGTAGTCGTCGCGGGCCTCGAGGGTGACCGACTCGGTCGACCAGTTCGACATCGCGTAGGGACCGGTGCCGACGAGATCGTCGCCCTTCACCGGATCGGTGGCGGGCTCGTCGAACTTCTCCCAGATGTGCTTCGGGACGATCGGCACGTGCAGTACGCGGGCCTGGTTCACGAACTTCGACTCGCCGAAGGTGAGGGTCACGGCGTCGCCGTCGACGGTCGCGCCCTCGAACTTGAGTCCCGCGGTGTCGAGTGCGGGCGTGGAGACCAGCTCGTACGTGAAGACGATGTCGTCGGCGGTGAAGGGCTCGCCGTCGCTCCAGGTGACGTCCTTGCGCGGCACGACCGTGACGGCGGTGAAGTCGTCGTTCCATTCGATGCTCTCGGCGAGCCACGGGGTGACCTCGCGGTCGCCGGTCTGGTTCACGAGGCCGAGCGTCTCGAAGATCACCTTGCCGTAGCCGTACTTCGAGGCCGAGGAATCGCCGACGTACGGGTTGTTGGACTCGGTGGTGATCGCCCCATCGGGCTTCGCGATGGTCAGCGCGGCCGAGCCGTCGCCACCACTGTCGTTCGTTCCTCCGGCAGCGCAGCCGGCGAGGGCCGAGACTCCCAGGGCGGAGATCGCCGCGGCAGCGATCAGGGATTTTCTGAGCTTCATTGCTTCTCCTTGGGCACGGGTCATTGTGCTGTGTGATCGTCGGCTGCGCAGGCATCCGACGAGTTAGCTTACTGACGAGAAAGTAAACTGGTGCGAGGTTACTCGTTGGTAAGTAGAGTTGGCAAGTACGATCCAGATCAGGCACCGGTGCAGGAGAGGAGTGACCATGGCGAAGGGATCCGCCGCACCCGCGAACGTGCGACCGGCCACGCGCGAGAAGCGCGAGCTGATCCTCAAGGCCGCCGTCGAGATCTTCGGCAACAAGGGGTCGACCAACGGCACCCTCGCCGATGTCGCCGAACAGGTGGGGATCACCCACGCGGGCGTGCTGCACCACTTCGGCTCGAAGCAGAACCTGCTGCTCGAGGTGCTCGCCTACCGAGATCAGGCCGACGTCGCCGAGCTCGCCGAGAAGCGCATCCCGCGGGGCCCCGAGCTCTTCCTGCACCTCGTCCGCACCGCGATCTCCAACGAGCTGCGCCCCGGGATCGTGCAGGCGTACACCGTGCTCTCGTCGGAGTCGGTCACCGACAACCACCCCGGCCGCGAGTACTTCGAAGAGCGCTACACGACCCTCCGCCGCGAGGTGACCGAGGCGTTCCACCTGCTCTGCGCACAGGAGGGCGTCGACGAGCCCGACACGATCGCGACGGGCGCGGCGAGCATCCTCGCGGTGATGGACGGCCTGCAGCTGCAGTGGCTCCTGCACCGCGACGTCGTCGACCTGGGCGGGGCGAGCGAGTTCGCGATCAGGGCGATCGTCAACGGCGTCATGCACCCCGGACCCGCACTGGAGTCGTACGTGCGCGAGTAGGCTCGGGGCCATGACGATCGACCTCGAAGCGCTCTACACCGACCTGCACCAGCATCCCGAGCTCTCGTTCCAGGAGACCCGCACCGCCGGCATCGCCGCCGGACACCTGCGGGATCTCGGGCTCGACGTGCACGAGGGCATCGGGGTCACCGGGGTGGTCGGCATCCTGCGCAACGGCGACGGCCCCGTCGTCTGGGTGCGCGCCGACATGGACGCTCTCCCGGTCGGCGAGGAGACCGGCCTCGCCTACGCCAGCACCGCGACCGGCATCGACCCCGCCGGGAACACCGTTCCCGTGATGCATGCGTGCGGGCACGACATGCACGTCACCGCCATGATCGGCGCCGTCGAGAAGCTCGTCGCCGAGCGTGATGAGTGGGCGGGCACCCTCGTCGTGCTGATCCAGCCGGCAGAGGAGTACGGTGCGGGCTCGCGCGCGATGCTCGACGGCGGACTCCTCGACATCGCGCCCACTCCCGACATCGTGCTCGGTCAGCACGTCACCCCGCTGCCCGCCGGCACGATCGGCGTGCGCCCCGGTACGCAGATGGCGGCATCCGACGGCCTCACCGTGACGCTGCACGGCCGAGGCGGACACGGATCCCGACCGCACTCCACGATCGATCCGATCGTGATGGCCGCGGCGACCGTCATGCGTCTGCAGACCGTCGCCTCTCGCGAGGTCGACCCGCGTGACGTCGCGGTCGTGACGGTCGGCTCGATTCACGCCGGACTCAAGAACAACATCATCCCCGCCGAGGCGAAGCTCGAACTCAGCCTGCGCTACCCGAACGACGAGATGCGCGACAGGGTGCTCGCGAGCGTCGAGCGCATCGTGCGGGCCGAGGCCGCGGCATCCGGAGCAGAGCGCGAGCCCGAGATCCGCACCGACCACACGCTGCCGCCCACGATCAACGACGCCGAGGCCACCGCTCGCGTGACCAGCGCGCTGCAGCGTGCGCTCGGCGAGGCGGCCGTCATAGACCCCGGCATGTTCACGGGCAGCGAGGACGTCTCGTGGTTCGCCCGCGACACGGGCGCCCCACTGGTGTTCTGGTTCTGGGGAGGCGTCGACCCGGTGAAGTTCGCGGCATCGGCGGCCGCGGGAACGCTCGACAAGGACATCCCGACCAACCACTCGCCGTTCTTCGCGCCGGAGATCCACCCGACGATCGAGGTCGGCGTGACCGCGCTGTCGTCGGCCGCGCGGGAGTTCCTCGCCTGAGGCTTCTCAATTCGTCGTTCGCAATTCAGCATGAACGGGCAGGAACGAGCCGATTTCGCGTGCCGAGCAGGCGGAACGCTCGTTCTCTGCTGAGTTGTGAACGCCGAGTCGCGCTGAGTCGTGAACGCCGAGTCGCGTTGAGTCGTGAACGCAGGAGCGCTGAGTCGTGAACGCGGGAGTGCTGAGACTCAGCCGCCGATGGCGTTCATGCCACGGGCCGGCTGCAGGAACGACGGATCGTTGATCGCGTGCCCCGGCAGCTTGCCGTGCACGCACGAGCGCAGCATGGCTCCGATCGCCGCGGCGCGCTGGGCGGGATCGGATGCCGCCGGTCCGCGGAGCGAGTCGATGAGGTCGTACTCGGCGTTGGAGAACAGGCAGTTGCGCAGCTGACCGTCGGCGGTGAGTCGCAGTCGGTCGCAGGCGCCGCAGAACGGAGCGGTGACCGAGGCGATGACGCCGACCTCGTGCGGTCCGCCGTCGATGCGCCACTTCTCGGCGGGTGCGCCGCCGCGGCCGGGAACGGGCTCGAGGCTCCACCGTGCGCTGAGCTTCTCGAGGATCTCCTCGCGCGTGACCATCGACGCGCGGTCCCACGTGTGCCCGGCGTCGAGCGGCATCTGCTCGATGAAGCGCAGCTGCGCGCCGACCTCCATCGCGAACGCGACCAGGTCGGGCAGCTCGTCGTCGTTCACGCCGCGCATCGCGACCGTGTTGAGCTTGAGGGGGCGGAGGTCGGATGCCGCCGCTGCCGCGATGCCCTCGAACACGTCGTCGATGCGATCCCGGCGTGTGAGGTCGGCGAAACGCTGCCGGTCGACCGTGTCGATGCTGATGTTCAGACGCGTGAGGCCCGCCTCGATCAGATCGGGGAGCTTCTTCGCGAGCGTGATGCCGTTCGTCGTCATCGCGACCTCGACGGGGCCCTCGTCCCCCTCGATGCGCGAGACCCGGCGCACGACGTCGATGATGTCGGCACGAAGCAGCGGCTCGCCGCCGGTGAGCCGGAACGTGCGGATGCCGAGCGAGGCAGCGACCTGCGCCACCTCGACGATCTCGTCGGTCGACAGGATGCTGGTGCGCGCGAGCCACTCGTTGCCCTGCTCGGGCATGCAGTAGGTGCAGCGCAGCGAACAGCGATCGGTGAGTGAGATGCGCAGATCGCGGTGCACACGACCGTGCGTGTCGACGAGTCCCTGCGACGCGGGCGCGGCGTCGGCGAGGACCGCGGCGCTCGGCGCCCGCATCCCGATGACGACCGGCACAGCCGTCATCGCCGTATCCCTCTCCCCGACATGTTCCGAGACTACCTGCGCCGCCGACACCGCGGCCCGTGCGGGCACGACGACCGGCATATTGCCAGGTCCGGGCGCCTCGAAAGGGACCACCTGGCTGACGATTCCCCGTCTGGCGGGTGCCGAGGCCGAATCCGATCAGCCACCCGGGATGCCGTCAGCCATCCGGCGCAGCGGCTGCGGACGTCAGCCATCCGGCGCAGCGGCTGCGGACTCAGGCGTCGCCTACGCCGACGCCGACGCCGACGCCGACGAACCGCACGAGCCCCGGGTCGACCCGCAACCGAATCCTGTCGCCGACCGCCAGGCCTGCGGCGGCATCCAGCGACAGGTCGACCTCCCCGGCGTCGGTGTGCACGCGCACGCCTCCCAGCGTGGGCTCGATGCGCGTCACCGCGGCCGTCCACGACTCCGCGCCTGCCTCGGCGACCCGCACATCTCCGGGACGGAAGACCGCGGCGAGCGCGGCACCGTCGGTCGCAGCGAGCGCACGCGACGCAGGATCCGCGCTCGTCAGCAGCACGTCACGGCTGCGCCACGCGCCCCCGCTCGCGACGCCCACCAGACGGTTTACTCCGGCGATCGAGGCGACGAATCCGGATGCCGGTGCGGCGAGCACCTCGCGCACCGCACCCGCCTGGGTGACGCGGCCCTCCTCGACGACGAGCAGCCGGTCGGCGAGCGCGACGGCATCCGCGGCATCATGCGTGACCGCGACGGTCGTGGTCGACACGAGCTGATCGCGCAGCATCCGCCTGATGTCGCCGGCGGTCTCGGGATCGAGGGCGACGAGCGGCTCATCGAGCAGCACGACGCGCGGCGATGCGGCGAGCGCCCGGGCGACGGCGACGCGCTGCTGCTCGCCTCCGGACAGCTCGTGCGGCATCCGCTCTGCGGAGCCCGGGAGACCCACGCGCGCAAGCCAGTCGTCGGCACCTGCGCGCGCCGCACGAACCTCGACGCCCGCCGCACGGGGTCCGAACGCCACGTTCTCGCGCACCGACAGATGGGGGAAGAGCCGGGGCTTCTGCCCGAGCAGCACGACACCGCGCCGCATCGGATCGGTCCGCACACGCGGAGCCGCGACCCTGTCGACCACGCGCCCCTCGACGGCGATCTCGCCGGCCCCCAGCGGCTCGAGTCCCGCGAGCGCCTGCAGCAGCGTCGACTTGCCCGCACCGCTCGGACCCATCACGGCGACCGTCTCGCCCGGCTCGACGTGCAGCGAGACGTCGACGGAGAAGTGCTCCCGAGGCACGACCACATGGGCGCGCAGGCCATCCGCCCTGCTCATCGCGCGGCTCCCGGACGCCAGCCCCGCACCAGCAGCAGCACGAGGATGGCGGTGGCGAGCAGCAGCAGCGCGAGGGCGACCGCCGCACCCTGGGTGACTCCCGCCCCGTTGAAGGCCGTGTAGATCGCCAGAGGCATGGTCTGGGTGACACCCGGGCGGTTGCCCGCGAACAGCGCGGTCGCACCGAACTCGCCGATGGCCCTGGCGAAGCACAGCACCAAGCCAGCCACTATCCCCGGCGCGGCGAGCGGCAGGGTGATGCGGCGCAGGATCGTCCAGCGGCCGGCACCGAGAGCGGCCGCGGTGCGCTCGTACTCGACACCCGAGGTGCGCACCGCCCCCTCGACCGCAAGCACCAGGAACGGCAGCGCCACGAAGGTCTGCGCAAGGATGACGGCCGTCGTGCTGAACGACAGTCCGAGCCCGCCGAGCCACCCCGCCCGTCCGAAGAGGTAGAGCAGGGCGATGCCGCCGACCATGGGCGGCAGGACGAGGGGAATGGTGACGGCAGCACGCAGCACCGCGGCGAGGCGCGGCCCCGAACGAGCGATCGTCAGCGCCAGGGGAACGCCGATCGCGATGCACAGCAGGGTGGCGACAAGGCCCGTCCCCAGGGAGAGCAGCAGCGCCGAGCGCGCGGCCTCCGACGTGACGTCGGCGATGAAGGTCGACCAGTCGACACGGGCGACCAGGGCCGCGAGCGGGAGGATGAGGAACGCGAGACCGATCAGGGCGGGGATGGCCAGGGCACGCGGCGCGTATCCGCGCGCTCCGGCGGCACTCACGGCGCTCCGAACCCGAAGTCAGCCAGGATGCGCTGACCCTCGTCCGACAGCACGAAGGCGACGAACGCCTGGGCGGCCGCAGAGTTCGGCGCCTCTGCCAGCGTCGCGATCGGATAGTGGTTGACGACCTCGTCGGCGCCCTCGGGCACGATCACCTCGACGTCGTCGCGGTCGACCACGTCGGTCGCGTACACGAGGCCCGCATCTGCTTCGCCGGCAGCGACCTTGGTGAGCACGGCGGTGACGTTCTGCTCGAGGCTCGCCGCGTCGACCGCGACGCCGGCGTTCGAGAGCAGCGTGGCGGATGCCGCCCCGCACGGCACCTCGGGGGCACAGAGCACGGTGGTGACGTCGGCCAGGTCGGCCAGGGTCTCGACGCCGCCGGGGTTGCCCGTCGGCACGGCGATCACGAGCGTGTTCGACGCGAACAGGGTCGGATCGACCGCGGCATCCTCAAGCTTCTCCATGTTGGCCTCGTCGGCCGAGGCGAACACGTCGGCGGGCGCCCCCTCGCGCAGCTGGGTGACCAGCGTGGAGGATCCGTCGTAGACACCGCTGAAATTCACGCCGGGGTTCGCCTCGGTGAACGCCGCGCCGATCTCGTCGAACGCGCCCGAGAGCGAGGCAGCCGCATAGACCGTGAGCTCTCCGTTCACAGTGCTCTCGCCGCTGCCGGATGCGCCATCGGTGGCGGTCGGCGACGGCGACTGCGCACCGGCCGCGCATCCCGTGAGGGCGAGAGCCGCGGCGGTCAGGGCGACCATGACGGTGCGGCGGAGACGGCGGCGCATGGGTCAGCCCCTCGGTACTTCGACGACGACGTTGGTCGCCTTCACGGATGCCGCAGCGAGCGAGCCCACCTCGAGGTGCAGTTCGCGGGCGGCCTCGGCCGACATGAGCGAGACGACGCGGTGGGGTCCGGACTGCAGGTCGACCTGCGCCATGACCCCGTCGATCTGCACACGGGTCACGATGCCGACGAAGCGATTGCGTGCGCTCGAGAGCGCATGGTTCGACTCCTGCGCCTCCTCGGCGAGCGCCACGGCGCGGGCGGCGAGCGCGTCGCCGGGAATCTCGGCGGGGATGGCGTCGGTCGTGGGCAGCAGTCCCTGATCGACCCAGCGCCGCACCGTGTCATCGCTCACGCCGAGCAGCTGCGCCGCGCGCGAGATCCGAAAGCTCTGCATGAGGCAGAGCGTACCGCAGATGCGGATGATAGGGCCGAAAAAAGACGTATTCGCGGAAGCCGCCGAGTCGCCACCGACGGGGCACTCGACGACCCCGTGCGCCATTCAGCACGAATACTCGAGACCGCCCGTGTTTCCGCGCGCCGACAGCGGTTCCAGGGCTTCGGTGCTGAATAGTGAACGTAGCCCCGCCCCGCACGTCCGGGCATAGCCTGGGGGCATGCAGCCGCTCGTCGCCCCCGCGCCCGCTCTCGACCCGGCCGAACTCGTGCGCACCGCCCGGCACGCGGTGCTCGCCGGCATCGGAGAGGAGGGGCAGCGCCGCCTCGCCGCCGCCCACGTCACCGTGGTCGGCGCCGGCGGCCTCGGCTCCCCCGCGCTCCTCGCCCTGGCGGCGGCCGGAGTGGGCAGCATCACCGTGATCGACGACGACATCGTCGAGCTCACGAATCTGCAGCGTCAGCTCGCCCACCGCGTCGAGGACATCGGCAGGCCCAAGACCACCTCGGCGGCACGCGCGATCACCGCGCTGTCGCCCGGGGCAGAGGTCGTGACCGCAGCCGAGCGGCTCGACTCCGAGAACGCCGAGCGTCTGTTCGCGGGGGCCGACATCGTGGTCGACACGAGCGACTCCTTCGCGACCCGACGCGATGTCGCCGCCGCGACCGAAGCCCTCGGCATCCCCCTCGTGTGGGGCGCCGTGCAGGAGTGGCACGCGCAGGCGACCGTGTTCTGGTCGGATCCGCCGACAGCGGCTCCGGTCGTCCTGACCGATCTCTTCCCGCTCGGCACCGAGGGCGAGCCGCCGAGCTGCGCACAGGTCGGCGTGCTCGGAGCCCTGTGCGTGCAGGTGGGCGGGATGCTGGCGGGCGAGGTCGTGAAGCTCATCACCGGCGCCGGCGAGCCGCTGCTCGGTCGCCTCGCGGTGATCGACGCCCTCACGGCGCGACAGCACGAGATCGCGATCCGTTCGGCGGTGGCGGCATGAGCGCCGCGAACGGCAGCCGCCGCACGGTCGAGGAGCAGCTCGCCCTGGTGCTCGAGGCCGTGCGCGTCCTCCCGGCCGAGACCCGTGCCGTGCGCGACGCCGCCCACCGCACCCTCGCGGAACCCGCGACGGCGGCCCACGACATCCCGCTCTTCGACAACTCGGCGATGGACGGCTTCGCGGTGCGCGCGGCCGACGTCGCCGCAGCATCCCCCGAGAACCCGGTGGTGCTGCGCGTGGTCGCCGATCTGCCCGCCGGGGTCTCCGACGACCCGCCGCTCGATGCCGGCGACGCCGCGCGGATCATGACCGGATCCCCCACGCCCACCGCCGCCGACGCGATCGTGCCGTTCGAGGACACCGCGGGAGGACTCGCCGACTCGCTCGGCGAGGTGCGAGTGCTGCGCGCCCCCGCGACGCCAGGAGCCTTCGTGCGCCGTCGCGGCGCCGACCTGCATGCGGGGGACGCCGTCGTGCTCGCCGGCGAGCGCCTCGGTGCGTTCCAGCTCGCCGCCGCCGTCGCCGCCGGCGTCGACACCGTCGCGGTGACGCGGGCGCCGCGCGTGGCCGTGGTCTCGACGGGCAGTGAACTGCTCTCGCCTGGTGAGCCCGCCACGCGCGGCCGCATTCCCGACTCGAACGGCCCCCTGCTCGAACTGCTCGTCGCGGATGCCGACGCCGAGGTCGTCCTCATGACGCGTGTCGCCGATGACGCCGACGCCGTGCGCGCCGTCACCGCGACCGCCGTCGAACGCGGCGCCGATGTGATCATCTTCACGGGCGGCGTCAGCGCCGGGGCCTACGAGCCGGTGCGGGGCGCCTTCGACGGACGGGGCGCCGTCGAGTTCGCGAGCGTCGCCATGCAGCCGGGCAAACCGCAGGCGTTCGGGGCGCTCGATTCCGGAACGCTCGTGTTCGGGCTGCCCGGCAACCCGGTCAGCGTCGCCGTCTCGTTCGAGGTGTTCGTGCGACCCGCTCTGCTCGCACTGCAGGGGCGCACCGAGATCCAGCGCGCCCGCGCATCCTTCACGGCGGATGCGGCGTGGACCACTCCCCCCGGACGCCGCCAGTACCTCCCCGCCGTCGTCGACCTCTCGACCCGCACGGTGCGTCCTGCGACCGCGGGCGGCTCGGGCTCGCACCTCGCCGGCGGCCTCGCCCGAGCGCACGCGTTCGCGATCGTGCCGGCCGAGGTCGAGGCCGTCGCCGTGGGCGACACGATCGATGTCATGCTGGTCGAATGAGCTTCACGCACCTCGACTCGTCCGGCCATGCGCACATGGTCGACGTGACCGGCAAGCAGCCGACCGTCCGCACCGCGACCGCGCGAGGATTCGTGCGCTGCAGCCCCGAGGTCATCGCAGCCCTGCGTGACGGCACCGCCCCCAAGGGCGACGTGCTCGCGGTCGCCCGCATCGCCGGCATCCAGGCGGCGAAGTCGACCGCGGCTCTGCTGCCGCTCGCCCACGTGATCGGGGTGCACCGGGCCGGCGTCGAGCTCGACATCGTCGACGACGGCGTGCACGTCGAGGCGACGGTCGGCACCGCCGACCGCACCGGCGTCGAGATGGAGGCCCTGACGGCCGTGTCGGTGAGCGCCCTGGCGATCGTCGACATGATCAAGGGGATGGACCGCTCGGTGGTCATCGAGGACGTGCGCATCGTCGCCAAGTCGGGCGGGCGCTCCGGCGACTGGCTGCGCGAGGGAGAGACCCGATGACCGCGACCAGGGTGCGCTACTTCGCCGCCGCCGCCGAGGCCGCGGGTGTCGACTCTGAGGAACGCGGCGAGCGCTCGCTGGCCGAGCTCCGCGCGGCGGTCATGGCCGAGCATCCGGCTCTCGCCGACATCCTGCCGCGCTGCGCGGTCATGGTCGACGGCGTGCGTCGCGACGACGACCATGCCCTCGACGACGCCCAGCTGATCGACGTGCTCCCGCCCTTCGCCGGCGGGTGATCCGAGAACGGCCGAGCACCGACCCGGCTCAGCCGCCGATGCCCTTCCACGACGTGGTGCCGTCGGACTCGACCTGACGCTTCCACACCGGCAACGACGTCTTGATGTCCTCGATGACCGCACGGCAGACGGCGAACGCCTCGGCACGGTGCTCGGCGGCGACGGCGATCACGACGGCCGCATCGCCCACATCGAGCCGGCCGATGCGGTGGCTCACGGCCACGACGACCCTGGCGTCGCCGACCGCATCGGCTGCGGCCTTCTGAGCGATCGTCTGCAGCGCCGTCTCGGCGTCGGGGTGCGAGCTGTACTCGAGCCCCACGACCGGGGTCTGGGCGTCGGGGTCGTTGTCGCGCACCCGTCCGATGAAGGTGGTGACCCCGCCGAGCGCCGGGTCGTCGACCGCGGCCAGGTGCGTGTCGACATCGAGGGGCTCGGCGGAGATGGCCGCGATCCGCACCTCGTTCACGAGTGGTCACCGCCCTCGACCTGGTCGACGACGTGTCTCGCGACGGTCAGCACCACGGGCACGCCGGATGCCACGGCCCGTGTGGATCCTGGCAGGTTCACGACAAGCGTCCCGGCCGGATCGACGACACCGGCCAACCCCCGCGAGAGAACGGAGAGCGGAGTGTCGGAGAGGCCGCTGCGCCGCAGCTCCTCGGCGATGCCGGGGACCTCGCGCGTGATCACGCGTCGGGTGCCCTCCGGCGTCTCGTCGCGGGGTCCGACCCCGGTTCCCCCGGTGGTCACGATCAGGCGCACGCCCCGCGCGACCGCACGCCGCAGTGCATCGGCCACGGATGTCTCGCCGTCGGCGATGACCTCGGCGTCGGGACAGTGCCAGCCCGCCTCGCGGAGCAGCCCGACGGCGATCGGACCGCCGCGGTCCTCACGCTCTCCCGAGAACGAGCGGTCCGAGACGGTGATCACACACGCGGGTAGCGACGTCATGGCTCCACGATAGGGGTTGGCCGAACCGGCCGCATCGGGATCAGTTCACCCGGACCAGCGAGCGCTGCCATCCCGACGAGCCGTTCGGCGCGATGGGCGCCCGCTCCTCGATCTGCGTGTCGCCGTTCTTGTTGATCGCGCGCACGGCCACGTAATGGGTGCCGGGGGTGGCATCCCACTCCATGAACCACTGCACCCAGGTGTTCTCATTGATCGGCGCCGACAGCGTCGCCGGCATCCAGTCGCCCTCGTCGATCTTCACCTCGACGCGCTCGATGCCCACGGTCTGCGCCCACGCGACGCCCGCGATCGGGATGCGTCCGGCATCGACCGCTTGCCCGACCTTCGGGGTGTCCACGCGCGAGGCGAACTTGATCGGGGCTTCGGCGCTGTACCCACGCGGCGTCCAGTAGGCCTCATCCTTCTCGAACGTCGTGATCTTGAGTTCGGTGAGCCACTTGGTCGCCGAGACGTAGCCGTAGAGCCCCGGCACCACCATGCGCACCGGGAAGCCGTGCTCGAGCGGCAGCGGTTCTCCGTTCATGCCGACCGCGAGGATCGCGTCGAGGTTGTCGTCGGTGAGAGCCGACAGCGGCGTGCTCGCCGTGTAGCCGTCGACGCTCTTCGAGAGCACCATGTCGGCACCGGACTTCACGCCGGCCTTCTTCAGCACGTCGCGCAGCGGTACTCCCAGCCACATCGCGTTGCCCACGAGTCCGCCACCGACCTCGTTCGAGACGCAGGTCATCGTGATCGCGTACTCGTCGAGACCCATGTCGAGGATGTCCTGGAAGCTCAGTTCGACGCGCTTGTCGACCATTCCATCGATGACGAGGCGCCAGGTGCTGGGGTCGATCGTCGGCACCGTCAGGGCGGTGTCGACCCGGTAGAAGTCCTTGTTCGGCGTGATCAGCTTCGTGAGTCCCGGGATGTCGAGCTCCGCGCCCTTCGGCACGGTGACCTTCGATTTCGGAGCGGGCAGCTTGAGTGCCTCGCGGATGGTCGCCACCGACCCGACGGTCATGCTGACCGTGCGCGAGGCGATGCCGACGATGACCGCCGAGACGCCGGCGATGCCGGCGAGCAGGAAGAACTGCCGACGGCCGAGGGCCTTCGAGGGCTTCGCATCGGTGGCGTCAGCCTCGGTCTTCTCGCCTTTACGATCGACGCCTTTACGGTCGACCATCGCGGCGGGAACGGCGGATGCCTTCCAGGCCGTGAGGCGGCGGATGAGCAGGACGATGATGATCGACCCGGCGATCGTGCCGAGCACCGGGGGCAGGAACGCGAGCGCGGTCACGCCGGCCCTGGTCACGATCGCCGCGGTGGAGAGCGCGCCCGCGACCACCAGGGCGATCACGCCGAGCGGGGGACGCAGCAACTGCAGGATGCCGGCGATCGCCGACGCGATCACCACCGCGAGACCGAGTCCTGCCAGCAGCGCGATCTTGTCGTACTCGCCGAAGGTCGCGATCGCGAACTCCTTGAACGGCTGCGGGACGATGTCGATCACGAACCCACCGACCGCGAGGATCGGGCTGGCCGCGCGCGCGAAGATCAGCGCGAAGAGTTCGGCGGCGGCCAGGAACACCAGTCCGCTGATGACGCCCGAGAGAGCGGCCCAGAAGAGGAATCTCTTGCCGCTGCGTCGCGGGGTCTGTGTGCCGCGCTGTTCCGCGGTGCTGCGCTGTGCCATGGTCTGCTCCTTCGCACCGAGGACGGTGTGGTCGTCGGTTGTTCGGAGCCGAGCCGGGAACGGATGGTGTCAGAGCGTGCGAGCGGTGACCGTATCGCGTCCCTGCGTCTGGCGAAGGGTGCGCAGGCAGCGGGAGCAGAGGATCTCGACCGTCCGCGGGTGATCCTCGGGGCAGACGCAGTCGATCGAGACGCGCCACTTCGCTCGGCGTCCGCACGCGGCGTACGCCTCGTCGTCACCGTGGTCGCACTCGCAGAGCTGACGCCCGCGGTCGAGGCCCGCGATCTCCTCGACGGTGCGGTCGACGTCGACGACTCGTTCGGTTGCGACGTCGGAGGCGTCGTGCGTTTTCACCACCTGCCGATTTTCCCAGGGTCGTGCGGCCGCGCGCAACACCGCCGCGCCCACATCGGTGCCTCCGGTGGCGGTTCACAACTCAGCACGAAAAGGACGGAACCCGCGAGACGGCGACGGGAACAGACAGTTGTGGGCAGCCCCTGCTGAATTGTGAGCGGGGTCCGCGGGTCAGACGCGCCCGAAAGACGCGGGTCAGACCTGCACGACGTGCGGCGGGGGCGGCGGCGCGAGCTGACGCTGCGGCACCCCGTGGGCCTCGCGGTGCAGACGCTCCATGCGGCTGTCCAGCTCGGCCGCGGCCTCGGCCGCGTCAGTGAGGCTGTCGACGAGATGCGAGGGCACCTGGTTCGAGAACTTGTAGTAGATCTTGTGCTCGAGGCTGGCCCAGAAGTCCATCGCGATCGTGCGGAACTGCACCTCGACGGGAACCGCGAGGGCTCCGGTCGACAGGAACACCGGCACCTCGATGATCGCGTGCAGGCTCTTGTACCCGTTGCTCTTCGGCGTCGCGATGTAGTCCTTGACGGTGCGCACGGTCACGTCGTCCTGCGCGGTCAGCAGATCGAACAGACGGTAGACGTCGGCCACGAAGCTGCAGGTGACGCGCACGCCGGCGATATCGGTGATCTCGGAGCGGATGCGGTCGAAGTCGGGTTCGGCGATGCCCTTGCGGGCGATCTTCTCGACGATGCTGTCGGGCGTCTTCAGCCGGCTCTTGACGTGCTCGATGGGGTTGTACGCGTGGTCGTGGGTGAACTCGTCACGGAGGATGGAGATCTTCGTCTCGACCTCCCGCATCCCGAACTCGTACTCACGCAGGAAGCGCTGGAACTCGTCGCGGAGCTCCCGAGTCTGCTGGATGGCGTCATCGGTGACCTGAAGGGACGTCATGCCTTCGACGTTACGCGCCGGTGATCGGAACGGGCTGTGCATCGTCGATGAGAAATCGCGTCGACCGCGGCCGCACGAGGGCTGAGGGGGCGAGCACCCGTGCACCCACGCGTAAGGATTCCGTGAGGGACGCTCGACACACCGTAGGGATTCCGTGAGGAACGCGTGAGGAAGGTGTTGGTGGGCGTAATGTCGCCGGACGTGTCAGATGAAACCAGGGACAACACCGACGCTCCCCCTCGCGTGAAGCGCATCCTCATCGGCGACCCGCTCACGAGCGAGCAGGTCGACGATCAGCTGCTGCCGAAGAAGATGGCGCTGCCGATCTTCGCGTCCGACGCGCTGAGCTCGGTCGCCTACGCGCCGCAGGAGCTCGTGATGATCCTGCTCATCGGCGGACTGACGTTCCTGTCGTTCACTCCGCTCGTCGCCGCCGCGGTCGTGGTGCTGCTGATCGTGGTGGTGCTGAGCTACCGCCAGCTGATCAAGGCGTACCCGTCGGGCGGCGGCGACTACGAGGTCGCGTCGAAGAACCTCGGCGAGATCCCCGGCGTCATCGTCGCGGCCGCTCTGCTCGTCGACTACGTCCTCACGGTCGCCGTGTCGGTGGCATCCGGTGTCGACAACATCATCTCGGCCGTCCCCGGTCTCGACCCGCTGCGGGTCGAACTCGCGGTCGGCTTCGTGATCCTGATCATCATCGTGAACCTGCGCGGGGTGCGCGAAGCCTCGCTCGTCTTCGCGATCCCGACGTACGTGTTCATCGCCTCGGTCGGATTCATGATCGTCACGGGACTCATCCGCACGTTCCTCGGCGACGCGCCGGTCGCGTCCAGCGCCGAGTTCGCGGTGCACTCCGAGAACCTCGGCCAGGCCGCGGTGATCCTGCTGATCCTGCGTGCCTTCTCGAGCGGATGCTCCGCCCTCACCGGCGTCGAAGCGGTCTCGAACGGCGTTCCCGCGTTCCGCACGCCCAAGGTCCGCAATGCGCAGTCGACCCTCGTGCTGATGGGGTCGATCGCCGCCTGCCTGTTCGCCGGCCTCACCGCGCTGGCCCTGATCACCGGCGTGCACTACGCCGAGAACCCCTGCGACCTGATCGGCTTCGACTGCTCGAACCCGCAGCCCAGCCTCATGGCGCAGATCGCGGCGGCGACCTTCGGCGGCGGCAGCATCCTCTTCTTCATCGTGCAGGCAGCGACCGCATGCGTGCTGCTGCTCGCCGCCAACACCGCGTTCAACGGGTTCCCGCTGCTCGGATCGGTGCTCGCCCGCGACGGCTACGCCCCCAAGTCGCTGAACACCCGCGGAGACCGCCTCGTGTTCTCGAACGGCATGATCGTGCTCGGCATCGCCGCGATCGTGGTGCTCGTGGTGTTCCAGGCACGACTGACCACGCTGATCCAGCTGTACATCATCGGCGTGTTCGTGTCGTTCTCGCTGGGCCAGATCGGCATGGTGCGGCACTGGCGGCGCGTGCTGCGAGGCCCCGCCGAGACCACGCCGGGAGCCGGGATCGACGGGGCTTCGGCATCCGATCGCCGTTCGGCCAAGGTGGGTCTGGTCATCAACTCGGTGGGTGCCGCGATGACGGTCGCGGTGCTGCTGATCGTGACGATCACGAAGTTCACGCACGGCGCGTACCTGGTGTTCCTCGCGATCCCGGTGCTGGCCTTCCTGATGATGGGCGTGAAGAGGTACTACCGCGACGTGGAGCACGAGATCGCGATCGACGACACCACGAAGTTCGGGGCGACGGGCGACCTGGCGATCGTGCTCGTCAACCGCCTGCAGAAGCCCGTCGTGAAGGCGATCGACTACGCCGTCGCCGCGAAGCACGGCAAGACCCTCGCCGTGCACGTGGCCGTGGCATCCGATGACGCAGCCCAGCTGCGAGAGGACTGGGCGGAGCACCACGTGCCGATCCCGCTCGTCATCGTCGAGTCGCCGTATCGGTCGTTCGCGCAGCCGGTGGCGCAGTTCATCAAGCACTACCGCGAGAAGAACGGATCGTCGGTCGTGACCGTCTACCTGCCGCAGTACATCGTGGGGCACTGGTGGGAATCGTTCCTGCACAACAGGCGTGCGCGCCGGATGGCGAACCAGCTGATGCTGGTGCACGGGGTGTCGGTGACGCTCGTGCCGTGGCTGCTCGACTCGTCAGAGCTCATCTACGGACGCCGCTCGCGGCCGCTGCCCGGACAGGAGCGCGCAGGCCGCCCGGTCGTCGTGACAGGACGCCGCGCGCACCGCCCCGAGGGACCGCCCGAGAACTGAGGCACGGCGCACAGCCGCTCAATAGGCTGGAGCGATGACCTCCACGCCGCACGCCGATGTCTGGCCCGTCCGCACCGAGCGTCTGCAGATCCGCCCGATGACCGCACCCGACATCGATGCGATGTGGGCGTGGAGGCAGCTGCCCGAGGTGAACCGCTGGCTGGGGCTCGCGCCCGACACGATCGAGGCGTTTCGCGAGCGGTACCGCGACCCCGAGCGCCTCGCGTCGATGCACCTCGCCGAACTGGTCGCGGAGAACGGTGAGGCGACGCCGATCGGTGACATCATGATCAGGATCGGCGACGGGTGGGGCCAGCTCGAGGTCGCCGACCGGGTCAAGGGCGTCGAGGCGGAGCTCGGCTGGGTGCTCGATCCGCAGCACACCGGACGCGGGTATGCGACCGAGGCGATCCGCGCGGTGATCGATGTCTGCTTCGGCCCGCTGGGTCTGCGACGCGTGCACGCCGGGTGCTTCGCCGACAACGAGCCGTCGTGGCGCCTGATGGAGCGCCTCGGCATGCGGCGCGAGGAGTTCAGCCGCAAGACCGCGCTGCACCGGTCGGGCGAGTGGCTCGACGGCCTGAACTACGGCATCCTCGCGGAAGAGTGGCCGGTCACGGGTTCCTGAACACGTCGTGGTCTCCGACCCGACGCCAGCGGATGCGGGGTTCGTCGTCGACAGTGACGATCTCGAACGTGGCTCGGCCGTCGGGCGAGGAGAACGACCAGGTCATCTCGAAGATGCCGGGCGCTGCGCGCATGGACTTCACTCGGAGTGACGCCGGCCAGGGCGTGGACGGATCTTTCGCGAAGGCATCGCAGGCCGGGATGAACTTCTCGCGCAGGACCGTGCGGAATTCAGCGAGATGCGCAGGTTTCAGCCTGCGGACATCACCGTCGAAGCTCGGGGTCGTCTCGAACTTCACTGCTCGGGCTCGAGGGCGTCGAGACTCTCGAGGAAGTCCTCTCCGCTGTCGAAAGCGGACACCCGCCCGGCCGCCACGTGCGCATCGACCTCGCGCTCTCGCTGCTGCCACCTCTCGGTCCAGAACCATGCCTGCTCCGCCGGCACAGGCACGGCGGCCCGCAACTCGACGACTCCGTCTGCGCGCTCGGTCACCTCGAGCTGGGTTCCGGGCTCGTTCAGACGCAGGCGTTCACGCACGCTCGCAGGCAAGGCGATGAGGCCGCGACTCTGCACGCCGACGTATCCATGGAACTCTGCGGTGGACATGTGTCCATGGTACTGCGAGGCCGATACACGGGGAAGCTGTTTTGCAGTATTACTGCATGCCACTTCTCGGAGGGGACCTGTCAGCCCGAGACGAGTGCGAGCACGAGCGTCCCGACCAGCACGGTCGGCACGGCCACGATCGCGCCCCAGAGCATGAGGCTCCCCCAGCGGATCTCGACACCGAGCGACACCACCCTGTGGTGCCACAACAGGGTGGCGAGCGACGCCCATGGCGTGATGAGCGGTCCGAGGTTCACTCCGATCAGCAATGCCATCAGAGCGACCGGATCACCCGCCGTCGGCTCGAGGATCAGATAGGCGGGCAGGTTGTTGACCCCGTTCGCCGCGAGCGCGCCGGCCGCCGAGAGGCGCAACAGCTCGCCGGGGGCATGGCCGCTCGTGGCCAGCACCGACAGGAAGTCGAGGAGGCCGTTGGCATGCGCCGCCTCGACCACGACGAACAGCGCGGTGGCGAGGCCGATCGCCTGCCAGGGCACGAGCGACAGGCGCAGCACGTGCCGGCGGCGGACACCGAACAGCACGATGAGGATGACGGCGGCCACGGTGGCGGGGATCCACACCTCGTGAGTGAGGGCGAGCAGCGGCATGAGCAGCAGCAGCGTCGCGGCAGCGCCCCAGAACAGCACGCGGTCGGAGGGCTGTCCGCCCGAGGGCACCCGGTAGGCGCCGAACAGGGTGCGTCGGTGGCGCAGGGTGAGGATCAGCACGGGCACGAGCACACCGACGAGCGTCGGCGCCCAGCTCAGCGCGAGGAACGACAACGGGTCATCGCCGATCGCGCGCGCGGCCAGCAGGTTGGTGAGGTTCGAGACGGGCAGGGCCAGGGATGCCGTGTTCGCCAGCCACACCGTGACGAGCGCGAAGGGCAGGGGCGGGATGCCGACGCTCTGCGCGAGCACGACGACCACCGGCGTCACGATCACCGCCGTGGTGTCGAGCGAGAGGAACACGGTGCTGATGACCGCGAGCACCACCACCGACACCCACAGCAGGATCACCCGGCCATGCCCCCAGCGCGCGAGGCGCTGCGCGACGACATCGAAGACCGCGGCGTCCCGTGCGAGTTCGGCGACGATCGTGATCGCGATGACGAAGCCGAGCACCGGCGCGATGCGGGCGCCGAGTGCCTCGGCATCCGTGGGAGGAAGGATGCCGGAGACGATGCACACCGCCGCCACGGCGATGAGCGCCAAGACGATGATCGTCCCCGTGCCGAGTCGGCGTCGCGTTGCACTCACTCGCTGAGTGTAGATCCGTCAGGGGGTGAGGCGCGGCATCCGCCACCTCGGCATGCGAAGGCCGTGAGCATCCCGCATGCATCGCGCTCACTGCCGTAGGGGAAGCGTGAGGATCGCACGATATCCCTCTGCACGGGAGTTGTATCGACTCTCGTGCTCGACATCATCTACATCGCGCTGACTCTCGCGCTGTTCGCCCTCGTCTCCTTGATCGCTGCGGGGGTGGAACGCCTGTGATCGTCTTCGAGATCATCGCCGCCGCCCTCGCCGTGGCCGCTGTCGTCTATCTCGTGGTCGCTCTCGTCTCCCCGGAGAAGTTCTGATGGGCGCCGGTATCTCGACAGGCGCCGAGCTCTGGTTCGGCATCCTGCAGGCGGCGGTCCTCATCGTGGCGCTGGTGCTGCTGTACCGCCCGGTCGGCGACTACATGGCCCGCGTCTTCAGCACGCCCCGCGACCTGAAGCTCGAGCGCGGCGTGTACCGCCTGATCGGCGTGAACCCCGAATCCGAGCAGACCTGGCGGGCCTACGCCCGCGGCGTCCTCGCCTTCTCGGCGGTAGGTCTGCTGCTCGTCTACGGTCTGCAGCGACTGCAGGCGTTCCTGCCCCAGTCGCTCGGGCTGCCGGCCGTGCCCGAAGGCCTCGCCTTCAACACCGCGGCGTCCTTCGTCGCGAACACCAACTGGCAGTCGTACTCGCCCGAGCAGACCATGGGCTACACGGTGCAGCTCGCCGGTCTCACGGTGCAGAACTTCGTCTCGGCGGCCGTGGGCCTCGCCGTCGCCGTCGCGCTCATCCGTGGATTCGCCCGCCGCGGGTCGACGACGATCGGCAACTTCTGGGTCGACCTGATCCGCGGACTCGGCCGCATCCTGCTGCCGATCGCCCTGCTCGCCGCGATCGCGCTGATCGCGGGCGGTGTCGTGCAGAACTTCGCCGGCTTCACCGATGTGACGACCGTCTCTGGCGGCACGCAGACCATCCCCGGCGGACCGGTCGCCTCGCAGGAGGCCATCAAGCTGCTCGGCACGAACGGCGGCGGCTTCTTCAACGCCAACTCCGCGCATCCCTTCGAGAACCCGACCGGGTGGACCAACCTGCTGCAGATCCTGCTGATCCTGGTGATCCCGTTCTCCCTCCCCCGGACGTTCGGCCGCATGATCGGCGACCACCGTCAGGGCTATGCGATCGCCGCCGTGATGGGCACGATCTTCCTCGTCTCGACTTTCGCGCTCTCGGCGCTCGAGCTCGCCGGCCGCGGTTCGGCACCCGAGCTCGCCGGCGCCGCGATGGAGGGCAAGGAGGTGCGCTTCGGCATCCTCGGCTCGACACTGTTCGGCAGCGCCAGCACGCTGACCTCGACCGGCGCGGTCAACTCGATGCACGACTCGTACACGGCACTCGGCGGCATGATGCCGATGCTCAACATGATGCTCGGCGAAGTCGCCCCCGGCGGTGTCGGCTCTGGCCTCTACGGCATGCTCGTGCTCGCGATCATTGCGGTGTTCGTCGGCGGACTGCTCGTCGGCCGCACCCCCGAGTACCTCGGCAAGCGCATCGGCCCGAAGGAGATCAAGCTCGCGAGCCTCTACATCCTCGTGACGCCCACCCTCGTGCTGGCCGGCACGGCGCTGAGCTTCGCGATACCCGGCATCCGCGCGGATGTCGAGGCGACCAGCATCCTGAACCCCGGCGTGCACGGCATGAGCGAGGTGCTCTATGCCTTCACCTCGGCGGCGAACAACAACGGATCCGCCTTCGCCGGCCTCACGGCGAACACCCCGTGGTTCAACACCGCGTTGGGCGTCGCGATGCTGCTCGGACGATTCCTCCCGATCGTGCTCGTGCTGGCTCTGGCCGGATCGTTCGCCGCACAGCAGCGCGTACCGGAGAACACCGGAACGCTGCCCACGCACCGACCGCAGTTCGTCGGCCTCCTCACCGCCGTCGCGGTCATCATCACCGCACTCACGTACTTCCCCGTGCTCGCACTGGGACCCCTCGCTGAAGGACTCGTCTGACATGACCCCCCACATCGATCCATCCGCCGACGCCCTTCGTCTCGCTCCGCTCGCTCAGGGGGCGGGAGGCGAGTCCCCTGCGCTCGCTCAGGGGGCGGAGGGTGAGTCCGACTCGCTCACTCAGGGGGCGGAGGGGCGGGACGACTCGGACGCCCTTCGTCTCGCTGCGCTCGCTCAGGGGGCGAAAGGCGAGTCCGCTGCGACCGCTCAGGGGGCGGAAGGGCGGGGCGAACCGCCGCGCTCGTTCGGCTGGGCGCAGCTGACGCAGGCGCTGCCCGGCGCGCTGCGCAAGCTCAACCCCGCCTCTCTCGTGCGCAACCCCGTGATGCTGCTCGTCTGGGTCGGCGCCGCGTTCACCACCGTGCTCGCGACCGCCGAGCCGTTCCTCGGCGGCCCGGCCGACTCGGGCGGAACCCCCGTGCCCGCGCCCTTCACCTGGGGCATCGCGATCTGGCTGTGGCTGACCGTGCTGTTCGCCAACGTCGCCGAGTCCGTTGCCGAGGGTCGCGGCAAAGCCCAGGCCGCGAGCCTGCGCAAGACCCGCACCAGCACCATGGCCCGAAGGGTGGTCGGCTACGACGCCGGTGCGGATGCCGCGGCCGAGTGCACCGAGACGGCGGAGGTCTCGTCGGCCGAGCTGCAGCGCGACGACGTCGTGATCGTCACGGCCGGCGACCTGATCCCGGGCGACGGCGACATCATCGCGGGCATCGCCACCGTCGACGAATCCGCCATCACCGGAGAGAGCGCCCCCGTCATCCGCGAATCCGGCGGCGACCGCAGCGCCGTCACCGGCGGCACCCGCGTGCTGTCGGATCGCATCGTCGTGCGCATCACCTCGAAGCCCGGCGAGACGTTCGTCGACCGCATGATCGCCCTCGTCGAGGGCGCCAGCCGTCAGCGCACGCCGAACGAGATCGCGCTGAACATCCTGCTCGCGAGCCTGTCCATCGTGTTCGTCGTCGTCGTTCTCGCGCTCAACCCGATCGCCTCGTACGCGGCATCGCCCGTCAGCATCCCGGTGCTGATCGCCCTGCTCGTGTGTCTGATCCCGACGACGATCGGCGCCCTGCTCTCGGCCATCGGCATCGCCGGCATGGACCGTCTCGTGCAGCGCAACGTGCTCGCGATGTCGGGCCGCGCGGTCGAGGCCGCGGGAGATGTCACGACCCTGCTGCTCGACAAGACCGGAACCATCACCTACGGCAACCGCCGCGCCCACGAGGTGCTGCGTCTCGGCGGTGTCGATCCCGACGAGCTGCTGCGCATCGCGGCCCTGTCGTCGCTCGCCGATCCGACCCCCGAGGGGGCATCGATCGTCGAGCTGGCGAAGAGCCACGGCATCCATGTCGAACAGCCGACGGATGCCGTCGTCGTGCCCTTCACCGCGCAGACCCGCATGTCGGGCCTCGACCTCGCCGACGGCACGCAGATCCGCAAGGGCGCAGGCTCCGCGATCAGCGCCTGGCTCGGACTCGACACGGATGCCGAGCTGGCCGGCCTCGTCGACGGCGTGGCCTCGAGCGGCGGCACCCCGCTTGTGGTCGCCGTGAAGCATGGCCCCGCTGCCGCTGCTGCCTCCTCGAACCGGATGGCTGAAGAGATCCCGGATGGCGGACCGGATGTCGTCATCCCGTCCGCCGACCGGGGAACCATCAGCCACCCTGCGGCAGCGGCGGGCGCCGGCGAGATCCTCGGCGTCGTCCACCTCAAGGACATCGTGAAGGACGGCCTGCGCGAGCGGTTCGAGGAGCTGCGCAGCATGGGCATCCGCACGGTCATGATCACGGGCGACAACCCGCTGACCGCCGCCGCGATCGCGAAGGAGGCGGGCGTCGACGACTTCCTCGCCGAGGCCACACCCGAGCAGAAGCTCGAGCTGATCAAGCGCGAGCAGCAGGGCGGCCGGCTCGTCGCCATGACCGGCGACGGCACCAACGACGCCCCCGCCCTCGCTCAGGCCGACGTCGGCGTCGCGATGAACACCGGCACGTCGGCCGCGAAGGAGGCCGGCAACATGGTCGACCTCGACTCGGATCCGACCAAGCTCATCGACATCGTGCGCATCGGCAAGCAGCTGCTCATCACCCGAGGGGCGCTCACGACGTTCTCGCTCGCGAACGACATCGCCAAGTACTTCGCCATCATCCCGGCGATGTTCATGGGCGTCTTCCCCGGGCTCGCGGCGCTGAACATCATGCAGCTGCATTCACCGGCATCCGCGGTCACCAGCGCCATCATCTTCAACGCGATCGTGATCGTCTTCCTCATTCCGCTGGCCCTCCGCGGCGTGAAGTACCGACCGGCGAGCGCCTCGCAGATCCTGCAGCGCAATCTGCTCGTCTACGGCCTCGGCGGGGTGATCGCGCCGTTCCTCGGCATCAAGCTGATCGACCTCGTCATCACCCTCATCCCCGGTTTCTGACCGCGTCCACGCCCTTCGTCTCGTCGCTTCGCTCCTCGCTCAGGATGCGGGCCTCCCGCGGACTCCGGTCCCTGAGCGAGCGAAGCGAGACGAAGGGCCCACACACACACTCTCGAAAGGCCACCATGTCCTCCTCCCGCACCACGGCACGCACCGTCGGGGTCGCCGTCCGCACGATGCTCGTGCTCACCCTCGTGCTCGGCGTCGGCTACACGCTCGTCGTCACCGGAATCGGCCAGCTGCTGCTGCCGTTCCAGGCGAACGGCTCCCCTCTGGCCGACGGAAAGGGCAGTTCGCTGATCGGTCAGTCCTTCACGGATGCCGACGGCGAGGCCCTGCCGCAGTACTTCCAGTCGCGCCCTTCCGCCGCCGGCGACGGTTACGACGGCGCGAGCTCCGGCGGCAGCAACCTCGGCCCTGAGAACCCCGACCTCGTCGCATCGATCGGCGAGCGCAGGGCGGCCATCGCTGCGCGCGACGGCGTCGCAGAGGCCGATGTGCCCGCCGACGCCGTGACCGCATCCGGCTCGGGCCTCGACCCGCACATCAGCGTCGCCTACGCCCTGCTGCAGGTGCCGCGGGTCGCCGCCGAACGCGGCCTCGACGAGCAGCAGGTGCGCGACCTCGTGGAGTCTAGGATTCAAGGGCGGGATCTGGGATTCCTCGGCGAAGAGCGCATCAACGTCGCCGAACTCAATCTCGCACTCGACGAGCAGGAGGGCTGATGACGGCAGAGCGGATGCCGCGACGCGGCCGACTCCGCGTGCTGCTCGGCGCCGCCCCCGGTGTCGGCAAGACCTTCGAGATGCTCGTCGAGGGGCGACGGCTGATCGACGAGGGACGCGACGTGGTGATCGCGATCGTCGAGACGCACGACCGTGCCGCGACGGCCGCGCAGACGATCGGCATCCCCGAGGTCCCTCGACGCACCGATCTGCACCGTGGGGTGCCGCTCAGCGAGATGGATCTGGAGGCGGTGCTCGCGCGTCGCCCCGAGATCGCCCTCGTCGACGAGCTCGCACACACCAACACCCCAGGATCCGCGCATCCGAAGCGGTGGCAGGACGTCGACGCGCTGCTCGACGCGGGCATCGACGTCGTCACGACCGTGAACGTGCAGCACATCGAATCGCTGAACGCGGTGGTCGAGAAGATCACCGGCATCGCGCAGCAGGAGACGATCCCGGATGCCGTGGTGCGCGCAGCCGATGAGATCGAGGTCGTCGACCTCGCACCCCAGTCGCTGCGTGACCGCCTCTCGGCCGGTCTCGTCTACCCCGCCGAACGCATCGACGCGGCCCTGTCGAACTACTTCCGGCTCGGGAACCTCACCGCTCTCCGCGAGCTCGCCCTGCTGTGGCTCGCCGACGAGGTCGACAGCGCCCTGCGCAGCTACCGCGCCGATCACGGGATCGAGGGCACCTGGCAGGCGCGCGAGCGCGTGGTCGTCGCCCTCACCGGAGGCACCGAGGGCGAGACGCTGCTGCGCCGCGGCGCTCGCATCGCCGCGCGGTCGGCCGGCGGCGAGCTGCTCGCCGTGCACGTCGCCACCCAAGACGGACTCCGCGACCAGACGCCGGGCGCCCTGGCCGCCCAGCGGGCCCTCGTCGAGTCGCTCGGCGGCAGCTTCCACCAGATCGTCGGCGACGACATCCCCGGCACGCTCGTCTCGTTCGCGCAGGGAGCGGATGCCACCCAGCTCGTCATCGGCGTCAGTCGCCGCGGTCGTGTCGCGGCCGCCCTCACCGGTCCGGGCATCGGCTCCGAGGTCATCCGCCGCTCGGGCGACATCGACGTGCACATCGTCACGCACGCCGCCGCAGGCGGTCGCGTCGCCCTGCCCCGCATCACCGGCGGTGCGCTCGGCTGGCGGCGTCAGGTGCTCGGGCTGGCGGTGGCCCTCGTGTTCGGTCCCCTGCTGTCGTGGCTGATGTTCACGTTCCGCAGCCCGGAATCGATCACCTCCGAGGTGCTCGCCTACCAGCTGCTCGTCGTCGTGGTCGCGCTGATCGGCGGCATCCGCCCCGCGGTCTTCGCGGCCGTGCTCTCGGGCATCACGCTGGATCTGCTGTTCGTCGCGCCGCTGTTCACCATCACGATCGCGCATCCGCTGCACGTGCTCGCCCTGGCCCTCTACGTCGTGATCGCGATCCTCGTCAGCATCATCGTCGACCAGGCCGCCCGTCGAGCCCGCACCGCCCAGCGCGCCGTCGCCGAGGCGGAGCTGCTCGCCGCGGTCGCCGGCAACGTGCTCCGAGGAGACAACGCCGTGCTCGCCCTGGTCAGTCGCACCCGCGAGGCGTTCGGTCTCAGCGGCGTCCGCCTGCTCGCCCCCGACGGCGAGGTGCTCGCGAGCGACGGCGAACCCGTGCCCGACGGTCGCGCGACGACCGTCCCGGTCGGCTCGGGCGGCTCGGCCCCCGCACTTCTCGAACTGCACGGGGAGCCGCTCGACACCCCCGCACGGCGGCTGCTCGACGCGATCGTCGCGCAGCTCGCCGCCGCGATCGAGCACACGGATCTTCGCGCCACCGCCCGAGAGGTCGCCGCCCTCGCCGAGACCGACCAGGTGCGAAGCGCCCTGCTCTCGGCGGTCAGCCACGATCTGCGCCGCCCGCTCGCGTCGGCCGTCGCGGCGATCGGCGGGCTGCGCGGGGCGCACGGCCTGTCGGCATCCGATCGCGACGAACTGCTCGCGACGGCCGACGAGAGCCTCGCCACCCTGTCGTCGCTCGTCACCGATCTGCTCGACGTCAGCCGCGTGCAGGCCGGGGTGCTCGCGGTGTCGAGCATGCCGCTCGACGTGGCCGGCCCCGTGCTCGCCGCGGTCGACGAGCTCGGCCTGGGCCCCGCAGACGTCGAGCTCGTGCTCGACGGCGAGCTGCCGGCGGTGTCGGCCGATCCGGTGCTGCTGCAGCGCGTGCTCGTGAACGTGATCGCGAACGCGCACCGCCACGCCCCCACCGACACCCGCGTGATCGTGTCGACGAGCTCGCTCGCCGACCGCGTCGAGATCCGCATCATCGACCGGGGGCGGGGCGTGCCGGCGGAACAGCGCGACCGCATCTTCCAGCCGTTCCAGCGGATGGGCGACACCGACAACACCACCGGTCTCGGGCTCGGCCTCGCCCTGTCGCGCGGTTTCGCCGAGGGCATGGGCGGTACTCTGACACCCGAGGACACCCCCGGCGGTGGACTCACCATGGTCGTCTCACTGCCGCGGGCAGAAGACCCCGATCCCCTGCAGGAGGAGACGGAGTGAAGCTCCTCATCGCCGACGACGATCCGCAGATGGTGCGCGCCCTGCGCATCACCCTCGCCGCGCACGGATACGAGGTGGTCGTCGCCGCCGACGGCGCCGCGGCGGTCGCGGTCGCCGCGCAGACGCACCCCGACCTGATCATGCTCGACCTGGGGATGCCGCGGCTCGACGGCATCGAGGTGATCCAGGCGCTGCGCGGATGGACGAACGTGCCCATCATCGTGGTGTCGGGTCGCACCGGATCCGCCGACAAGGTCGATGCGCTGGATGCCGGAGCCGACGACTTCGTCACCAAGCCCTTCCAGGTCGACGAGCTGCTCGCGCGTCTGCGCGCTCTGTCACGACGAGCCGTTCCGGTGGGCGGCGAATCGACCGTCGGATTCGGCGACGTCGTGGTCGACCTCGTGACGAAGACCGTGACGCGAGCCGGGTCGCGGGTGCATCTCACGCCGACGGAGTGGCGGATGCTCGAGCACCTCGCCCGGCATCCCGGCGCCCTCGTCACCCGCCAGGACCTGTTGAAGGAGATCTGGGGCAGCGAGCAGGTCTCGGACTCGGGCTACCTGCGCCTGTACATGTCGCAGCTGCGCAAGAAGCTCGAGGCGTCTCCGGGCAACCCGGTGCATCTGCTCACCGAGTCGGGCATGGGATACCGACTGGTGCTCTGACCTCGGTCTCGGCCTCGGAACCGGCTGCCGGATGCGGCGCTGACCTGGCGTGCGGCGCTGACATGGCGTGCGGCGCTGACCTGGCGTGCGGCGCTGTTCGGCGCCCGGCCGCTGTTCGGCGCCCGCCCGTGTTCAGGATTCAGCATGGAATCTCACCACGCGCGCAATCCGCCGTTGCAGACGCCCCGCTCAGAATTCTGTGCTGAATAGTGAACGCGGTCGGGGCGCGACCTACACCGCGACGTCGGCGCGAGGACGCCGCAGCAGTCCCCAGGCACCGGCGGCGACGAGCGCGACGGCGACGATGATCGCCGCGATTCCGGTGATCATGCTCTCGGGCTCGCCGGTGAAACGGCCGACCGCGAGCCAGCCGAGCCCCCACGCCGTCGCGAGGGCAGGGGCGATGCGCTTGGTGACGATCGCCGCGGTGACGCCGATCACGAGCACGACCACGAGCACGGCGACGGCCCAGATGTCGGCCTGATCGGCCCAGGCGACCGGAGCGATCTGCGTGAACCACGCGCTGGCGTTGGCGACGGTCGCGATCGTCACCCATCCGAAGTGCAGGCCGTTGGCTCCGTCGACGACGATGCGCTCCGGCCAGGTGCGGGCGCGGCTGCGGCCGAGGATCACGATCACCCGAGCGAGGGTTGCGAGCAGCAGGGCGATCACGAGAACGGTCAGCGGCAACGACAGGAACTGCGCCGTCACGAGCCAGAGTCCGTTGAGGATCATCGACGCGGCGATCCATCCGCCGACTGCTCGCTGGCGCTCATCCGCTCGCTGCGCGGGCAGCGCCTGCCACACCGTGTAGGCGATGAGACCGACGTAGATCAGCGACCAGATCGAGAACGCCGGGCCGGCCGGGGCGAGGTACGACCCCTGCGCCGAGAGAGCACCGTCTTGCAGCTCGCTGACCGAGGTGCCGCCGAACGCACCGGATCCGACGGCCGCCGCGATCAGCATGAAGGTGGCCGCGGCGATGATGACCGACTGACGCGTGATGTCCTGCATCCGGGATTCCATGTTCGAAACCTACGCGCGCGCGGGCCGATGCGCACGAGCCTTGACACTGCTCAACGAAAACGCTAGCCAAGCTAGACAAATTACATCCCGTGGCGGATACGCGTCGGGCGGAGAACACCCCGTAGGGCGGAGCTTTGCGCAGCATCCGTCCGCCCTACACCGAGAGTTCCGCCCCACGGCGCTCGGGTCAGGACGCTCGGGTCACGGCGCTCGGGTCAGGACGCTCGGGTGAGGGCACCCGGGTCAGGACGCCCAGGTCAAGGCACTCGGGTCAAGGCACCCAGGTCAGGCCGCGACAGCCGCGTCGATCAACACTTCGGCGGCATTGCGCGCCTGCACGGCGACCTGCGGATCTGCGGCGATGGCGGCGGTGCTCTGCGCCCCCTCGGCGAGGATCGACAACTGCGCGGCGAGCGACGCCGGGGCCCCGGCATCCACCACGAGCCCCGCCATGTACGCCTGGAACGAGGCCTTGTGGTCACGCACGATGCCGGCGACCTCGGGATTCGTGCCGCCGAGCTCGCCGAACGCGTTGATGAACGCACAGCCCCGGAAGTCGTCGGTGCAGAACCAGTCCTCGAGATAGCCGTAGACGGCGAGCAGGCGGGCGCGGGGGTCGGCGCCGGCATCGGCCACCGCCCCGGTCAGCCCCGCTTCCCACTCTGCATGCTTGCGCGCGAGGACCGCCGCGACGATGTCGGTCTTCGACGGGAAGAGCGCGTAGAGGCGGCGCAGCGAAACCCCTGCCGCCGTGCGCAGCTCGTCCATACCCACGGCTGCGTATCCCTTGCGGTAGTAGAGCTCGTCTGCCGCCGCAAGGATCTGTTCACGCACCGTCGAGTCGGTCATGGTCTCAGTGTACTTGACATGAGAACGACCGTTCTCTAGGTTGGAGACATCAGCCGAGAACGATCGTTCTCGTCGGAACCGGAAGGATCAGGATCATGGGCTACATCACCGTCGGACACGAGAACAGCACCCCGATCGAGCTCTACTACGAAGACCAGGGTTCGGGCCAGCCCGTCGTCCTGATCCACGGCTACCCGCTCGACGGACACAGCTGGGAGCGTCAGACGCGCGAACTGCTCGCCCAGGGCTACCGCGTCATCACCTACGACCGCCGCGGCTTCGGCCAGTCGTCGAAGGTCAACGAGGGCTACGACTACGACACCTTCGCCGCCGACCTCGACACCGTGCTCGAGACCCTCGACCTGCGCGACGTCGTTCTCGTCGGATTCTCGATGGGCACCGGCGAACTCGCCCGCTACGTCGCGAAGTACGGCCACGAGCGCGTGGCCAAGCTCGCCTTCCTCGCCTCGCTCGAGCCCTTCCTCGTGCAGCGCGACGACAACCCCGAGGGCGTGCCGCAGGAAGTCTTCGACGGCATCGCGGCCGCGGCCGAGGGCGACCGCTTCGCGTGGTTCACGCAGTTCTACAACGACTTCTACAACCTCGACGAGAACCTCGGATCCCGCATCAGCCAGGAGGCCGTCACCGGCAGCTGGAACGTCGCGATCACGAGCGCCCCCGTCGCCGCCTACGCCGTCGTCCCGAGCTGGATCGAGGACTTCCGCGGTGACGTCGAGGCCGTCGCCGCCGCCGGCAAGCCCACCTTGATCCTGCACGGCACGAAGGACAACATCCTGCCGATCGACGCCACCGCCCGCCGTTTCCACCAGGCCGTGCCCGCCGCGACCTACGTCGAGGTCGAGGGTGCACCGCACGGTCTGCTCTGGACGCACGCCGACGAGGTCAACGCCGCGCTGAAGGACTTCCTCAGCAAGTAGTCCTCCATTCGCCGACCGAGACGAAACGTGGCACCACCCTCCGGCCGTTGAGCGCGGAGACGAAACACGGCACCACCCTTCGCCCGTTGAGCGAGGAGACGAGACGCGGCACCACCCTCCGCCCGTTGAGCGAGGAGCGCAGCGACGAGACGAAACGCGGCACACGACCCCGAACAGACAGCGGACGCGTTTCGTCTCGCTCCGCTCGCTCAACGAACGGGACGTGGGGACGGGGCGCGTTTCGTCTCGCTCAACGAGCGGGACGTGGGGAGACGCGTTTCGTCTCGCTCCGCTCGCTCAACGAGCGGGACGTGGGGACGGGGCGCGTTTCGTCTCGCTCAACGAGCGGGGCGGGGGGACGGGGCGCGTTTCGTCTCGCTCCGCTCGCTCAACAAGCGGGACGTGGGGAGACGCGTTTCGTCTCGCTCCGCTCGCTCAACGAACGGGACGTGGGGACGGGGCGCGCTCCGCTCGCTCAACAAGCGGGGCGGGGGCGGGACGCGTTTCGTCTCGCTCCGCTCGCTCAACGAGCGGGACGTGGGGACGGGGCGCGCGCCGCTCGCTCAACGAACGGGACGTGGGACGGGGCGCGCTCAACGAGCGGGACACCACTCCTCGCCCGTTGAGCGAGGAGCGCAGCGACGAGACGAAACGCGCCGGGGCTGCGGTCGCCGTCAGCGCGTGACCGTCACCGTGAGCGTCCTGCTCTCGGTGCTGCCGGCGGCGTTGATGAACTCGACGCGGTACGCGTGCGTCCCGATCGAGCGCCCGTCGACCGCCACCGAGACCCGCTGCGCGGCGGGGGTGCCGGCGACCAGGCCGCCCTCCGTCAGCAGCACGCCGTCTTCGAAAAGGCGGTACGAGGTCGCGTTCGTCCCCCACCACATGTCGGCCGTGAGCGTGTACGAGCCGTCGCCGTCCCCGTTGTCGGCCGACAGCACGGGCATGCCCGGAGCTGCATCCCTCACGGTCACCGTCACGGGCTGCACTGCCGTCAGGCCCCGGGAGTTCACGAGTTCACCGGTGTACACGTACGTGCCGTTCTTCTTACCGGTCACGGCGACCTGGGCGGTCTGCGCGGCTGTCCCGCCGAAAGCCAGCGGCACGGTCTTGATCAGCGTGCCGTTCTCGAACACCCGCAGCGATGTGGCATTCGACCCCCACCACAGGTTCATCGTGATCGTGAAGTCGCCGTCGAGCAGACCGGTGTCGTGACCGTTGTCGTGCGACAGCACTCCGCGCGCCGGCGCCGCCGTCGCGGCATCCCGCACCACCAGGCCTGAGACCGCGGAATCCAGCGCATCAAGCGCCCCGTCGACCGCAGCAGCGCTCGGGCTCGACGCGGCCAGGACGATGTCGGCGCGGGCGATCGCACCGGGAATCGCGGCCGTCGAGGACTCGACGTATCCCGCCAGGTCGAGCGCCGCAGCCGCCTCGCGTCGCTCGCGCAGCAGCGAGGTGTCGGCGCCCGGAACCGGTGCACGCACGAGCTCGAGATCGTCGAGCGTGCCCCAGGCCCCCGCGGGCAGCGTCGCGGCGATGCGCACGACAGCCGTGCCGTCGGCTCCGATCTGCAGCGCGTCGGTGGTCGGCGTCGACCACACACGCCAGCCGTCGAACCCGAAGGCCGCGGCAGCACCGGCCGTCGACGGCGACGAGAGAGACAGAGACGCCCGCCCGTCGGCCCCCTCACCGTCGCCCTGCAGCGATGCGCGCGCCACGTACGACCCCGCCGGCAGCCCCGTGACGGTCTGCGACAGCTCGAACGAGTACGCGGATGCCGCGTAGAAGTGCGCCGAGTGGGTGCCGTTGCGCGGGTCGTCCCAGGCGCGCAGGGTCAGGCCCGATCCGGCCACACTCCACATGCCGGTGTCCACGTCCTCGAACCCGGGATTGTGCAGGAAGTTGCGCGCTGAGACGGTGACGGTGGCGGATGCCACGAGCCCCGCATCCGTCACACCCGCGATCGCGTACTCGCCGACGCCCTCGATGAACTCCGCAGCCGAAGACCACGTGACCGCCTGCTGCTCCGACGACCCGTCGTTGTAGAGCACGGTGACCTCGGCAGGCAGCTCGACGGCATCGCCCTCGGTCACCTGCAGCCCGACCGGCTGCACCGATTCGACGGCACGGGGAGCCTGAGCCCCGGTGCGCACGTACGAGAAGATGTTCAGCGCGTCTGATGCGGTGCCGTCGAATCCGAACAGCGCCTGGTTGTCCCACGCCGAGCCGCCGTACCAGTGCCCGGCGTCCTCCGGCTCGTACTCCCCTGCGAAACTCGACGCCCACCCCGATCCGTCGCGCTCCCACAGCATCCTGTTCTGCTCGATCTGCGCGGGAGCGCCGACCGGCAGCCATGCGGGCTCCCAGTAGTAGACGCCGATGCCGGCCTCGCCCACGTCGGCGACGGCCTGCACGACCGCCCGCACCGCGTCGGCCTGGCCCTGCACGCTCACCGGGTACTGCGTCGCCTCGGCGGGCAGGTCGATCACATTGCCGTGACCGTCTCCGTCGTCGAGGGTGAACGCCCACGAGGTCTCGGCGACCATGACCTTCTTGCCGTAGGTGTCGGCGACGTGCGAGAGCACGGCCGTGAGGTTCTCGGGCGTGCCATGCCAGAACGGGTAGTACGACGACGCGAACACGTCGTAGTCGACGTCGCGGCGATCGAGCTGGGCGGCGACGTCGGCGTAGAACCCGGCGCGCTCGGGATTGGTGAAGTGCAGGGCGACGAGAGTGTCGGGCGCCTCGGCGCGCACGGCGGCGGAGCCGGCCGAGAACACTTTCGCCATGTCGTCCCAGCCGCGCACACCGGCGACTCCGCCGTTGGTCTCGTTGCCCACCTGCACCATGCGCAGATCCACGCCCGCAGCGACCAGGCGTCGCGCGGCATCGCGGGTGAAGACCCCCACCTCGGCGGCGACCTGATCGGCGGTCATGCCTTGCCAGGCCTTGGGCGCCTGCTGCTTCGCCGGGTCGGCCCAGAAGTCCGAGTAGTGGAAGTCGACGAGCACGCCGAGACCGGCATCCGTCGCGCGCCGCGCGATCTCGATCGCGCGATCGACATCGACGTCCCCGCCGCCGTAGCCGTTGCCGTTCGCGTCGAACGGGTCGTTCCAGACCCGCACCCGCACGTCGGTGACTCCCGCCTCGACGAGGATCTCGAACAGGTCGCCCGGCGTGCCCTCGGCATCACGGAAGACCACGCCGGACGCTTCGAGCGACAGCACCGACGACACGTCGACGCCGCCGATGAAGTCGTCGGGCAGGTTCTCGACCCGGGGGACGGTGATCGCGGCCTCGACGGGCGCGGCCACCGAGACGGCCGTGGCTGCGGGGCCGGATGCCGACGCCGGCAGGCCGACGCCGAGCAGCGCGACGGCGGTGATCGTGCCGAGGGCGGTGGAGAGAAGGGAACGTGTGCGACGGTGCATGACGGCCTTTCGAGCAGTGCGACCCTGCGATGAGCTCAGGGACGGAGGGAGGATCAGCCCTTGACGGACCCTTGGGTGAGCCCGCCCACGATGTACTTCTGCAGCGAGAAGAACAGTGCGAGCACGGGAACGGCGGCGACGACGACACCGGCGGCGAACAGCCCCCAGCGCGAGGTCAGCTGGTTCGAGACCCACTGGTACATGCCGACGGCGAGGGTCCAGTTGTCCTCGGAGGTGAGGATGATCTTCGACAGGATGAAGTCGCCGAACGCCGCGAGGAACGCCAGCAACGCGACGACCGCGAGGATCGGCACGACCAGCGGCATGATGAGCCGCCAGAAGATCTGCGCGTGGCTCGCGCCGTCGATCTTCGCCGATTCGTCGATCTCGACGGGGATCGTGTTGAAGAAGCCGTACATGAGGAACGTGTTCGCTCCGAGTGCGCCACCCAGATACACGCAGATCAGCGCGATCTTCGAGTTGATGCCGAGGGCGGGTACGACGTCGCCGATCGTCTGCAGCATCAGGAAGATCGCGATGAAGGCGAGCGCCTGCGGGAACATCTGCAGCACGAGCAGCGTGGTGAGGCTGGCGCGTCGTCCGCTGAAGCGGAACCGCGAGAACGCGTACGCTCCGCAGGCCCCCATGAGCACAGACCCGACGGCGGTCACCCCGCCGATCAGCAGCGTGTTGCCGAACCACACCCAGTAGCGGCTCTCTCCCAGCGCGATGTAGTTCGCGGGATCGAAGGCGCTGAACAGGGCACTGGATGCCGCGAGGCTGCCGTTCGGGTTGAGCGATGCCGACAGCACGTACACGAGCGGGAACGCTGCGAAGAACAGCACCACGACGGCCAGGATGTACTTCCAGCCGACATCGCCCCACCAGCGACGCCGGCGCGCACCGGCGCGGGCCGCCTCGGCATCCTTCGACGAACCGGTCACGACGACTCTGGTCTCACTCATCACTGGTACTCCTCGAGCTTGCGGGTCTGTCGGAAGCTCAGTGCGGAGATGAGACCGACCACGATGAAGGCGATGATCGACAGCGCACTCGCGAGGCCGTAGTCGGCCGCACCCCCCGAGACGCCCGAGACGTCATAGATGGCGGAGACGAGGATGTCGGTCGAGCCCAGTGCGTAGGGCGCCCCGGCGATGGCCGGCCCGCCGTTGTTGAAGGTGTAGATCACGGTGAAGTTGTTGAACGCCACCGCGAACGAGGCGATCAGCAGCGGGGCCGTCGACACGAGCAGCAGCGGCAGCACGATCGCGCGGAAGCGCTGCAGCTTGTTCGCGCCGTCGATCTCGGCGGCCTCGAGCGTCTCGCCGGGCAGCGACTGCAGAGCGCCCGTGCACACGAGGAACCAGTACGGATAGCTGAGCCACACGTTGACGAAGATCACCGCACCGCGGGTGAGCCACGGGTCGCCGAGCCAGTTGATGTGCGAGCCGAAGAACAGCAGGTCGTTGATCACGCCGAACTCGGCGTTGAACATGCCGCGGAAGAGCAGTGCGGCCATGAATGCCGGGAACGCGTACGGGAGGATGAACAGCGCCCGCAGGAACCGTCTCCCCTTGACGCGGGGGTCGTTGTAGACGATCGCGAGGCCCAGGCCGACGGCGAAGCTGAGCACCACCGACAGGATGGCGAACGCGAAGGTCCACACCGTCACGCTCAACAGCGTGCCGGCGAGCCCCGAGTCGGTGAAGAGGGTGATGAAGTTCGCGAAGCCCACGTTCACCGACCAGCCGGTCGGCAGCGCTGTGCCGTCCTCGGCGACGAACGCGCCCAGATCTGTGGCGGTGTAGACGGTGCCCGACTGCGTGTCGGTGATCGTCTGCGCCTCGGCATCCCAGACCAGGGTCGGCTCGTACACCGAACCGGTGGAGCCCTCCCGCGTGCGGATCGAGCCGTCGTTCGGGTCGTCCGAGACGGGGACGCGGAGATCCTTGATGCTCGCCCCGAGGGTGGGGTCGGTGAGAACCGTCGCGCGGGGGACCACGGTCCATCCCGGTACGGTGCTCGGGGCGCCCGTGGCGCCGACCTCGGCCCCGGAGACGTCGGACAGCGGCTCCGTCGCGGATCCGACCTGCACGTCGCCGTCGTCATCGACGATCGCGAAGCCGAGCTCGCCACCGCGCTCGACGACCGAGAGAGGGTAGTCGGCGGACCCCTCGACGCGGCGCTCGCCCTGGATCAGAGCGGCCTCGACCGCCTGCTCCTGGGTGCCGACGTGACCGGTGCCGTAGTTGGTGAACGCGATGTAGGCCGTGTACCCGAAGATGAAGATCTGGAAGACGAGCAGGAAGATCAGCCCCGGCATCAGATACTTCAGCGGCAGCGCTCGACGGGTGAAATACACCCAGTCGGCGATGACCACCAGCAGCACGACGACGCCGAGGACGATCCACGACTCGGCGCTCCATGCCGAGATCGCCGTCATGATGCCGAAGGCGTTGACCAGCGCCATCAGGGCGAGCTTTATGAGGAACCCCCAGCCGAGGCCGCGGAAACGGCGGGCGTGGGAGTCGCGCGACGGCTTCAGCACGGGCGTGGGTGCGGGGGCGGAAGCCGGCGAGGGCGGTGCCTGGATCGTCATGTGTGCGTCCTGTCTGCGAATCTGTGGGGCCCTTCGTCTCGTCGCTGCGCTCCTCGCTCAGGAGACGGCCGCGAACAGAACCGGCTCCCGAGCGAAGGAGACGGCCGCGAACAGAACCGGCTCCTGAGCGAAGGAGACGGCCGCGAAGAGAACCGGCTCCCGAGCGAAGGAGACGGCCGCGAACTGAACCGGCTCCTGAGCGAAGGAGACGGCCGCGAACAGAACCGGCTCCTGAGCGAAGGAGACGGCCGCGAACAGAACCGGCTCCTGAGCGAGCGAAGCGAGACGAAGGGCCCCGGCAGGATCAACCGGCGAGAGTCGTCTCGAGGTCGCTGACCATGGTGTTCCACGTCGACGTGGGGTCGGCGCCGTTGATGATCTGCACCTGGGCGGCGTTCCAGAGATCCCACACCGAGCCCATCTCGGGGATCGACGGCATCGGCACGCCGCCCTGGGCGGAGGCGACGAATCCGGCGGTGATCGGGTCGGATGAGACCTCCTCGGCGAGGCTGGTCCACGCGGGGATGCGCGGGTCGGCCTCGTACAGCGCGCGCTGCGCGTCTTCCGTGCCGAGGTAGTTCACCAGGAACTCCTGCGCGAGGAGCGCGTTCTTGCTCTTGCTCGAGAGGTAGAAGCCCTGCACGCCGACGAACGGTGCGGCGGCTTCGCCTCCGGCCGAGGGGATCGGGTTCACGGCGACGTTGATCCCGTCGAAGGCGCTGATCGCCCACGGTCCCTGGATCGTGTACGGCGCCTTGCCCGAGGCGAACAGCTCGTTGTTGATGTCATAGTCGATCGTGGTCGAGATGTAGCCGGTGCCGTTCGATCCGTTGGCCCCGAGCCAGCTCGCGAAGGCCTCGCCGGGCGCTCCGCCCATGCCGACCTCGGTCGTGTACGAGCCGGTCTCGTCCTGCACGAAGACCGGGGCGCCGAACGAGGTCTGCAGCCCGTACATCGTGTATCCGTCGCCCGTCTCACCGGCGGTGTTGATGACCACCGGACGCTCGGTGCCTGCGGCCAGGCCCTTGGCGATCAGGTCGTCCCAGGTGGCGGGTGCGTCGGCGCCGACCAGGTCGACGTTCTGCACGAGGGCGATCGTCTCGAGCGAGTACGGCATGGCGTACAGCTGGCCGTCGTAGGTCATCGCGTCGAGGGCGACCTGCTCGAACTCCGACGACTTGTCGCCGAGGTCGATCGTGTCGACGACGCCGGCCGCGACCAGTGCGCCGAGCCAGTCGTGGGCGCCGACGGTGATGTCGGGACCTTCGCCGGTGGGGACCTGGGCGATGAAGTCGTTGCGGAGGTCCTCGAAGTTCTTCTGCACGAGGGTGACCTTGGCTCCGGTCTCCTCCTCGAAGGCCTCCGCGGCTGCGGTGATCGCGGCTTCGCGCTCGGCATCCGTCCAGATGACGAGTTCGGCCCCATCGCCGGTCGCGGCGTCGTCGCCGCCGTCGGGTGCGCCGGCCGAGCAGCCTGCGAGGACCACGGCCGCGGCGAGAGCGAGTGCGCCGACTCCGATGTGCTTGCGCATGCGTTTTCCTATCTGTTGTGGTCGACGATGCGCTTCGCGTCATCGCGACCGGTGGTTTTTCGGTGTGCGGTTGTGTTGTGGTCCCGCCCGCGCCCTGAGCGGGCGCAGCGAGACGTCGGGCGGTCAGTGGGAGGTGCGGATGACGGCGACGCCGCCGGCTGTGATCGTCAGGGTGCCCGAGACCTCGACGCCGGTGAGCAGCTCGACACCGGAGGCGTCGAGCTCGACGTCGTCGTCGCGGTGGTTGACGGCGATGCGGTAGTCGGCGTCGACGCCGTGACGCGTGATGACCTCCAGACCGTCCGGCGTGCCGGACGGGGCGATGCCGGCGTCGGCATAGACGTCGTGCAGAAGGGCGCGCATGCCCGCGGGGTCCAGTCGGGTGGCGACGTACCAGCCGGTTCCGGAGCCGTGACGGTGCCGCGTGATCGCGGGCTCGCCCTCACCGGGACCGCCCGAGAAGTTCGCGACGACCTCGGCACCTTCGAGAGCGAGATCCTCCTGCCAGACGTCGGCGACGATGCCCTCGTGGTCGACCCAGTCGAGTCCGTGACTCTCGCCTTCGCGCAGCGGCAGGAACTCCTCGACCGTGAGGCCGAGCGCCTCGCGCAGCGGAGCGACGAAGCCCCCCTCGTGCACGGCGTCGTTCTCGTCGACGATCGCCGAGAAGAACGACACCAGCAGCGTGCCGCCGCCGTGGACATACGCGGTGAGATTCGCGGCATCCGCAGTGCTGAGCAGGTACTGGGCGGGGGCGACGACAAGTCGATAGCCCGAGAGGTCCTGCCCCGGCAGCGCGAAATCGACCGTGATGCCGTCGCGCCAGAGCTGCTCGTAGAAGCGGCGCACCTGGGCGGCGTGCGTGACGTCTTCCGAGGGGCGCCACTCGAGATCCTGAGCCCAGAACGACTCGAAGTCCCAGAGGATCGCGACGTCGGCCTTCACCGTGCTGCCCTGCACCTCGTCGAGGCGGCCGAGTGCCGCGCCGAGGTCGACCACCTCGCGGAAGACCCGCGACTCGGTGCCGGCGTGCGGCAGCATCGCGGAGTGGAACTTCTCGGCACCCGAGCGTCCGGCGCGCCACTGGAAGAAGAGGATGCCGTCGGCTCCGCGCCCCAGATGCGTCAGCGAGTTGCGGGCCATCTCGCCGCGGCGCTTCGCGATGTTGCGGGGCTGCCAGTTGACGGCCGAGGTGGAGTGCTCCATCAGGATCCACGGCTTGCCGCCGCCCACCGAGCGGCTGAGGTCGGCCGCGATCGCGAGGCCGATGTGCGCGTCCTCGTCGGCCGCCCACAGGTAGTGGTCGTCCGAGACGATGTCGACCTCGCGGCCCCACGCCCACAGATCCGTCGTCCAGCTCTGGTTCGCCATGAAGTTGGTGGTGACCGGCTGGTCGGCGTGCGCCCGGATCGCGTCGCGCTCGGCGATGAAGCATGCACGCAGCTGGTGGTCGGTGAAGCGAGCGAAGTCGAGGCGCTGCGCCGGATTCACGACGCTCGGGGCGATCGCGGGAGCACCGACGTGCTCCCACGCCGAGTAGTGCTGGCCCCAGAAGGCGGTGCCCCAGGCGCTGTTCAGCGCCTGGGGCGTGCCGTACTTCTCCTGGAGCCAGAGACGGAAGGCGGCGACCGCATGCGGGGAGTAGTCCTCCCCCACGGGAACGCCGTATTCGTTGTGCACGTGCCAGAGCACGACGGACGGATGCTGCGCGTAGCGCGCCGCGAGAGCATCCGCGATGCGCACGATCGCCTCGCGATAGGCCGGCGACGAGTGCGAGGCCATGCCGCGGGACCCGAAGCCCATCGTGCGTCCCTCGCGGTCGATGACCCGCGCGTCGGGGTGGTTCGCGAAGAACCAGGCGGGCGGCGATGCGGTCGGTGTGCCGAGGTCGACGGCGATGCCGTTCTCGTGCAGCAGGTCGAGCAGCTCGTCGAGCCAGCCGAAGTCGAACTCCCCCTCGGCGACTTCGATGAGCGCCCACGAGAAGATGCCCACGCTGACCAGGTTCACGCCGGCCTCGCGCATCAGCACGACGTCCTCGCGCCAGGTCTCGGGCGACCACTGCTCGGGGTTGTAGTCGCCGCCGTAGGCGATTCCGCGCAGAGCGGGCCAGGCGTGGGGGGAGGTCATCGGCACTCCATCGGGTCGGTGCGGTCGTGGTGCATGTCCCGTGCTGCTGTCGCTCATTCGACTGGGACCGGTCTCAGCCTGTGACATGAACGTGACTGGGACCGGTCTCAGTTCTACCCCAGGTCTCCTCCCGATCACAACACCCGTTACCGAACTGAGACCGGTCCCAGTCCGGACTATCGCCGAAGCGGATGCTGTGGGTAGAGTCACAGGCGATGAGTGATGTCAGCGCCAAGCGCAAGCCGACGATCCGCCAGATCGCGGTGCAGGCCGGGGTGTCCCGCAGCACCGTGTCCCGCGTGATCAACGGCGGGCACTGGGTGTCCCCCGACGCCAGGCAGGCCGTCGAAGAGGCGATCCTCGCCACGGGGTACACCGCCAACCATCACGCCCGCAGCCTGGCGACCGGTCGTGCCGGATCGCTCGCGTTCCTGCTCACCGAACCCCAGCAGCTGCTGTTCGACGACCCGACCTTCGCGCTGCTGCTGCGCGGCGCCGCCGAAGCCCTCGCCCAGCGGGCGATGACCCTGGTGCTGCTCGTCGCCGGAACCCCCGCCGAGCGTGAGAGCGTCGCCCAGTTCCTCAGCGCCGGACACGTCGACGGCGTCATGCTGATCTCGTCACACGAATCCGATCCGCTGCTCGACCAGCTGATCGACGTCGGCATCCCCACCGTCTGCTGCGGCCTCCCCCTCGGACACGAACGCGACCTCTCGACGATCTCCGTCGACGAGATCGCCTCGGCACGCGCGATGGCCGCGCACCTCGTGGCGCAGGGTCACCGCCGGATCGGCATGATCGCCGGCCCCGACGACACCCCCGGAGGGCGCTACCGACTGGTCGGGTTCCGCGAGGAGCTCGGCGACCTCTACGACGAGGCGCTGGTCGAACGGGGCGACTACTCGTACGAGTCGGGACTGAACGCGATGACCCGGATGCTCGAGCACGACGTCGACGCCGTGTTCGCCGCCTCCGACCGGATGGCCGCAGGAGCCATCGCCGCCGCCCGCCGCGCCGGACGCCGCGTGCCCGAAGACATCGCGATCGCCGGCTTCGACGACTCGGGCCTCGCCGCCACCCACGAGCCGCCGATCACCACCATGCGTCAGCCCTGGGATCAGATCAGCGCGCAGATGGTCGCCGTGCTGCTCGAGGTCATCGCGGGAGCATCCCCACGATCCGTCATCCTCGACACCGAGCTCGTCGTGCGCGCGAGCGCGTAGGCCCGAGGCGATTCCACACGCAACACTCGCGCCCGAACTACGGCCGCTCGGCGACGATCGATGTCACGTCCTCCATCGCACGTACCCAGTTCGCGGTGCTCCGGCTTCGCAGCTCGATCAGATCGATGGTGCGTGTCAGATCGTCGAGCAGGTTTCGCGTGAAGACCGGCTCATGGTGCGCGAGACGGTTGCGCAGGTGACGGAGGACGTCAAGGTCTTGGTAGACCCGGTTGCGCAGGCTAGCCGCAGTCATGGTGGGCGCATAGGGGAAGACCGATGCAATGTGAGGCACCCAGATCCGGGTGTCGTTGCGTCCGGTGAAGAGCTTCTGCCAGAACACGAACTTGAGTTCCGCGATCACCTTCCCCGTGGTGGCGTTGCTGAGGCGCGTGGTTACCAGGTCGCGGCGTTGGTTGTATCTCCCAGTGGCGGGCAGGCTGGCCTCGAACGTGGGGTTCCAAGGCCAACTCGGGCCGTACAAGCGCTCAAGGACCTCTGCCGCCGCGTTGCGAGTGGCGATCTCGGCGAAGTGCGCCGGAAGCATAAACGCAGCGGACACGCGTGCGTTCCAGCCGTGCAGCTCGACAGCTCGCAGCGAGTCGCCACCGGCCGCAGCGACGTAGGTGGCGGATCGCGGAGCACTCAGGATCGCAAGAATCTCGACGTCGTCAGGCGGGCTGGCAGCGGCCATCCCTTGAATGTACAATGGGTTACACGAGTCGCGGGACTTGCGGGCTCACGCCTCCCCCCGCGGACATACGAAATCGAAGGCCCCGCCTATGGCGGGGCCTTCTTCGTGCAACGCTGGCGAGCTAGTCGGTGTCGCCGCTGCCGTCGGAGCTACGGCAAGCTGTCTCGAGGAACTTCTCAGCCCAGCAGGGGGAACCAGTGCCGGTCGCGCAGCGCGGATCCACCGCCGACCGCGACCCAGGAACCATCGATGACGGGAGCACCCTCCGACATCCACACGCCGAAGTGGGCGTGGGGCGTCGGCCAGGGGTAGTCGTCCTGGGGTGAGTCGACGACGTTTCGCACCGCGCCCGTGAACGTCAGGGGCTCCCGGGATCCGGTCACCTGCGCGGCGAGTTCGACGATCGCGCTCTCTCCGCACGGGTCGTCGGCGCCGACGATCCGATGCGGCAGATCGAGGCGACCGTCTTCGTGTCTCGGCACGCAGAAGACCCGGTCGTTCTGTCGCAGAAGCAGCCGGACGACGCTCATCGGACGAGGAGGGGTGCGGCGGCGAACGACCTCGGCCCTGCCGTGGCGGGGCAACCACGCGGCATCCGGTGTCATGTGGATGACGGTCTCATCGTCTGCGGTCACCCCGCGAGCGTAACCGCAGAATGCGGAGCGCGTGGCGCGCACGCGTGCGCAGCGCACGGCCTCTAGAGGGGCCGGTGGACATCCGCACGATGCGCGATGCGAAGCACGTATGCGACGTGGGCGTCTTCGTCGACTCGAACGACGACACGATAGGCGATCCCCACATACCCGCTGCGCTGACGTTCGAGTTCCGCCCCGAGCGGCGTCGTGACACGAAGAGGATTCTCCGTCGGCGACCCGTCGAGAAACCGCAAGACAGCGCCGGCGAACTTCGGCTCCAAGCGTTGCAGCGCGCGAAGTGCTGGACGGGTGACCTGGACGTCGTATGGTCGGGGGCTCACCGACGCGCCAGCTGCTCGCGCACCTCGTCGAGACTCAGCGTTCGCCCCTCGCGGATGTCTGCATCCGCCCTCTGCACTCCGTCACGACCCGTCCAGCACCCCGCGGAGCTTCGCTGCGAAGGCCTCGGGCTGGCCGGCATAGCCGAACTCGCCGCCCATGAACCCGCCGTGGTGACTGGGGAAGACCGTCGCCTGCTGCCCGAGCCGCTCGGCCAGGGCGATCGCGGTACGTCCGGTGTAGCCCTTCACCGACTCCTCGCCGACGGCGATGACCACCCTGGTCGGCGCCGCTTTCAGCGCATCGAGATCCGGCACATAGAGGGGAATCGCCCACGAGAGCTCGGACAGCAGTGGGTCGTCCCGTCTGCCGTCATCCTCGATCGGCATGCCGAACGCAGCGGGATCGGGCGCAGGCCGGGAGAGATACTCGTCGGTGACCTCGCCCTCCCACGATGTCATCGCGACGAAGGCCGCCATCCCGGCACCCCATCCGCGCTCCTGGTACGCCCGGGTATAGGCCACTCTGGCGCGATGCACTGCGTCGGCATCCGGCAGCACGCTGTCGATCGGCGGCTCGTGCGCGACCAGGGTCGCGATGTCGTGCGGGTGCGCGGTCACCAGAGCGAGCGCGGTCACCGCGCCGCCGCTGCTGGCGAGCATGTCGACGGGTCCGACACCGAGGGCCTCGATGATCGCATGGACGTCTTCCGCCTGGACCTCGGGCTCGTTCGTGGCCTTGCCGTCCTTGCGCACGCTGCGGCCGAGGCCTCGCGGGTCGTACGTCACGACCGTGCGGTCGTCGAACAGCGCCACCTGGGCCTGGAATCCGCTCGCGTCCATCGGCTGGCCGATCATCATCAGCGGAGCGCGACCATCGGCTGTCGGGAGCGGCCCGTGCACGTCGTAGACGAGGTCGACTTCGGGGAGATCGAGCGTGTGCTGCGTCATGGTGGTCTCCTCGCCCTCGAACCGTTCCAGGGGGATGCTACGCCGCGGCACTCCCCTGCGCCAGGGTCGGAGGAGCGGCGAGCGCTCGCGGCGAGCAGAGGTCGCGCGTCACGCGCTCGGGAAGCGCGGGTCGAGAGCGTAGTCCTGGCGCCGCAGCTCGAGCGCCGCTGCGACCTGGTCGGGAGCGTCGTCGCCGACGAGCACGCGAAGCCGTGGGTCGTCTGGTGCCGCGACTCGGGCGAGGATCACCCGTGCGGCATCCTCGGGTGTCGTGCCGCCGCTCGGCTCGCCTGCAGGCCAGGGAACGTCCGCGGTGCCGAACATCTCGATCCGCTGCTCGTCGTACGCACGCAGGGGCGTACTGAATCGCATGCTCGCACCGGCCCACTCCGTGTCGAGTGCGCCCGGCTGGATCAGCGAGACTCGGATGCCGAATCGCTCGACCTCTGCCGCCATCGCCTCGCTGAATGCGTCGAGGCCCCATTTCGTGGAGTTGTAGAGTCCGAGCATCGGCATGGTCCCGACGGCTCCCACTGTCGAGATCTGCACGATGTCTCCGCCACCCTGGCGACGCATGATCGGGACGACGGCCTGACTCAGCCAGAGGGGGCCGAGCAGGTTCGTGTCGACGATCGTCCGGACGTCCTCCTCCGATGCCTCTTCGAGCGCTCCGATCATGCCGTGACCCGCGTTGTTGACGAGCACGTCGATTCCTCCGAGCAGGTCGGCGGCACGCTGAACGGTCTCGTGCGCCGCTTCGCGGTCGCGAACGTCGAGGGTCATCACGGTCAGCCGGTCATGGTCAGGCAGCGCGTGGTCGCCCCTGACCGTCGCCACGACGGCGTGACCCGCGTCGAGGGCGGCAGTGGTGAGCGCTCGCCCGAGGCCCCGACTGCTGCCGGTGATGAACCATCTCTGCGGTGAAGTCATGGGAAGATCGTAGCGTGAACTGGACGCACCGTCTCGTTTGCTCGAGTATCGTTGTGAGCATGGCCCGTGAACGAACCCGCACCAAGGTCCACGCGGCTGCGCTCTCTCTGGCCGGCGAGCGTCCGGTGGCGGCGATCACGATGGAGGGGATCGCCGCACGAGCAGGAGTCAGCAAACAGACCCTCTATCGGTCATGGTCCTCGACGGGCGAGATCCTCTTCGACGCACTCCTGGCTCGCAGCCTCGACGAGAACGGCAGAGTCACCGTGCCGAACTCGGGTGATCTCGCCGTCGACCTCACGGCGCTCGCCACCGGCATGATCGATGAGCTGGCCGATCCCACGCAGGAGCGGCTGCTCAGAGCCCTCACCGCTGAGCTGCAGTCGGACGACGCCCTTGCCGCGCAGTTTCGAGCCGCGCTGCTCGAGCCGCAGCTGAGCGGGATCTCCGAGCGCCTGCGCCAGGCGAGCGTGCCGGCCCCGGAAGACGTGGCAGAGCTGTTCGTCGGACCGATCTTCCACCGCTGGTTGCTGCGCAGCCGATCGTTCGATGCGGAATGGGTCGCCGCTCATGTCGAGCGCGTCCTGCGAAGCGCCGGCGCGCGGTGACAGTCGGCGAAGACGGCCGCATCACTCGTAGGTCGTGAGGGCGAGGTCGATCAACGGCAGGCTGTCTCGAGACACGACCGTCGTGCAGACGACGTTCTCATCGACACGGAATCCGACCGCGTAGACGAGCGGATCGGTGTCGATCTGCACGCCCGGCCGACGCTCGCCGTCTACCGTGACGACGGCATCCCACACCGCCGATGGCTTCGCCTCCCACCCGCCGTCGCCGTCGCTCGGGCCGTCGGGGAGCCCGAGTTCTTCACGAAACCTGTTGCGCAGGACGTGGTCGGTGTGGTCGACGAGCTGCTGCGCGAGCGAATGGTGTTCGGGATCCGGCGATGCCTGCCAGCTGGTGCGCACCGCCTCCCACAGCATCGGGTACTTGAGGACCTGAGCCTGCTCGATCAGCCAGGCAGGGCGGCCCCAGGGCGGCTCCTCCTCCAGTGATCGTCGGGTCGCGGCATCCAGCTCGATCTCGTTGCGGGGGTCGGAGTGATCCTCCGGATGCCGCCACAGCGTGTAGCTGAACGACACCGACGACTCCGTCACGCCTGTCGGCCCGATGCTCTGCATGAATCCCGCGCCCGATATGCGCGTGAGCGCCGGCTGCGGGCGCAGCTGGAACACCGGGAAGGCGAGATCCCGGACGCGAGCTTCGGACTCGTCTCTCGGGTCCGGGGCGTCCATGGGCACTACTCCGGCGAACTCCATCCGCCCAGTCTGACCGCTGCCATGCTCGACGTCCAGAACTGGGAGCGCGACGTCCGTGCGGACGAGCAGCACGTCGGCAGCATCCGTACACTGGCCGGGTGGGCGACGAGGAGAATCCGGCGGCGTTGGTCGAGCACCAGCCCTCGTGGCCGCGGCGGGCCTCTCGCCTGCTGTCGGAGATCAGAGATGCCCTCGCCGGCTTGACCGGCGGCGAGACCGCAGCGCTCGACCACATCGGATCGACGGCCGTGCCGGGGTTGCCCGCGAAGCCGTTCCTCGACCTGCAGCTGCGCATCTCCCCTCTTCCCGGCGAAGCCGACCTCTGTGGCCGACTCGATCGGCTCGGCTTCGTGCGTGCTCGCGGTGCACGGCCCGACTCACCCGGGGTCGACCGTGACATCCCTCGAGGTTCCGCTCAGGCAGACCCCGCCGTATGGGAGAAGCTCCTGTTCTGGCACGAGGACGAACACGCGATCCTTCATGTGCGACGTGCGGACTCCCCGTGGGGTCTGTACACGATCTGGTTCCGAGACTGGCTGCGGGCCAGTCCCGAGGCCAGGCACCGCTACGAGACCGAGAAGCGGAGGCTCAGCGCCGAGCAGCGAGGCAAAGCCGACTACGACGATTACACGCGGGCGAAGACGGAGTTCTTTGACCAGGTGCAATCCGAGTTCGAAACGTGGTCGTCGAACCGGCCGTGACGGTGCCCAGCGTCAGCGCTGCGACGTGATCGGCACGAGACAGTCGACCTCACCTTCACGTCTGTAGGACTCGATGTGAGGCCTCTCGGCGTCGTGGTTCGCGAAAGCGAACAGCACGTCGAACGCATCCGAGATCTGTCCGTAGACTTCGGGGGCCTCACCGCGCAGTCGCAGACGGAGGTAGTCGCCGCCGGGAATCGTCGCCTCGTCGAGGCCCAGCGCATTCTCGCGGTCTCTGTCGAGCCGCACGGATGCCAGGCGGTACACGGCGTTGCCTCCGTAGACGAGGCCCATCATCCTGCGCCCTTGAAGCGAATCGAAAGCTCCCTCGAACGCGGGCCACGCCTCCTGCACCGCGTCGACCTCGAGGTCGATGTCGCGGCTGAGCGCGGGGGTGTCGACGAGCGTGACGACGTCGATGCGACCGAGTTCGTGTGTGACGGGATAGTCGTTCATGCACTCGTTTCTAGCAGGGTTCCCGGAGGCCTCAGCCGCGCATGGCGACGCCGCGGCGCCAGTAGCCCATGAAGGCCACCTGCCCGCGGTCGATGCCGAGGTCCTTGACCAGGTGGCGGCGCAGCGTCGTGACGACGCCGCTCTCGCCGGCGATCCAGAAGTAGCGCTCCGCGGGAGCATCCGTCGCGGCGATGTCCTCGCCGAGCCCCGAGTAGTCGGGCGTCTCCCAGAGCAGGTCTTCGGACTCGATGTCCTTCACGTCGATCTCGTCGGCGGCATCCGCGTCTCCGAGGTAGCCGAGCACGGCGGGGATCAGACGCACGCCGTGGGGTTCGCCGATGTCGCGCGGCAGCCAGCGCACCTCGACACCGACGGGGGCGTCGATGCGCAAGACATCGGCGGGCGAGGGAACCTCGATGAACGCGCAGCCGCGCAGGTCGCTCGGGGCGTCTTCGAGGATTCGGGCGATCGCCGGAGCGGCGGTCTCGTCACCCACGAGCACGACCGAGGAGGCCGAGCCCGGCTCGTACTCGGCTCCGCCGTGAGCTGCCGCGGCCACGCCTCGACGCGGCCCGACGAGGAACAGCTCCTGGCCCACCTCGGCCGCACTGGCCCACAGCGACGCGGGTCCGGTGAGCCCGGGAGCGAGGTGCAGCACGAAGTCGACATCGACCTCGGTGCCCGCGTCGGTCACGCGCAGCTCGCGCACCGAGTAGGTGCGCATGGATCCGCGCTCGCCCTCGGGAACCGCGAGGAAGGATCCCCACCAGTCGTCCGTGTCACGGTCGAGATCGGGCAGGATGCCGGATGCCGGCGGGAAGACCAGCTTGATCCGGGAGTCGAAGACGTCGCCCGGGGTGGCGAACTCGAACAGGTCGTCGCCTCCGAAGGTCACGCGCACGAAGTTCGGTGAGACCCGGGCGACGCCGCGCACCTCGGCACGCGCCAGCACGTAGGTGGGACGTTCGGTGGTGGTCTCAGCGGACATGATGCCTCCCGATAGGTGTGACCATCGGCTTCCCGGAGACCGGGTCCGTGGTGATCTGATTGGCGAGGTCGAAGACCTCTTCGACGAGCTGGGCCGTCACGACGTCCTGCGGAGCGCCGGTGGCGTGCACCCTGCCCTCCTTCATCGCGACGAGCTCGTCGGAATAGCGCGCGGCCAGGTTGAGGTCGTGCAGCACCATGACGATGGTGGTGCCGCGCGAGACGCTCAGGTCGGTGAGCAGGTCGAGCACCTCGACCTGGTGCGCGACGTCGAGGAACGTGGTCGGCTCGTCGAGGAGCAGGATGTCGGTCTCCTGCGCGAGCGCCATCGCGATCCAGACGCGCTGGCGCTGACCACCCGAGAGCTCATCGACACTGCGGTCGGCGAGATCCGTCGTGCCGGTCGCGGCCAGGGCATCCGCCACGACCTCGTAGTCGTGCGCGCTCCAGCGGGCCAGCATCTTCTGGTGCGGGTGCCGACCGCGACCGACCAGGTCGGCGACGGCGATCCCCTCGGGGGCGACCGGCGACTGCGGCAGGAGCCCGAGGATGCGTGCGACCTCCTTGGTCGGACGCGTGTGCACGGACGTGCCGTCGAGCACGATCTGCCCGGCCGTGGGCGACAGAAGTCGGGCGAGCGCACGCAGCAGCGTCGACTTGCCGCATCCGTTCGCTCCGACGATCGTCGTGATCTTGCCCGGAGCGATCGCGAGGTCGAGCCCGTCGATGATCGTGCGGTCGCCGTAGGCGAGGGTGACGGACTCCGCCGTCAGTGTGTGCGCCTCGGTCACAGGGAACCTCCCGAGCGGTTGGTGCGGATGAGCAGATAGATCAGATAGGGGGCGCCGAGCACGCCGGTGATGACGCCGACCGGGTAGCGGTCGCCGAACGCGAACTGCCCCAGCAGGTCGCCGCCCAGCACCAGCACCGCGCCGATGAACGCACTGGGCACCAGCAGGTTCGCACCGGGACCGGTGATGCGGGCGGCGATGGGTCCGGCCATGAAGGCGACGAACGCGATGGGACCGGTCGCCGCGGTGGCGAAGGCCAGCAGGGCGACCGCCCCGAGGATGTAGAGCAGGCGCGTGGTGTTGACCCGCACGCCGAGCCCGGAGGCCGAGTCGTCGCCCAGCTGCATCGCGCCGAGCGCGCGCCCCTGCAGCAGCATGAGCGGCACGATCACGAGAGACGCGATGGCCAGCGGCATCACTCGTTCCCAGGAGGCGTTGTTCAGGCTGCCGGTGAGCCACTGCATGGCGGTTTGGATGTCCCAGCTCGCCGCCCGCGACAGCACGTACGAGATCACGCTCTGCAGCATCGCGGCGACGCCGATCCCGATGAGGATCAGGCGGGTGCCGGCGAAGCCGTTCTTGATCGACAGCAGGTAGATGACCCCCGCGGTCACGATCGCGCCGGCGAGGGCGAACAGCGAGACGAGGGGCCCGTCGAGCGACAGCACGACGATGCCGACGACGGCCGCGGCACCCGCGCCGTTCGAGATGCCGATGATGTCGGGGGAGGCGAGCGGATTGCGCAGCAGGGTCTGGAACGACACACCCGCGATGCCGAACGCGAAGCCGGCGAGGATGCCGAGGATCGCCCGGGGCAGCCGCAGCTCGCCGACCGTGAACGATGCGCCGGGCACGGTGTCGCCGAGGATGACGCGGATCACCGCATCGAGCGGATAGAAGGTGTTGCCGATCATCAGCGCTGTCGTGAAGAGCGCGACCAGCAGAACGCCGAGCACGATCGTGGCGACGGAGTGACGACGATGGCGGGATCGACGCCCGGCGATGATCGCGTCGACCTGCGTGCGCGCGCGGTCGGCACCCGGGGTCATCGGGGAGGCGGGGCGGTCGATGGTGCTCACAGTTCACGCACCTTCTGGCGGCGGACGATCCAGATGAAGAACGGGGCGCCGATGATCGCGGTGATGATGCCGACCTGGATCTCCTCCGACGAGGGGGAGATCACGCGGCCGACGACGTCGCTCGCGAGCAGGAGCGCGGCTCCGGCGACGGCCGAGAATGGCAGCAGCCAGCGGTGGTCGGTGCCGATCAGCATCCGGCACACGTGCGGGATCACGAGGCCGACGAATCCGATCGGACCGGCGATCGCGGTGGCGGCTCCGGCGAGGATCACCGCGCCGACGGCCGACATCAGCCGCGTGCGGAACACGTGCTCGCCGAGCCCCTTCGCCATGTCGTCGCCGAGCGCGAGGGAGTTCATGCCGCGTGCGCTGAGGAAGCAGATCAGCGCCCCGAGCGCGAGCACGGGAGCGGTGATCGCGATGCGCGGCCATTCCGCGCCGCCGACTCCGCCGATCTGCCAGGACTGGAACGACTGCAGCAGGTCGACGCGGGGCAGCATGACCGCGCTGATGAGCGAGGCGAAGGCGGCAGAGGTCGCCGCGCCCGCGAGGGCGAGCTTGAGGGGGGTGGCACCGCCTCTGCCGAGCGACCCGACTGTGTAGACGAACACGGCGGCGAGGGCCGCGCCGACGATCGCCAATGCCATCTGGCTGTATGCGTCAGTGAGGCCGAGGAAGGCGAGTCCGATCACGACGGCCAGCGAGGCGCCGTTCGAGACGCCGAGGATGCCGGGGTCGGCGATGGGGTTGCGGGTGACCGCCTGCATGGTCGCGCCCGACAGTGCGAGGGCCGCGCCGACGAGGATCGCGAGCAGGGTGCGCGGGAGGCGCTTGATGATCGCGGCCTGGGCGAGCGTGTCATCCTGACCTGCGAGCGCGGCGAAGACGTCGTCGATGCTCACCGCGCGCACGCCGAAGCAGATCGACAGGACGCAGAGCACGAGCACGACGCCCACTCCGACGAGCAGCCAGAGCGAGCGCGCCCACGCCGGGCGCCGCAGGTGTGCGGTGCCCGGCATGGGGAGGGTGACAGCGGTCACGGGGATTCAGTGCGAGAAGGTGACGCCGAAGGTCACTTCGTGAACGGCGACGCCAGCAGGGCGAGGTAGTCCGACAGACCCCATTGGATCGACAGCGGCGACGGGTTCGCCGATGCGGCGAGCGGAGTCGAGTTCGGGAGGATGACGACGTTGCCGGCGGCGACGGCCGGGATCTTCGACAGCAGCAGGTCGCCCTGCAGCATCGCGAGCGTCGAGTCGTCACCATACGTGACGAAGACGTCCACGTCGTCGAACTTGTCGGCCTCTTCGGCGCTGACCAGAAGCGAGAACTCTTCGCTGTCCTCGTTGTCCTCGACGAGCTTCGGCAGCGGCAGACCGAGGTCGTCGTGCAGGTAGCCGGGGCGCGTGTCGACGGCGGTGTAGTAGCCGACCTGGCTGAGGTCGCCCGGCTCGAAGTAGGCGAACAGCACCTTCTTGCCCTTGAGTGCGGAGTTCTCCTCGAGCGCCTTCGCGGCGTCGGCGTGCAGCTCCTCGATCAGAGCGTCACCCTGCTCTTCGAGTCCGAGAGCCTTCGAGTTCATCTCGATCATCTCGTCGACCGGAGTGCCCCAGGCGACCTCGGGGTAGGCGACGACCGGGGCGATCTTCGAGAGGGTGTCGTACTCCTCCTGCGTCAGTCCGGAGTATGCCGCGAGGATGACGTCGGGGTTCGTGTCGGCCACGGCCTCGTAGTCGATGCCGTCGGACTCGTCGAACAGCACCGGCTCGTCGGCGCCGAGCTCGTCGAGCTTGTCCTCGACCCAGGGGAGGATGCCGTTGTCGTCGTCATCGCCCCAGGTCGCCTTGCTCATCCCGACCGGCACGATGCCGAGGGCCAGCGGAACCTCGTGGTTCGCCCAGGCGACCGTCGCGACGCGCTCGGGCTTCGACTCGATCGTGGTCTCGCCGTACACGTGCTCGATCGTCACGGGGAACGCGCTGTCGTCGGCGGGGTTGCCGCCCGCCGAGTCCGACGCGTTGTCGTTCGAGGAGGTCGCGCAGGCGGTGAGGCCGATGGCGAGTGCCGCGGCGACACCGGCGGCGAGGAGACGAGAGGTGCGCACAGGCATGCCCTTCGGGTTGGCGTGGGGGTGTGCGGCGCGAGTGCGCCGGGCTTTGGTAAGCCTCGCCTAATCTAACAGATTGTTAGGCAACCCTCATCTCGGTATTCCGTGGTCGCTCTCCTCCTTCGCGTCCGCGCCGGGCCCCGCTCGCCGCGGTTTCAGCGGCGCGCGGTAGGGGGGCGAGCTGGTCGAGCGGGCGAGCGGGGTGAGCGGGGTCGATTGCGCATCGCGCTGCTGTGCGCCGGTGAGCTGAGTCGAGCGGGGCCAGTTGCGCACTGCGCCGCTGAGCGGGGCCAGTTGCGCACCTCGAACGGGCAAATCGGATGCGGAACTGACCCCGCCCAGCATCCGGATGCTGAACTGACCCCGCACCGCGACCGGAGTCGAGCGGGATCGATCGGGGTCAGCTGCGCACCCCATCGGCGAGCGGCGAGCGGAGTCGAACGGGATCGATTGCGCACCGCGCTGCTGTGCGGGTTGGGCGGGGCCAATTGCGCACCGCGGGATCGAGCGGGGCCAGTTGCGCATCCCGCACAGCCGAATCGGATGCCGAACTGACCCCGCCCAGCATCCGGATGCCGAATTGACCCCGCACACCGCACCGCGCCGGACTGCACCGCACTGCACCGCACTGCACTGCGCTGGCGAGCCGGAGTCGAGCGGGCCAGCCGCACACCGCGCTGCTGTGCGGGTTGGGCGGGGTCAATCACGCACCGCGGGATCGAGCGGGGCCAGTTGCGCATCCCGCATAGCCGAATCGGATGCCGAACTGACCCCGCACAGGATCCGGATGCCGAACGGACCCCGCACAGGATCCGGATGCCGAATTGACCCCGCACAGCATCCGGATGCCGAACTGACCCCGCACCACACCAACACCCCGGGGCATAGAAAAACCGGCCGGATCCGTGAGGATCCGACCGGTTTCAGGAAGCCTATGCGCGCTCAGAGAGCGCGGATGTTCGCCGCCTGCATGCCCTTGGGGCCACGCTCAGCGTCGAATTCGACCTTCTGGTTCTCACGAAGCTCCTTGAAACCGGAGCCGGTGATTGCCGAGTAGTGGGCGAAAAGGTCGTCCGTGCCGTCATCGGGAGCGATGAAGCCGAAGCCCTTTTCTGCGTTGAACCATTTCACAGTGCCAGTGGCCATGTGTTTTCTACTTTCTGTTTTCAAAACGGCCGCTTACGCGACCCGCGCCGTGCCGGAACGTCCGACATACGCGCATGCTCAACGTATCACGGCTCCCTGGCCATCTGCCCTTAACCGCCGCTTCTGTTGCACGACAGCAGCCTCGGTGCGCGTTCCGACCTCGAGTTTGCGCAGCACGGCCGACACATGGACGCTGACGGTCTTCGCGCTGATGAAGAGCCTGTCGCCGATCTGGCGGTTGCTGAGACCCTCGGCGATGAGCTCCAGCACCTGCAGTTCCCTGGCGGTGAGCGTATCGAGCGGGTCATCGGACCGCCTGTACCCGGATGCCGTCGCGAGCCCCACCGCGAGCCCGGCCGCCGCGGAGAACTCCCCGACGACCCGCGCCAGGGGCACATGTCCGAGACGCTCCGCCTCATCCCGTGCCTGCGCCATCACCGCAGCGGCCTCGGCGCGCGCACCCGTGTCCACGAGCAGACGACCGAGCTCGAGCCGCGTGATGATGCGGAAGGTCACCGGCACGTCGTCGCCGTCGGCGAGGTCGACCGCCTCATGCAGGGCCGGGATCGACGGCGAGAGCAGTGATTCGAGGATGATCCCCCATCGGTCACCGAGAAGCTGCGGCGACTGCGCGAGCCAGGCTGCCCGCACCTGCTCCGCAGCATCGCGCACGTCGTCTCCGGCCGCCCGACGCTCGGCGATCAGCCACGCGGCCTCGAGCATGAGTCGGCGCTGGTGGAGGAAGACCGGTCCCTCGTCGGCGAGCATGGCCCTGATCTCCGCGAGCGCGTCGGCATGATCGGCACGAGCCTCCGCGACCGCGACGCGCATCATCACGCCGTCGTACCAGATCTGGCGTTCCACGCGACCGGTCTCCTCGAACGACGGCAGCCACTCACGCAGCAGATCGGCCGCGTCGTCGTATCGACCGCGCCACGACAGCACCCGCACGCGCGTCATCGTGGAATACATGTGCGAGATCCGGAGCGTCCGCTGGGAGAGCTCCCGAGCCAGCATGCCCTCGACGCGCTCGACCTCGCCGAGTTCGAGCAGCGGCACTGCCATGTTCTGGGTCATCAGCGCACCGGTCGTGCGCTCCACGCCGAACGCCCGTGCCGGAGCCAGCCCGTCTTCGGCGACGTGCACCGCATCACGGTAGCGTCCCAGAAGGCCGAGCAGATCGGAGTAGTTGACGCGATAGCGCATCTCCGCGTTGGTCCCGCGAGCGAGCCGAAGCGCCAGCGCGTACTCGCGGTGCCCGGCCTCGAGGTCGCCGAGGTGGGCACGCGCACCTCCGCGCACGTTCGCGGCGATCGACGCCTCGTCGTCGGATCCCGCGCGCACCGCCCGCTCCCCCGCCTCCGTGGCGAGCTCGATCGCCTCCTCGAGCCTCCCCGTGATCATGAGACGGCTCGCGAGCTGGTTGAGGATCGACGCACGCAGGCGGTCGTCATCGACCGCGCCGTCGAGGATGCCGAGAGACTGCTGCAGCAGCCCGATCGACCCCGCGCGCCCGAGGTTCATCAGATAGTAGGCCCGGTCACGCAGGAGGCGCGCGTGCATCCCCGCATCGATCAGAGCAGGATCGACCTCGGCGAGCGCGGCGTCGACCACCGCGAGCGCCCGCTCCCCATCACCGGCGTTGCGCAGCACCGAGGCGAGGGTGCGCAGCAGCTCGAACCGATCGAGATCGATGACATCCTCGGCGTCGGGCACTCGAACCCAGAGATCGAGGGCGAGTTCACCGAAGCGCGCGGCGCTGGCGAACGCGAACCGCGACTTGGCGTCGAGCATCGCGACGACGGCGGCGGCGAGCGCTCGGCGATCGTCCTGCGCGAGCTGCCAGTGGTACGCGAGTGCCGCGGCATCCGCTTCCTCGGCCCCCTGACCGCGCTCCTCGAGCGTCTCGGCGTACGACCTGTGCAACCTCGCACGCTCGCCAGGAAGAAGGTCGTCGTGCACGGCCTCGCGCAACAGCGCGTGGCGGAAGCGGTAGTCGTCGTCGACCACCACGAGGATGCCGCTGCGCGTGGCCTCGCGCATGGCATCGTCGAACCGGGCCTCAGGGAGCCCGGCGAGCCGCATCACGAGCGGATGCGGGAGCGGCCGCTCGGCACCCGACGCGACCTGCACGACCCGCTTCGCATCATCACCGAGCCGGTCGAACCGCGCGAGCAGCAGGTCGCGCAGGCTTCCGGGAATCGGACCGGTGGAGCATCCGGCGATCTCCTCGACGAAGAACGGCACCCCTTCGGCACGCTGGTGGATGCGATCGAGCGCGGCATCGGACAGCGGCGCCCCGACGATCCCCTCGGCGAGCTGCCTGACAGCCGACGGGTGGAGCCGGTCGAGCGAGATCCGTTCGAGAAGCCGCGCACGCGTGGACTCCCCGATGAACCGACTCACCGCATCACCGCGGCGGACGTCGTCGCTGCGACAGGTGATGACGAGGAGGATGCGCGCGCGGGTGAGCGCCCGCAGCAGGAACGAGAGGAGTGCGAGCGTGGATTCGTCGGCCCAGTGCAGATCTTCGACGACCAGGACCTGCGGTGCGCGCTCGGCCGCCGCCTCGATGAGCGAGGCGATCGCGTCACGCAGGCGATCGGGGCTCGTCTGCGAGCGCTCGGCGGGAGTGAGGTCCGGCAGGAGCATGCCCAGTGCCTCCGCTCCGGCGCCGAGCCCCTCGCGCACGCTCTCGGCGCCCATCTTCGCGACGATCGAGCGGAGGATGCCGGTGACCGGTCCGAACGGCGTGCGGGATACTCCGAGGTCGAGGCACCAGCCGACGTGCACATCGGCGCGTCCGTGCACCGCTGCGGAGAACTCGCGCAGCAGTCGGGACTTGCCGATGCCGGCCTCGCCCTCGACGAGCAACGCCGTCGGAGCACCCTCCAGAACGCGCTCGAAATTCCCGCGCATCGTCGCCAGCTCGGCGTCGCGGCCGACCATCGCTGAGCTCGGAACGGAAGGGGGCACGGATTCATCGTGCCATTCCCCTCCGACCTCGTGCCCGGTTCTGCCATCGGTCGACGAGGACGCGCGGCTCACCGCGCGGGTGCCGGCTCGCAGCCGGCGGCCGACGGACGGTCGATCGGGTTGTGACCGGCGGCGTCCGGGGTGCGGGACCCCGAGCTCACGCGGCCGGTCGACGTGCCGCGAGCGGAGCGGGCGACCCTCAGCATCCGCTGTCCGAGCCGACGGAGCGGCCCGGCCGCCCGGGGGACGATCTGGTCGGCGTGCTCGATGAGAAAGCGGCGGCGATCGGCGGCCTGCTGGATCTCGGCCTGCTGCGACTCTGTGACGGCGTAGGCGAGGTAGGGGTGCTCGTACATGACATCTCCTCTATCGGGATGTCTCCACACTCCGCTCTGAGGTACCCGTCCGGCATCGGGAGAATGCCCTATCTTCGCGAGCACGACGCCCGATCCGCACAGAACGAGGCCCGGACGGAGATGCGAGATCTCCGCCCGGGCCTCGGGTTGTGTCGCTCAGGCCTCGACGTCGCCGCGCCAGGCGCCGGTCTCGGCTCCGCGCTTCTCGATGAACTCCTTGAAGTTCTGCAGATCCTTCTTCACCGCGTGCGAGCCCGCGCCCACCAGCGAGCCGACCTTCTCGAGCAGCCCCTCCGGCTCCCAGTCGATCTGCACGGTCACGCGGGTCGTGAGCTCCTCGAGCTTGTGGAACGTCACGACGCCCGCATGCTCGGTGTCGCCGCCGACGCTGTTCCACGCGACGCGCTCGTCGGGGTGCTGCTCGGTGATCTCCGCGTCGAACTCGCGCGTCGCCCCGCCGACCTTCACGACCCAGTGGTTGTGGGTGTCGTCGATCTGCGTGATGGATTCGACCTCGTCGAGGAACTCCGGGAAGCTCTCGAACTGGGTCCACTGGTTGTACGCGATGTCGACCGGAACGTGGACGTCGGTGGTCTCGATGATCTGCACCATGGGATGCTCCTCTGCTGAGTCGTCGTTCGTGTTCTTCCATTCAGCGCGAACGCACCGTGAAAGGCGAAGGGGTTGACAGAGCGCCGGAAAAGAGGCGGTCGCCGAGTAGCGTTGACGGCATGCGCATCCACGCCGCGATCCGCGCCTCGAAGCGCTCACCCCTGCTGCAGGTGGTGAAATCCGCCGCGGCCACGATCGCCGCGTGGATGCTCGCAGGCTGGGTCGCGCCGGGCCAGCTCCCGGTGTTCGCCGCGATCGCCGCCCTGCTGGTCGTGCAGCCGAGCGTGAACCAGTCGCTGTCGAAGGCGCTGGAGCGCAGCATCGGCGTCATCGTCGGGGTGCTGATCGCCGTCGCGCTGGGGCTGCTGCTCGGGTCGCCCAGCTGGATCGTGCTGCTCGCCATCGTCGTGGCCATGCTCGTCGCCTGGGCGCTGAGGGCGACCCCGGGCACCGGCAACCAGGTCGCGATCTCCGCGATGCTCGTGCTCGCCCTGGGCTCGACCCCCGACTACGCGATCGCCCGCATCCTGGAGACCCTCATCGGCGTGGTCATCGGCATCGTCGTGAACGCCCTGATCGTGCCGCCCGTGCTCGTCGCGCCCGCCCGCCGAGATCTGGGCCTGCTCGGCAGCGAATTGGCCGCGAGCCTCGACCGGCTCGCCGACGCCCTTCCCGAGCCGCAGACCCCGGCGAAGCTGCAGGAGCTCATGCTCGAGGCCCGGCTGCTGCGTCCGATGAAGGACTCTGCGGAGGCCTCGATCGCGGCCGGCGAAGAATCCCTCACCCTGAATCCGCGGCGCTCGACCCACCGCGAGGAACTCGTCGAGATGCGCACGCTGCTCGAACGTCTCTCACCGATCGTCACCCAGACGATCGGCATGACCCGGGCCTACTTCGACCACTACGACGACTCGATCGGACAGGAGCCGGCGGTCGCGGCCATCGCCGAGCAGTTGCGACGGGCGGGTCACGATGTGCGGCTCGCGGTGCAGATCGCCGATGTCTCCCCCGAGCCCGAGGCGCTGACCTCGGCGATCCCCGCGCTCACGGCGCCGCTCGTGATCCGCCCGCCGTCGTCGATGCACTGGATCCTCATCGGCTCCCTCATGGAGGACCTCCGCCGCATCCGCGGCGAACTCGTCGAAGAGGAGTGAGCGCGGCGCGCGGGAGCGCGGGGACTCGTTCACAACTCAGCACAGAACTACGCCGCAGGCAGCTCCGCCGCCATTCCGGGGGTCGCTGCGGGATTCATGCTGAGTCGTGAACGGGAAACTCTCGGTCAGTCGGCGTCCGGCTCGTCGGCGAGCACGTCGGCATCGTCATCCGAGTCATCCGAGGCAGAACCGGACGGGACGACCGTGGGCGGCTCGCCCTTGTTGTCCTCGGTGCCGAGGTTGTCGTTCTCCTCCGCGCCGGGCGACGGCTCGCTGCTGATGTCGGTGCGGTCGGTGCGGATGTCGTCGGTGTCGCGGTTCACGGGCGTTCCTCTCGTCGGTGTTCGGTGTTCGGTGTTCGGTGTTCGGTGTGTGCAGGCGAGAGTACGGCCATGCGGCTCCCCGAGCCCGGGCCTTGACAAGCGACTCCGGGCCTATCCTGGTCGCATGTCAGAGACGACCGTCGCCGAAGCACTGGCCGAGCTGGCCACGCTCGAGGATCCGAAGATGCGCGCGGCGAACGAGAAGCGCGGCGATGACCACGGCATGAATCTCAGCCGACTGCGCACGCTGGCCAAGCGCATCAAGACCGATCATCCGCTCGCGACGGAGCTGTGGGCGACGGGCGAGACCGGTCCCCGGCTGCTCGCCCTGCTCGTCTGCACGCCGAAGCGGTTCACGGCCGACGAACTCGACGCGATGCTGCGCGAGACCCGCCCGCCGAAGGTCAACGACTGGTTCGTGAACTACGTCGCGAAGAAGTCGCCGCTCGCCGAAGAGCTGCGACTCCGCTGGTTCGACGATGCCGACCCGACGGTCGCCGCAGCGGCCTGGTCGCTGACGACGGTACGGGTGGCGAAGGATCCCGAGGGCCTCGACCTCGACCACCTGCTCGATCTGATCGAGCGTGATCTGAAGGACGCTCCCCGGCGACTCCAGTGGTCGATGAACGAGACTCTCGCGAACATCGGCATCTTCCACCCCGGGCTGCGCGCCAGGGCTCTCGAGATCGGCGAGCGCCTGCAGGTGCTCGCCGACTATCCGACGGCACCCGGCTGCACCTCGCCCTTCGCTCCCGCATGGATCGGCGAGATCGTGCGGCGACGCGAGGGCTGAGCATCCTCATCGATCGGCCTCGTACGCTGAGTGCATGAGCACGCACATCGCCGCACAGCCCGGCCAGATCGCCCCCATCGTCCTGTTCCCCGGTGACCCGCTGCGCGCGAAGTGGATCGCCGAGAACTTCCTCGACGACGCCGAGCTCTATTCCGAGACCCGCGGGATGCTGGGGTTCACCGGCACCTGGGAGGGACACCGCATCTCAGTGCAGGGCTCGGGCATGGGCCAGCCGTCGATGGCGATCTACGCGAGCGAGCTCTTCGAGGAGTACGACGTGCAGACCATCGTCCGCGTCGGCTCGTGCGGCGCCCTGACCGAGAAGCTGAAGGTGCGCGACATCGTCATCGCGAACGGCGCGTGCACGGACTCGGGCATCAACCGCGTGCGCTTCCACGGGCTCGACTACGCCCCCGTCGCGGACTTCGGCCTGCTGCGCGCCGCGGTCGAGGCGAGCGAGGCCGAGCCCTCGGACTCCGCCGTGCACGTGGGGCTGCTCTTCTCGAGCGACCAGTTCTACAGCACCCGCCCCGAGCTCACGGAGCCGTTCGTGCAGCACGGCGCACTGGGCGTCGAGATGGAGGCGGCCGGCCTGTACACCCTCGCCGCGTTCCACGGCCGTCGGGCGCTCGCGATCTGCACGGTCTCCGACCACATCGTCACCGGCGAGCAGACCACCGCGCAAGAGAGGGAGCAGACCTTCGGCGACATGATCAGGATCGCGCTGCGCGCCGCGACCTCGGTGTGAGCCGTTCGCGATTCAGCATGAGATCTCGCTGATCGCTCGAATCCGCGTCATCTCGGCGCATCTCTCGGTTCCGTGCTGAATACGGAACGAGTGTCGTGCGTGCCGGAGATGGGATGATCGACAGACCATGCCTGCGATCCTCGACCCGACCACACTCACCGACGGATCCGACGCGGATGCCGTCTACACGGCGTTCGTCGAATGGGCGGAGTCGACCGGGATCACCCTCTACCCGGCGCAGGATGAGGCCGTCATCGAGATCGTCTCGGGCCACAACCTGATCCTCTCCACCCCCACCGGCACCGGCAAGTCGCTGGTGGCGGTCGGCGCACACTACGCCGCCCTCGTCGAGGGTCGCCGCTCGTACTACACGGCGCCGATCAAGGCCCTGGTCAGCGAGAAGTTCTTCGCCCTGGTCGACGTGTTCGGCGCCACGAACGTCGGCATGATCACGGGCGACTCCTCGGTGAACCCCGATGCCCCGATCATCTGCTGCACGGCCGAGATCCTCGCCAACCTCGCCCTGCGTCACGGCACGGATGCCGCGGTGCATCAGGTCGTCATGGACGAGTTCCACTTCTACGCCGACCCCGACCGCGGGTGGGCCTGGCAGGTGCCGCTGCTCGAGCTTCCGCAGGCGCAGTTCATCCTGATGTCGGCGACGCTCGGCGATGTGTCTCAGCTCTCGAGCGACCTCACCCGCAGGACGGGCCGCGAGACGGCATCGGTCACCGGCGTCGAGCGCCCGGTCCCGCTGCACTACTTCTACGAGACGACGCCGATCCACGAGACGATCGACGACCTGCTCGGCACCGGCCAGGCGCCGATCTACATCGTGCACTTCTCGCAGGCCGCGGCGATGGAGCGTGCGCAGGCGCTGTCGAGCATCAAGGTCGCCACGCGGGAGCAACGCGACGAGATCGCGGCGCTGATCGGCGGATTCCGCTTCACGACCGCGTTCGGCAAGACACTGTCACGGTTCCTCCGCGCGGGCATCGGCGTGCACCATGCGGGCATGCTGCCGAAGTACCGCCGCCTGGTCGAGCAACTCGCGCAGCGTGGTCTGCTGCGCGTGATCTGCGGCACCGACACGCTCGGCGTCGGCATCAATGTACCGATCCGCACGGTGCTGCTCACCGCCCTGACCAAGTTCGACGGCACGCGGATGCGGCAGCTCAGCGCCCGGGAGTTCCACCAGATCGCCGGTCGGGCCGGACGCGCGGGCTTCGACACCGCCGGCACCGTCGTCGCGCAGGCGCCCGAGCACGAGTCCGAGAACGTGGCCGCGGTCAAGAAGGCCGGCGACGACCCGAAGAAGAAGCGCAAGATCGTGCGCAAGAAGGCGCCTGACGGCTTCGTCTCGTGGGGCGAGCCGTCGTTCCGCAAGCTGATCGATGCCGAGCCCGAGACCCTCACCTCGCACATGCAGATCACCAGCGCCATGCTGCTCAACGTGATCGGGCGCGGTGGCGACGTCTTCGGCAACGTGCGGGCCCTCGTCTACGAGAACCACGAGCCCCGCGCGCGCCAGCGCGAGCTGGCCATCCGTGCGATCGGCATCTACCGGACCCTGATCGAGTCGGGCGTCGTCGAGCAGACGGATGCCGGCGAGATCCGCCTCACGGTCGACCTGCAGCCCAACTTCGCCCTGAACCAGCCACTGTCGCCGTTCGCTCTCGCGGCGTTCGACCTGCTCGACCCGTCGGCAGGCTCAGGAACCGGCGAGGGGACGACGGGCGCCGGCACCGGGTCGTACACCCTCGACATGATCTCGATCGTGGAGTCGACGCTCGACGACCCCCGCGCGATCCTCAGCCAGCAGGAGTTCCAGGCGCGCGGAGAGGCCGTCGCCGCGATGAAGCGCGAGGGCATCGAGTACGACGAGCGCATGGAACTGCTCGAAGAGGTCACGTATCCGAAACCGCTCGACGAGCTGCTGAGCGCGGCGTTCGAGACGTTCAGCGCGGCGCAGCCGTGGATCCGCGATTTCGAGCTGCATCCGAAATCCGTGGTGCGCGACATGTACGAGCGAGCCATGTCGTTCGGGGAGTATGTCGCGTTCTACAAGATCGCCCGTTCGGAGGGCGTGGTGCTGCGCTACCTCTCCGACGCCTACCGCGCCGCGTCGCAGACGATCCCCGAAGAGGCGAAGGACGAGGACCTGCGCGACCTCATCGAGTGGCTCGGCGAACTCGTCCGCCAGGTCGACTCGAGCCTGCTCGACGAGTGGGAGACCCTTCGTCTCGCTCCGCTCGCTCAGGGGCCGGACGGTGCGCTCGCTCAGGGGCCGGGCGGTGCGCTCGCTCAGGGGCCAGGCGGTGCGCTCGCTCAGGGGCCGGACGGTGCGCTCGCTCAGGGGCCGGACGGTGCGCTCGCTCAGGGGCCGGACGGTCATGACGAGCCCATCGTCCCGCCGGCGCCCAAGAGGCTCACCACGAACGTGCGCGCCTTCCGCACCCTGGTGCGCAATGAGCTGTTCCGCCGGGTGCAGCTCGCCGCGCGCGAAGACGTGGATGCTCTCGCCGAGCTCGATCCGTCCTTCGGCGCCGCCGCCTGGTCCGACGCGCTCGACGGCTACTTCGCCGATCACGACGAGATCCTCACCGGAGCGAACGCCCGCAGCTCGCAGCTGCTGCTGCTGACGGCGGGCGCGACCGAGTGGAGCGTCCGGCAGATCCTCGACGACCCGGCGGGCGACCACGACTGGGGCATCTCTGCCACCGTCGACCTCGCCGAATCCGACGAGCAGGGCGTGGCGGTCGTGACGGTGACGGGCGTCGACCGCCTCTAGCAGAAGGACTCGAGGCCGCCCCAGCCGCCGACCCAGGCCTCGAGGCGCGGATCCGCTCGCAGAGCGTGCACGCCGACCGCCGACATCCGGACCGTCTCGAACCCGTGCTCGTCGCCCCAGCGTGCGGAGCGACGCGCCGCACGGCGTGACCTCAGCACGCCCAGCGACGAGCCGTCGTGAGCCTTGAGCTCGACCGACCCGACATCTCCCGTGCCGAGACGGCGCACCACGTCGGCGATCCACGCGGGATCGAGCACGATCACCGGACGTTCCAGCAGCCAGGTGACGCGAGCGTCGACGGCGGCGCTCGTGTCGTCTGCGCTCGCGACGACGATGCGAGGGTCCCCCTCCAGCACCTCGGGCACCGCGTCGAGAACGAGCCGGGCGCGCGGCAGGGCGCCCACCAGCGAGTCCGCCGCAATGAACAGCGCGGCGGCGGAATGGTCGCCGTGCACGCGGACGACGAGGTCCGGGTCGCCGGACCACAGTGCGCGCGGCGCCGACCCCTGCACCGGGATCGTCGCCTGCAGGCGCAGCGTCTGGGCGTTGGCCCGGTCCACCCCCGACCCGTCGCGATCCGCCCACTCCGGGCCGTCGTGCCACGCCACCGCGTCAGGAACGTGAGCGAACACCGCTCCCGCCTGCCACATGCGGTGCGCCCACTCCCAGTCCTCTCCCCCATATGAGGTGAATGACTCGTCGAAGCCCCCGACCTCGTCGAACAGGCGTCGCGAGCAGCCGATCACGGCGCCGATCATGAACCGGTACGACCGGTCGTCGGCGTCGAGCAGATCGCGGCTCCTCGCATACTCCTCCGCCAGCCAGGCGGGCTCGGCCAGTTCGCGCCCTCGCGCCGCCTCGACCACCGGGGCATCGACGGGCAGGCCGGAGAAGTCGGCATGGCGACGCCGCCCCACGGTCACCGCCTCGGGGAGCAGCGCGGGGAGCCGAGACAGCGCGCGGACGTACCCGGGTTCGGGAGCGGTGTCGGCGTCCACGAAGCACAGCACCTCGCCGCTGCTGGCCCGAACCCCGAGATTGCGCACTGCGGCGAGCCGGAACCCCCGGTCCTCCTGACGCACCAGGATCACGCCCTCGGGCACATCGACGGCGCCGGGCGACCCGTCGTCCGCCACGACGACCTCGAGCAGATGGCGAGGGTAGTCCTGGGCGGCGAGCGCGTGCAGGGTCCTGGCGAGTTCCTCGGACTGATCGAAGTGCGACACGATCACCGAGACGAGCGGCAGGGGGTCGGGGTGGCGGCCGTCTTCGGCATCCCACCGATTGCCGACGACCCGTCGCTGCGTCATCGCCGCCCCGGCGCCCAGAAGCGCAGGTAGGCGTCCGCGACGTCCGCTCGCGACAGCGCAAGCCGTGCGAGTCCGTGCCAGGTGGTGCGGGGCAGCCCGACGGCCCGGCGCACGGCCTCCGCGAGACCGGTCTCATCGACGGTCGAGAGCGTGCCCGGACGCAGCATCGCCATCTCGTCGATGTACCGGTTGCGCACGGCGATCGGCCGCCGTCCCCATCCGATCCAGGAGGCGAGCGAGCCCGATGCGGAGACGTGCCGATGCGCGATGACGGGCACCGCCACCGCGCGACCACGTCGGGCGATCTCGCGGTCGTCGAGCCAGCCGGTCACCTCGACCTCGACGCCGAGATCCGCCGCCCGTCGCACGAACGCATCGAGGTCGGCCGCGTGCCCGTCGGATGCGCGTCCGAGCACCGTCATCCTCGTCATCCCGGCGGTGGCGGCAGCCCGGGCTGCCTCGTCGTGTCCCTTGCCGGGGTAGAAGTAGCCGAGCACGCCCAGCGACCCGTCGGACGCCGGCTCGACGGCATCCGCCTGCAGTTCGACGGGCAGCGGGATCGCCGTCGCCGCCCCCGTCCACACCCCCTCCTCCCGCAGCAGCGCGCGCTCATGCGCGCTGTTCACCACCACGCCTGTCGCGGCCGCCGCGACGAGGGCGTAGGCCTCGCGTCTGCGGGGCCGATTCCGCTCGCCATCCGATTCCTGCGGCAGGTCGTGCAGGGTGACGCTGACCCGGAGCCTGCGGGCGAGGCCCTCGAAAGTGCGCGATGCCTCCTCGGGCGAATCGCCCCACAGACGATCGGTGAAGTGCGCGTGCACGGCGGTCCCCTCGGGCAGGCGCGCGAGCGCCGAGGGGTCGATGGTCCGGATCTCGTCGCTCTGCTCGATGACCGCCGTCGCGAGGTCCCTGGCGTACACGGCGACGCCGTGATCCCCCGGATGGACGAGCAGCAGCGGCGCGCCGCTCACGCCTCGCGCCAGACGGCGATGAGCGGAGCCAGACGTTCGACCGCGGCGGCGACGAACGCGGGATTGGCGGCGTACCAGGCCTCGTGGGCGTCACGCACCTCCGCGTCGTCGAGCACCTCGCCCTCGACGACCCATTCCGCTCGCGGCTCATCGGGCAGCGACCAGGCTTCGACCACCTCGGGGGCGAGCGGCGCGCGCACCGCGTCGAGCAGGGGACGCCCCGGATCCACCGGGCCCCCGTCGACCCCCAGCGCCTCGAGGACCCGGGCCCCGAGGGGCAGCCAGATCGCGTTGCCCGGATGGTTGACGGTGCGCGCGTGGTCGGCCGTCACGGCGTCGTACAGGTCGGCGACACGCACGTCGGCGGTGAGCTCGCGCGTGCGCAGCACGTCGACCGACGCACGGCCGATCTGCCGGACGGACGCCGGGGGCAGGGACACCGCGACGGGGATGCCGGCGACTGCCGCGAGCGTGCGGATGTCGTGATACGCGACGAGGGGCGGCTCCTGCTCGACACCGGGGACGCGGATCGCGGCCTGGAACGGGTGCAGTCCGGCGAAGCGCACCGGCGGCACCGTCAGCACGCGGGCGGCGGTCGCGGCGGCCACCTGCCGGGTGCCGAGCGGCAGGTCGTGGTAGTCGTCGCGCACCGGCTGGGTCACGACGGTGTGGGCGGACGCGACCAGCCTGTGCAGGCGCCCGGCGTCTTCGGCCGTCATCTCGTGCACCGGCGGCACCCGCACGAAGCGCCGCTCGGGGGCGTCCATCACGAGTCGCAGCGATTCCGCCTGGCAGTTGCCGAGCACCACCCCGAAACTCTCGGGCAGAGGACGCAGGCCGTAGAACTCCCCGTAGTGCATCCGGCGCCCTAGCACCGCCGACCCGGAGGGCGCAATGGTCGTGACGTCGGGGGGAGCAGGGTTCATTGTTCGAACGTATACCTCCCCCCTTTTCTGCCTCACCCCATTGCATTCCGGCGCCTCCGCCCCCGTCGACTCGTGCATTCAGAGCGCCCAGCCCTGCAAGGAAGACCTCCATCGGTACAATCACCTCCCCCATCCGCGTCGCCTCCATCCCTGCCGCGCACCCCTACATCCACGCGATCGCCGATCCGCAGCTCGTCCGCGTCCTCCCTGACCCCCCGGTGCCGGGAGCGCCCGCCGGGCAGTGGTGGCCGCCGGTCGCGATGACCCCCGGGTGGCTCGCCGCGCATGAGCGTGAGTATGACGTGCTGCACGTGCACTTCGGGCTCGAGTCCTTCTCGCCCGCCGAGGTGCGCGCCGGCCTCGACGCCGCCCGTCTGGCCGGCCGCCCCGTGATCTTCACGGTCCACGACCTCGACAACCCGCAGCTCGTCGACCAGGAGCCGTATCGCGAACTGCTCGACGTGATCATCCCCGCGGCCGACCGACTCGTGACGCTCACAGGCACGGCGGCGGCCGAGATCGATCGACGCTGGCATCGCCCGAGCCTGGTGGTGCCGCACCCGACACTCACCGACGGCACCGTCTCGCCGGCGCAGCGCACCGCCGACGGCATCCGCGTCGGCATGCACCTGCGCGATCTGCGTCCGAACATCGACGCCGAGCGGGCCGTCCGGGCGGTGGTCGACGCGGCGCGGCTGCTCGACGGATTCGAGAACCGTGCGCAGTTCGAGGTGCTGATGAACGAGCGGGTCCGCGATGACGAGGTCGCCGCGCGGGTGACCGCGGCCGCGCAGGACAGCGCGGCGGTGCAGGTGCGGCGCACCCCGTATCTCAGCGATGCCGACGTCGAGCAGTGGCTGAGCGGCCTCGACCTGTTCGTGCTCCCCTACCGACATGGCACCCACTCGGGATGGGTCGAGCTCTGCTACGACCTGGGGGTCCCTGTGGCGGGGACGGATGTCGGGCACATCCGCTCGCAGCATCCGTCGGAGTTCTCGGTCATCGATCTCGACGACCCCCGCACGCTCGCCGACGCGGTGGCGTTCGCCCGCGCGACAGCGGCCGTGTTCCCGGACGACGGCCGGCTCGCGCGGCGGCGCTCGGAGCGCCTCGCGGAACGACAGGCCGTGCGCGACGCCCATGCCCGCCTCTACTCGAGCGTGATGGCCGAGGTCTCGGCATGAGCGCGGTGCAGCGTCTCCGCGTGCTGGTCGTCGCGCCGGAGCGGCATCCGCTCCGCCAGCCGCACGCGGGCGGACTGGAGGCCGTCGTCTGGAACCGGGTGCGCTGGCTGCGCCGCCGAGGCCACGACGTCGAGCTGTGTGCGGCCGAGGGGTCGGACTTCCTGGGCGGCACGGCCGACTTCCTGCTGCCGAGCCCGCGGTGGGAGCGGGCGGGCGACGTCTCGGACTCCGACAACCCGGTCGGACACCGCCGGCGGATGACGGATGCGTTCGCGCGCGTGCGACGACGGCTCGCCGAGCCCCGCCGACGCGTCGACGTCGTCGACAACCACAGCCTGCACAGCGATCCGATCCTCTGGAGCCGCGATTCGGGTGTCCCGGTCGTGACGACCCTGCACACGCCGCCCCTCCCCGAGATGGTGAAGGCCGCTCGCTCGCTACCGGGCTCGGCACCGCACCGATTCCTCGCGGTGAGCCAGTACACGGCACGCGCGTGGTCGGCAGAGGGCGTCGACGCGTTCGTATTCCCCAACGGCGTCGACAGCAGCCACTGGCGTCGGGGCGCGGGCGGCGACGGCTGGGTCTGGTTCGGACGCATCGTCCCCGAGAAGGCCCCGCATCTCGCGATCGAGGCCGCCCGCCGCGCCGGCGCACGACTGCGGATCGCCGGACGCATCGGCGACCCCGAGTACTTCGCGCGCGAGGTGCAGCCCCGCCTCGGCGACGGCATCGAGTACCTGGGTGCACTGCGACAGCCCGAGCTCTGCGACCTGGTCGGCGCATCGTCGGTCGCACTGGTGACGCCCGTGTGGTCCGAACCGTTCGGGCTCGTGATGGCCGAGGCCCTGATGACCGGCACTCCCGTCGTCGCCTTCGATTCGGGCGGTGCGAGTGAGGTCCTGGCGGGACTCCCCGGATGCACGGTCGTGCCCGCCGGCGACGTGGACGCCCTCGCGCGGGCGGCCACCGTGCTCTCGCGCGGCTCGGAGTCCGCCACGACCCGTGACCACGTGCGCGCGGGGGCGGCGGCCCGCCACTCGGTCGCGAGACGGCACCGCGAGATCGAACGCGTGCTCTCGATGGCCGCGCAGGGTGCGGCACGCGCGGGAGATCCGATCAGGGCCGGCGAGACGGTCGGCGCCGACGAGACGGTCGGGGCGGTCGGCGCATGATCGGCTGGTACGTGCATCACCACGGATGGGGACATGTCACACGGATGCAGGCCATCCGCCCTCATCTCCTCGACGACGTGACGGTCTTCTCGAGCCTGCCGCGCCCCGGCACCCTCGACGAGCGTACAGCGTGGGTGCAGCTGCCCTCGGATTCCGGGCCGGTGACCGCGTCCGACGGGGTGCGCCGCGAGGCGCACGAGCTCGGAGATGTCACCGCAGGTGGTGCGCTGCACTGGGCGCCGATCGCCCACCCCGGTCATCAGCAGCGCCTGGCGACCATCGCCGAGTGGATCGCGCGCACCCCGGTGTCGGCGTTCGTCGTCGACGTCAGCGTCGAGGTCACCGCCTTCGTCCGGCTCCTCGGAGTGCCCACGGTCGTCTTCGCACAGCCGGGCGACCGTACCGATCCTCCGCATCGGCTCGGCTACGACCTCGCCGACCGGATCGTGGCTCCCTGGGCCGACGGCACGATCGACGCACGGGAGCTCGTCGATCGTGACGAGCAGGTGCGCCGCGTCGGCGCGATCTCCCGATACGACGGTCGCGACCGTGCGGGCGACCACGACGGCGATGCTCGGCGCGTGCTCTTCCTCAGCCGCACGCTCGATCCCGCACGGCTGGCAGAGACCATCGCTCGGCTGAGCGCGCGCGGTTGGATCGTCGAGACGGCCGGCGCCGGCGACGACGACCGCGTCGACGACGTGTGGCCGCTGCTGTGTCGGGCGACGGTGGTCGTGAGCGCCGCCGGTCAGAACGGCGTGGCCGACCTCGCGGCCGCGGGAGCGCGCGCGGTCGTACTCGCCCAGGACCGCCCGTTCGGAGAGCAGGAGCACACCGGCCGCGTGCTGCACGAGCAGAGCTACGCGTGCACGGGATGGGCGGACTCGTCGCCCGCGCAGGTCGTGGATCTCATCGAGCGGGCCGCCGCATCGACCCCCGACTGGAGCGGGTGGGGTGTGACGGGCGCGGCCGCGCGGGCCGCCGCCGCGATCGAGGAGGCGGCGTCATGACCACACGGATCGGCGTGATCACCCCGGCATCCGAGAACCGTCTCGCGCACCTGCACCGCCAGCGCCGGTTCCTACGCGAGGCGACGACACCGCAACTCGAGATCGTCCGGGTGGAGGCGTGGCTCGATCTCTCCGAACCGGCCGCCTTCGACGGTGCCCTGCACGTCCACGTGCCTCCGGGATCCGACGGCATGCGCGTCGGCGCCGCACGCAATGCGGCCGCCGAGAGGGCGCTGGCGGAGGGCGTCGACCTGCTCGTCTTCCTCGACGTGGACTGCCTTCCCGGGCCGAGCCTGCTCGAGCACTACGTGGAGGCCTCGCGCACCCACCCCGACGGGCTGCTCTGCGGACCGGTGACGTACCTCGAGAGCGTCCAGCGCCCGTCATCCCCCGACGATCTCGCCTCGGCCACGCGGCCGCATCCGGTGCGCCCGAGTCCCGCCGACGGAGTCATCGAGACGGCGTCCGCCGCGGAGTACGACCTCTTCTGGTCGCTGTCGTTCGCCCTCACGCCCACGACATGGCGACGTCTGGGCGGGTTCGACGAGCGCTACCAGGGCTACGGCGCGGAGGACACGGATCTCGGCCGTCGAGCGCGATCGCTCGGCATCCCGCTGCACTGGGTCGGCGGCGCGCATGCGTATCACCAGTGGCACCCGGCCGGCGCCCCGCCGTGGCGCCATCTCGACGACATCCTCCGCAACGGCGCGCTGTTCGCCGACCGCTGGGGCGAGTGGCCGATGGGCGGCTGGATCGACGAGTTCGTGCGGGCCGGAGCCGTCGAACCGCATGAGGGCGGCTACCGCCGCACGACAGCCTGACGGAGAGCCCCGACCTCATCGGCGGGCGATGTTCATCGGCGGGCTGGGTTCATCGGCGGGCGGGGCTCATCGGCGGGCGGGGCTCATCGGCGGGCGGGGTTCCGCAGGGTCGCCGGCGCGGCGGCCGGCGACGCACCGGGTTCCGCACGGTGGTGCCGGCGACGCGGTCAGCCCTGGGTCCTCGGGTCGGCGGTGGGGTCGTCGTACATCAGCGGGCAGCCGTTGGCGACGGCGGCGGGGCGCAGCTCGAAGTGCCAGCGCTCGTTCGCGTAGATCTGGCAGAGGCCGAACTCGGCGCCTCGCTGCGCCAGCCAGTCCTGCGCAGGGAGTGGTCCTAGATCGACGGCGTCTCCCGACACGTGCTCGGAGTTCTCGGGCGGCGCCACCCACCGAGCCGCTTCCTCCTCGGAGCCGTACTCGACCACCGCGTCCTGTCGAAGCACCTGCTGATAGGCCGCCGAGCGCCAGCCGCTGTTGACCTGCATCCGCACCCCGTCGAGCTCGGCGGCACTCGCGGCTGTACGCACCGCGGCGAGAAGGGCCGGGTCGAGGTTCGTCACGGCCGGCACCTCGTCGAACACCGACACCGCGTCCTCCTCGCGGATGACACCGTCGGCGTCGGTGAGCGAGTCGGCCGAGAGCTGCGGCGCGGCGGATGCCGAGTCCAGCGGCTGCTGACCGATCAGGATGACGGATGCGGTGATCGCGACGGCGACCAGTGCGCCGCAGAGCAGCAGGGCGAGGCGATGACGGCCGAGGGCGGAGCGTGTGTTCATGCGACTCAGTCAACGAGCGCGGCTGTTGCGACACCGTATGCCGTTTTGCATACGCTCGCGATATATCCGGATGCGTAAGCTCTGGACACATGGGAGTCCTGCCGTGCGCGTGCTGATCGTCGAGGACGAGCCCTACCTCGCGGAGGCCGTGCGAGACGGGCTGCGCCTCGAGGCGATCGCCGCCGACATCGCCGGCGACGGCGACACCGCCCTCGAACTGCTCAGCGTCAACTCCTACGACCTCGCGGTGCTCGACCGCGACATCCCCGGTCCCTCAGGAGACGACGTCGCCCGCTCGATCGTGGCGTCGGGCAGCGGCATCCCGATCCTCATGCTCACCGCGGCCGACCGCCTCGACGACAAGGCGACGGGCTTCGAGATCGGGGCCGACGACTATCTGACCAAGCCCTTCGAGCTGCGCGAGCTCGTCCTACGGCTGCGCGCCCTCGACCGCCGACGGCAGCGCGCCCGCCCTCCCGTGCTCGAGGTCGCCGGGCTGCGGCTCGACCCCTTCCGTCGCGAGGTCTTCCGCGACGGAAGGTACGTCGCCCTCACCCGCAAGCAGTTCGCCGTGCTCGAAGTGCTCGTCGATGCGGGCGGCGGCGTGGTCAGCGCCGAGCAGCTGCTCGAGCGCGCCTGGGACGAGAATGCCGACCCCTTCACCAACGCCGTGCGCATCACCGTCTCGTCGCTGCGCAAGCGGCTGGGCGAGCCCTGGCTGATCCTCACGGTGCCCGGCGTCGGCTATCGCATCGGGGCGGATGCCGATGGCTGACCCGATCCGCATGCCCAGGCGCCGCGGCACGAGCGCCCGCTGGAAGCTCACGCTGAGCTATGCGGCCGTCGTCGTGGTCTCCGCGGTCGGACTGCTCACGGCGGTGGCCCTCTATCTCCTGCGCTACGTGCCGGAGGTGGTGAGGACCGAGTCGTTCGTACCCAACCGCTCCGACCTCATCCGGGCGTTCATCCCGGCGGCGATCATCATGCTGCTCGTGCTGCTCGCCATCGGCCTGCTCGGAGGCTGGATGATCGCGGGGCGGATGCTGGCACCGCTCGACCGCATCGGACGCGCGGCGCAGCTCGCCGCGCAGGGATCGCTCTCGCACCGCGTCGCGCTCGAGGGACGGCGGGACGAGTTCCGCGATCTCGCCGACGTCTTCGACTCGATGCTGGAGCAGCTCGAGGCCCACATCGCCGAGCAGCAGCGGTTCGCCGCCAACGCCTCGCACGAGCTGCGCACGCCGCTCGCGATCTCGCAGACGATGCTCGAGGTCGCGCGCAATGCCCCCGAGCGCGATGTCGATGCGCTGATCGACCGACTGCACGAGGTCAACACGAGGGCGATCGAGCTGACCGAGGCCCTGCTGATGCTCAGCCGCGCCGAGCGGCGGATGTTCACCCGCGAGCCCCTCGAGCTGTCACTGCTCGCGGAGGAGTCCGCCGAGACGCTGCTCCCCCTCGCCGAGCGGCGCGGGGTGACGATCGATGTGAGCGGCGACACGGCGAACGTCCTCGGGTCACCGGCGCTGATGCAGCAGCTGATCACCAACCTCGTGCACAACGCGATCGTGCACAATCTGCGCGCCGACGGCACCGTGACCGTGCGCACGCACGCGCTGCCGGAGGCCGTCGCGCTGGTGGTCGAGAACACCGGGCAGGTGCTTCCCGCCCATCGGGTCGCGATCCTGGCGGAGCCCTTCCAGCGGGGCTCCGAGCGCACCCGCGACGACGATCACGGAGGCGTCGGGCTCGGGCTGGCCATCGTGCACCACATCGCGCAGGCGCACGACGGATCGCTCGTGCTCACGGCCCGCAGCGGCGGCGGGTTGAACGCGACGGTGTGGCTGCCGCATCCGCTGCCCGGTCCGCTCGCCTGAGCTCGGTCCATCCCGGTTCTGATCCCGACCCTGATCCTGGTCCCGATTCATCCCGGTTCTGATCCCGATCCTGATCCCGACCCTGATCCCGGTTCTTCCGACCGTCCTCGGCCTCCGACCGTCCTCGGTCGATCGATCGATGGTCCGGGTCTTGCGCCGAATGCAGGACCGAGGCACGGCTGCAGGATCAGACGCCGTGTTCCGTCCTGCATCCGTGCTCTGATCCTGCAGACGTACCAGCGCCAGGCCCCCGGATGCCGGGGTCAGGCGACCCGGTCGCGCAGAGCGGCGAGTTCGCGGCCGTAGACGCGAGCCGATTCCTCGGCGTTCTCCTTGAGCTCGCGGGCGGTGTCGGCGAAGGCGTCGAGAGCCGGGTTGACACCCACGAGGGTGAACGGACGCTCGACGACGCGCAGGTCGAGGCCCCAGACGTCCTCGAGCACGCGACGCAGCCATCCGGTCGAGTGGTCCCATCCCTCCTTGGGCGTTCCGGGAGCGTAGTTGCCGCCGAGCACGGTCACGAGGGTCGCCGGTTTGCCGCGCAGCGCCGTGCCCTGCGGGTCGATGCGCGGGTCGGTGTAGGCCAGGTCGAACCAGGTCTTGAAGTGCTGCGAGACCCCGTAGTTGTAGAGCGGCACGGCGAACAGCAGCGCGTCGGCGCCGATCAGCTCGTCGGCGAAGGTGGTGCCGAGGGCGCGCGCCTCGTTCTGAGCGGGAGTGCGCTGGGCCTCGTCGACGAAGCCGCCGGTCACGGCATCCGCCCAGGCCGTCGCCGGCACCGGGTCTGCGGCCAGGTCGCGGCGCGTGACCGTGGAGTCCGGGTGCGATGCGGTCCACTCGGCTTCGACGAGGTCAGCGAGCGAACGGCTGGCGGACGACGCGGGAAGGATGCTGGCATCCAGACGGAACAGGGACATGAGACTGCCTTTCGTTTGCGTAGTCACTCTGTTTTTCTTAGCGACTCGCGTTAACGTAGCACAGGTATGATGGTCGCATGGCCGAGATCGACGAAGAGCGTCACGTGTGCGACGCCGCCGTCACCCTGGCCTTCAGCGTGCTCGGCAAACGCTGGAACGGCATGATCGTCTCCTCGCTCGGCGGCGGCCCGTCGACCTTCGTCTCGCTGCGTCGCGGAGTCGCCGGCATCAGCGACACCGTGCTCTCCGACCGCCTCGCAGAGCTCGCCGATGCAGGCCTCGTCTCCCGCGCCGTCGACCCCGGACCGCCCGTCGCGGTCTCGTACGCCCTCACCGACAGCGGGCGCGGACTGCTGCCGATCCTCGACCAGCTCGGCACCTGGGCGTCGGAGAACCTCGAGATCCGCGGGCGATGACCCGCACTCAGGCACGATGACCCGCCCTCTCGCACGATGACCAGCACTCAGGCACGACGACCGCGCCGCGCCTGGTGGATCCTGATGGTGATCGGCGCTCTGGTTCTCGTCGGCGCTGCCGCGCTCGCGTTCAGCCCCGGTTTCCGCCTCGCGCCGCCCGTCGCCTTCGGCGACGAACTCACGGTCGACCTCACCGAGGGCGATCATGCGATCTACGTGACCCCGTCGGACCGGTGGAGCGACATCGAGTGCACCGGCACGTTACCCGGCGGCGGCGAGCTGATGCTGAGGCCGGACATGCTGCAGCAGGCGATCGCGGTCCCCGAAGCCTGGGATGCGCAGGGCAGCTTCTCGCTGGGCGTCGCCTCCCCCGGCACGATCACGTGCGACGGCCCGCTCGCCGACGGGCGGTTCACCGTCGGACCGGTGGTGTCGTTCTTCACGGTCGTCGGCGCGGTGCTGCTGGCCGTCCCCGGCATCCTCCTGGTGATCGCCGGCGCAGTCGTGGCGGTCGTGCAGGCACGGCGCCCGTGGGTCGCGCGCACCGAGCCCCCGCCCGGCTGACCGATTCCCGCCCGGCTGACCGATGCGACCCGTTCAGTCAGCCATCCGGGGATTCGTCAGCCAGACGGCCGCTTTCACACGGCCGCTTCCACACGGCCGCGTTCACCAGGGGCTGGGCTCGTAGTCCTTCAGGAAGACGCCGTGGATGTCGTCGCCCGCCTCGCCGCGCACGATCGGGTCGTACACGCGGGCAGCGCCGTCGACGAGGTCGAGCGGAGCATGGAAGCCCTCTTCGGCGAGGCGCACCTTCGTGTAGTGCGGGCGCTCGTCGGTGATCCAGCCCGTGTCGACGGCGGTCATCAGGATGCCGTCGGTCTCGAGCATCTCGCCGGCGCTCGTGCGCGTGAGCATGTTCAGCGCGGCCTTCGCCATGTTCGTGTGCGGATGCCCCGGCCCCTTGTACCGGCGCGAGAACTGGCCCTCCATGGCCGAGACGTTCACCACGTACTTGCGATGCGCCGACGACGCGGCCATCGACGCACGCAGCCGGCTGATGAGCAGGAACGGCGCCGTCGTGTTCGCGAGCTGCACCTCGAGCATCTCGAGGGGATCCACCTGATCGATCGACTGCACCCAGCTGTTCGTGCGGTTGACGTCGGGCACGAGTCCGCCGGCGTCGATCGCGGTGCCGTCGGCATGCTTCTCGAGCGACGACGACCCCGGGGCCATCGCGAGCCGGGCGAGGTCCTCGGCGGTCAGCGCCTGGCCGCCCTGCTCGGCGACTGTGCCGCCGAGGGCCGCCACCGACAGCAGCGGATGCGAGTCGACAGAGGCCTGCAGCGCCTGAGGATGCGGGTCGACGGTGTGCCCGAAGGTCTCCATCTCGGGCAGCGGTCCGTCGGGAAGCGGCTGCAGTTCGGCATCCGCCAGCAGGGAGTACGAGCCGGGCGAGCGGCGCACGGTCTGCGCGGCGTTGTTGATGAGGATGTCGAGGGGTCCCTGCGCCGCGACGGAGTCGGCGAGTCCGATGACCTGGGCGGGGTCGCGCAGATCGATGCCGACCACGCGCAGCCGGTGCAGCCAGTCGGCCGAGTCGGGCAGAGCCGAGAACCGGCGCACGGCGTCGCGCGGGAAGCGGGTGGTGATCGTCGTGTGCGCGCCGTCGCGCAGCAGCCGCAGCGCGATGTGCATGCCGATCTTGGCGCGCCCGCCGGTGAGCAGCGCTCGCTTGCCGGTGAGATCGGTGCGCGCGTTGCGCTTGCCGTGGCTGAAGCGCGCGCAGTCGGGGCAGAGCTGGTGGTAGAACGCGTCGACCACCGTGTACGGCTGCTTGCAGATGTAGCAGTTGCGGGGCTTGAGCAGCTCGCCCGCGATGGGGGCGTCGACGACGCTGGTGGCCAGGTCGTGCCCGCGGGTCTCGTCATCGATGCGGTCGGGCGCGCCGGTGGCGGTGCGGGCGACGACGGCCTTGTCGGCATCGGCGATGGCGTCGCGGATCTCCTTGCGGCGCACGCGCTTGACGGCTTTGAACATCGCGGCGGTCGCGTGACGCACGGCGACGAAGTCGGGGTGCTCGTTGTCGATCTCGTGAAGCTCCGAGAGGACCCGCAGCGTGGTGGCGAGGTCTTCGGGGTCGATGCCGGCACCCAGGTCGGAGGTGGCGTCGGGTGCGTCGGTCATTGTGCTGATTTTACGCGAGATCCCGGGGTCCGTTCCTGGGAGCCCGCGGCGGCTCGGCCGGTCGCCGTTCAGGACTCAGCATGGATGCTCAGGCTCGCCTGCCAACACTGCGGATCGGCGGGGTCGGCGAGGCCGGACCTGCCCGGGCGTGCTGAGTCCTGAACGGGGCGCTGCCGAGACTGTGCGGCCGTGGCGTGCGGTGAACGGCGCCCGCCGCGGCCGGATGCCGGGAATGCGGCCGCCGCAGGCGCATTCGACCTGCCGACGCACGCGTGGGTCGACTTCGGCGGAAGGCCCGGGATGCCCGCGCGAACGTCGGTCCCCCGGCGTAGGGTCTGACCATGAGCAGCCACATCGCATGCCCCGGAGTCGTCCCGTCCTACCTGCTCGCACGTCTGGCCGAGTCGGGCCGCTATCCCCGTGCCGCCGCCGCCGCGAGGCAGACGCTGACGGCGGGCAGACCCCCGTTCCGCGCCCGCATCGATCTGTCGATCGACGAGAACGGCGACCTGGTCGCCGAGCTCTCCGATGCCCCGAACCGCACGATCAGCGACGCGGGCAACACGCAGACGCTCCCCGGTGCGATCGTGCGCGGTGAAGACGACGAACCCGTCGCCGACGCCTCCGTCAACGAGGCGTTCGACGGACTCGGCGCCACGTTCGAGATGCTGCTCTCGGCCTTCGGCCGCAACTCGCTGAACGACGCCGGGGCTCCGCTCGATGCCACGGTGCACTACGGCACCGATTACGACAACGCCTTCTGGGACGGCGAGCGCATGGTCTTCGGCGACGGCGACGGCGAGGTGTTCGTGGGCTTCACCGCCTCGACCACCGTCATCGGGCACGAGCTCGCGCACGGCGTGGTGCAGTACACCGCGAACCTCGAGTACCAGGGCCAGCCCGGCGCGCTGAACGAGTCGATCGCCGACGTCTTCGGCGCCCTGACCGAGCAGTTCCTCCTGGAGCAGAGCGCGGGTGAGGCGACGTGGCTCATCGGCGCCGAGATCTTCACGGACGCCGTTCAGGGCAGCGCTCTGCGATCGATGATCGCGCCGGGCACCGCCTATGACGACGACGAGCTCGGCAAAGATCCGCAGCCCGATCACATGAGCGGGTTCGTGCGCACGACCGAAGACAACGGAGGGGTGCACATCAACTCCGGCATCCCGAACCGCGCCTTCGCCCTGTTCGCGATCGACCTCGGCGGCAACGCCTGGGAGGCGGCAGGCACCGTCTGGTACCGGGCGCTCACCGGGGGGCTCTCGAGCACCGCGACCTTCACCGAGTTCGCCGATGCGACGGTGGCCGCGGCATCCGCGATCGACGACGCCACGGGTGCCGCCGCTCGACGCGCGTGGACGACCGTGGGAGTCTATGCAGATGAGCGAGTCCCCTCCACCGACTGACGCGCAGGTCGTGGTCGCAGTCGTGCGCACGGGAGGCATCGCCGGCATGCGGCGGCAGTGGCGGGTCCAACCCGATCCCCCCGACGCCCACGACTGGATCGCGATGATCGAGAGCTGTCCCTGGGATGCCGACGACGACGCCACGGCGGGAGCCGACCGCTTCGTCTGGCTGATCCGCGCGCGCACGCCCTCAGACGAACGCGAGCGCGAGCGCGAACTCTCCGACTCGCAGCTCGACGGGCCGTGGCGGGAGCTCGTCGATGCCGTGCGCGCCGCATCCGGATGAGGCCACGAGGTACGCGTCGACAGCGGCCACACGCCGCGACGGCGAATCATGAATCGACACGAAGGGGACTCCATGCCGACGACCGAAGAGGCCGCACGCCTGCTGCAGATCTCACGCGACGCGTACGACCGGGGCGATGCTCTGCTGCACCTGCAGACCGAGGTCAGCCGCCTCACCGGCCAGGCGTCGTCGTGGGGCTCCGCTGAGAACGACTTCGTGAGCGACGAGCACGCCGGCTACTTCCTCGGCGAGGTGGAGCGGATCGGCTGGCGCCTCGAGCACACCGGCTACACCTTCGTGGAGTCCGGCGCGACGACCTCGGCGCGCATGCTGAGCACGGGAACCGGTGTCGTCAATCACGGCCATGTCGCGGGGTACTTCACCTTCCGTCGCGTCGTGTGACGCATCCACCCATCCGGGCAATCCGATGTGAATCTCGGCGTCGCACCGCGACTCGGGGTCAGAATGGGGCACATGGGACTTTTCCAGCAACGCCCCGAAGAGCAGGAGAACGAGTGGGCCCTGCCCTCTGAGCCTCTCGAGCGCCCGGAGTCCGAGGTGCTGCACGAGGCTCCGACCGTCGACCCGCTGTCGATCGGTCTGGGGCTGGGACCCGACGCCTCCGTGAGCTCGGTCGCGTTCCCCCTCGCGCCCCCGGCTCCTACGGCCTCCTCCATCGAGAACCGCGAGCCCGAGCCCGAGCCCGAACCCGAGCCCGAGGACGAGCCCGAGCCCGAAGATGAGCCCGAAGACGAGCCCGAACCCGACCAGGACTGAGTCAGCCCGCCCGCACGCGGAGTCAGTCGGCGTCGCGCGCGGCGCCGATGTCGACGCGTGTGCGGGGCAGCGCTTCGGGATGCTCCCTCTGCAGCCAGCCGATCATCTTCTCCCGCACCTCGCAGCGCAGTGCCCACTGATCACCCGAGTCCTTCGCCGACATCACGAGGCGCACGGTGACGAAGCCGCCCTGCGCCTCGGTGACCACCGCGTCGAGCGACCGGCCGTCCCAGGCCGGCGACGCCTCGACGACCCGTGCGAACTCGGCGCGCAGATCGTCCATCGGCACCCGCCAGTCGAGATCCAGGTAGACGGTGCCGAGGATCTTGTCGGATCGTCGCGTCCAGGTCTCGATCGGCGTCGTCGTGAAGTAGCTGCACGGCACGACCAGCCGCCGCTCGTCCCAGATGTAGACGACCACGTACGACAGATTGATCTCGCCGATGCGCCCCCACTCCCCCTGGATGACCACGACGTCGCCGACCTTGATGGCATCGGTGAACGCGACCTGCACGCCGGCGATCAGGTTGCCGAGGATGGATTGCGCGGCAAGGCCCGCGATGATGCTGACGATTCCGGCGGATGCGAGCAGGCTCGTGCCGACAGCCCGCATCTCGGGGAACGTGAACAGCACCGCGCCCAGCGCGAGAACGGCGATCGTCACCAGCACGAGGCGATGGATCACGAGCAGCTGGGTGCGCCGGCGACGCGCCTCGGGGCCGACGAGTGCGCTCTCCTCACGGTCGATGAGCCTCTCGAAGCCGAACGAGGCGGAGGCGGCGACGAGCCATGACCCCGTGAGGATCGTGGCGATCAGGAAGAGTCTCGAGACGGCCGGCCACCAGTCCTGCGCCGCGGGCTCGGTGACGGACAGGGCGATCCAGATCGCCGACACCGCCGCCGTCACGATCATCGCGTTGCGGACCCGTCGGGCGAGATCACGCACCCACGGCACTCGACGACCGATCAGGCCGGCGACCAGCGCCAGCGTCACGAGTGCGGCCGCGGCGGCGATGATCGCGATGCCGAGGGCCGCCGCCGTGCCGATCCAGGAATCCCAGGTGAAGTCGGAAGGCATCCGACCACACTATGCCGCGGCCCCGCGGGCCGCGAACAGAGCACGAGCGGGCGGTGTCGTCGGTCGCGGCTACGGTGGAGGGATGACGATCACCGCCGCCGCAGACGGTTCCGCCCTGGGCAATCCCGGCCCCAACGGCTGGGCCTGGTACATCGACGACGCCAACTGGGCGGCGGGAGGATCCCCGCACGGCACCAACAACCAGGGCGAGCTGCGGGCCGTGCTCGAGCTGCTGCAGGCGACGGCCGGCATCTCCGAGAAGCTGATGATCGAGTGCGACAGTCGCTACGTGATCGATTCGGTGACCAAGTGGATGCCGGGGTGGAAGCGCAAGGGCTGGCGCAAGTCCGACGGGGGTCCCGTGCTCAACCGCGACCTGCTCGAGGGCATCGACGAGGCGATCCTCGGACGCGACGTCGAGTTCTCGTGGGTCAAGGGCCACGCCGGCCACCCGCTCAACGAGGCGGCCGACGAGCGCGCGAACGCCGCCGCCAAGGCCTACCAGGCGAAGCAGGAGCCGCGCCGCGGGCCCGGCTTCACGATGGCGACCGATGCCGGCGCCGCGGCGGCGGCATCCGCGCCGATCGCGGCCGCCGCGACCCGCGATGCCGATGCTCCTGCGGTGTCGCCGACCATCACCACGACGGTCAGCGAGCCTCTCTGGGCCGAGGCATCCGACCTGCTCGACAGCCTGTACGCGCCCGTCGACGACCCGATCGAGGTGCGGCTGGCCCTGTCCAGCGATGAGCATGCGCGCCTGCGCGACCGCGCCGAGGCGCAGGGCATCACGCTCGAAGAGGCGCTGCGCCGTCTGATCTGACTGCCCGTCGGCCCAGCCGCTCGGGGCGAGCACCGAGCCCGACGAACCTGCCCGTCAGGCGCGACAGTGCCGGATGCCGCCTCAGCACGCGCAGCACCGGCGGCAGGGGCGCATCCGCATCGCTCGTCGACAGCAGCGGCCCCTGCAGTGCGCGCTGCACCGTCTGGGTCACGAGAGTCGGCCACGTGCGGCGGCGCTGGACGCGGCGGAGATCCGCGCGCCGAGGGCGGCCTCCGTGCGCCAGCGCGGGTCCGAGGATGCGGGCTGCGGCCACGGCGTCCTGGATGGCGAGGTTGATGCCGACCCCTCCCGCCGGTGACATCGCGTGGGCCGCGTCGCCGATGCACAGCATCCCGTCGACGTACCACCGGTGCAATCGCTCGAGCCGCACGCGCAGCAGGTGCACATCGTCGGTCCGGAGTCCCGCCGCCGAGGCGCCGAGGCGGGGCGAGATCGACATGAGCCGACGCGTCATGCGCGCGACATCCCGGTCGGTTCCGGTCCAGGAGCCCGCCGGGATCACGTGGGCGATCTGGAAGAAATCGCCGCGGTCGATGGTGATGATCATCCCGGCCCCGGCCTGGATGAAGGGATAGGCCTCGTCGGGCCCCTTCGGCAACCGGAACCACAGCACATCCATCGCCGCCGCCACCCCGCGCGGGGTGAGTCCCACCGCTTCCCGGATCTGCGAATCCCGTCCGGAGGCGTCGACGACGAGCCGAGCCCTGATCTCGATCGCTCCCTCGGCGTCGGCCCCGGTGACCCCGACGATCCGTCCTGCCTCGCGCACGACGTCGTGGATCCTGGTCGACCGCAGCAGCCGGAAACCCGGATGCCGGATCGCCGCCTCCGCGAGCAGGTCGAGGAAGTCCCACTGCGGCAGGAACGACATGACTCGGCGCGGGGTGGGCAGGTGCGAGAAGTCCGCGAGGGTGAGCTCGGTGCCGTGCCAGCTGAGGGTGACGCGATCCATGTCGGAGTGCGCGGTGGCGAGGAACTCATCGAGCAGCCCGAGATCGCCGAGCAGCTGCTGGGTCGAGGGGTGGATGGTGTCGCCGCGGAAGTCGCGGAGAAAGTCGGCGTGCTTCTCGACGACCGTGACGTCGAGCCCTTCCCGGGCGAGAATCAGCCCGAGCATCAGACCCGCCGGGCCGCCTCCGACGATGACGCAGTCGGTGTCGATACGTGTGCTCATGAGGTTGAGCATGCATCACCCGAGTGCGACGATACGAGAATGGTCAATAACCGGCGCGGACGTCCTTCCGGTGCCCCCATCGCTCGTCGCCTTCTCCTGGATGCGGCGCACCGGCACTTCGACGCGGGTGATCTCGCATCGATCTCCTCGCGAGATCTCGCCACGGAGGTGGGGGTCAGCCATACTCTGGTCAATTATCACTTCGGCTCGAGGAACGGACTGATCGCGGCCGCGATCGCCTTGCGTGCGGCCCCGCACGACGTCATCGCCCTCTCTCGCGACGACGACGGCCGACTCGACCTCGAGCGTCTCGCTCACGGTGTCCTGGCGGTGTGGGAGCACCCCGAGCACGGCGCTCGGCTCGCCGACCTCGCCCGCCGACTGGTCTCGGACTCCGGGGCGTCCGAGACGATCGGCGACTACCTCCAGAGTTCGGTCTTCGACCCGCTCGTCGACGAGGTGGGCCGTGCGCACGCCCGCCGGATGGCCACCGCCCTCATCGGGTTCCTGTTCGGTCGATACGTCATCGCGCTGCCGATCTTCACCCGGCTCTCGACGGAGGAGGCGGGTCGGCTGCTGTTCTCGATGCTCCGCTGAGCCGCGCCGCGTACACTCGCACCATGTCGAAGAAGAATGTCGCACGCACGGTCGGTCGGATCTTCCTCGGTTCCTTCCTCGTCTTCGCCGGCGTCTCGCATCTGACGTTCGCGCGGGACGAGTTCCAGGCGCAGGTGCCGGACTGGGTGCCGCTGGATCCCGACGTGACCGTTCTCGCGTCCGGCGTCGTCGAGGTCGGACTCGGCGCGGCTCTGCTCGTCGCGCGCAAGCGCCGCGGGCTGGTCGGCGTGGCCACGGCCCTGTTCTTCCTCGCCGTCTTCCCCGGCAACATCGCCCAGTGGCTGGAGCACCGCGATGCCTTCGGGCTCGACACCGACACCAAGCGCTTCGTGCGCCTGTTCTTCCAGCCGGTGCTGATCGCCCTGGCCCTGTGGTCGACGCGTCGCCCGCGCGCCCGGGGCGGCGATCGATCCGCTCCCTGACCGCGGAGCAGCGCACCGGCATAGCCGCGCATCGACGACACCGAAGACCGGTCGGTTCCTCGAGGAATCGACCGGTCTTCCAGCATTATGGGCGTCGGACCGCGAGCGCCTGCCTCCCGATGAGCCCTTCCCGCGTGTCGGCCGCGTTACAGGTGAAAACGAGGGTGAATCAGGCGCGTGAACTATGGATTCACTGAGAACCGGTCGCCCCGACATGTAGCTTGCAGAAAACTCGCCACCGTCGCGTGCGGGTATTTCATCGCAGTTCTCACACGGTCTCTTCGCCCCGTGTGAGTGGGAGAACCCACGTGTGAGCACCTGGGTGAGCAAAGGAAACCGATCACCATGGGTCGAACCCGTACTGATTCAACGCGCGGTCTTCTCCGCAGGTGGCGTGCGATCGCGATGGGCGCCTCGGGCCTCCTCGTCGGAGGGATGCTCGTCGCCGGAGGGGTTCTGAGCGCACCGCCCGCCGTGGCCGCGGTGAACGATCCGATCTCCTGCGGTCAGGTGTACGCGCTCGACCAGAGCCCCGACGCCAATGGCGAACACAGCATCTACAGCATGAACACCGCAACCGGGGCTCTGACGCGCAACAACACCCTGACGTACCCCGGCCTCCATAACGCTCTGGCGGTCGACGGCGACGCAGGACTGTTCTGGCTCGCCACACAGGCGGTGGGCCAGTCGACCGGCTACGTGACCAGCGTCACCGCGACGACCGGGGCGGTGACGAACTACCCCGTCACCCTCACCGGTCTTCCCGCGACCAGCGGCGGCATCGTCATGGGCGCCTTCAACGCCGCCACCGACATCTACTACTACGGCGCCGTCGCCGATTCGACGCTCTACATCTACGGTTTCAACCGCGCCACCGACACCGCGATCTCCGGGATCGTCGCCAGAGTCCCCCTGGGCGCGGGGAACAACGGTGACTTCGCCTTCGACAACGCCGGGCGTCTGTACATCGTCAGCGCGGGCCTGCTGCTCTCGGTGAACGAGACGATCCCCACGACCGGAACGGCGACCGGCGCACTGCTCACCACGACGAGCATCGCCTCGCCTCCTGCCGGGTCGCTCGGTTCGATGGCGTTCGGCGGCGACGGGCTGCTGTACCTCGCAGGCATCCCCGACGGCGGCACCGACCGGGTTCGCTACGCGGTCAACCCCAGCACCGGAGCGACGATCAACACGATGACGATGACGCCGACGACGAACACGGTCGCCGACTTCGGCTCCTGCGCGTCTCCGAACGTGATCCGCGTGGTCAAGGACCTCCCCGGCGGCCGTGTGGTCGCCGGCGACCAGTTCACCGTCTCGGTCACCGGTGGGGCGATCTCGCAGGGCAACACCGGCACGACTCAGGGGTCGGACTCGGGCGTCCAGGGCACTCCTGCCGAGGTCGCGGGTCCCGTGATCGGCACAGCCGGTCAGACCTACACGATCTCGGAGGCGGGCGTCGGCGGCACGATACTCAGCAACTACAGCAGCACCTGGACGTGTGTGGACTCCGTCAGCGGAAGACGACTCGGGCAAGGGAGCGGCCCGTCGGGCACGTTCGTCATGCCGAACAACGGCTTCGCAGGCTCCGACGTGCTCTGCACGTTCTCCAACGCGGCGACCCCGCCCGATCTGGCGATCACGAAGACCTCCGACGTGTCGGCAGATGCTCGACCGGGCGATGTCGTCACCTACACGGTGACGGCGACGAACACCGGCACGGGCGCCTACACCGACGCGAACCCCGCTGTGGTGTTCGACGACCTGTCGAACGTCATCGACGACGGCGCCTACGGCAACGATGCGGCGGCCAGCCGTCCGGGCACCCTGAACTACAGCAGCCCGCTGCTGTCGTGGCGCGGTGCCCTGGGCGTCGGTGAATCGGTGTCCCTGACCTACAGCGTGAAACTGGGCGCCTCCGGCAACGGCACGGTGCGCAACGTCGCCTGGCAGCCGAACGATCCGAACACCCCGGTCACGCCGGCGTGCGATCCCGCAGATGCTGCAGGCAACGACCCCGTCACCGGCGAGGCGTGTGCCGCGGTGACCGTGCTGCTTCCGCGCCTGACCATCGAGAAGTCAGCGGACCGCACCGAGCTGCCCGCTGTCGGCGAGACGGTGACGTACACCCTCACCGTCCGCAACCCCGGCCCCGGTGCGTACACGACCGCCGCGCCGGCGACCGCCACCGACGATCTCTCCAACGTGCTCGATGCCGCGGACTACAACGACGACGCCGCAGCGTCGAC